>SKOQ01000090.1 GCA_007119985.1 Marinospirillum sp.
GAGATCCAGATAAACTTGATGCTGGGCGTTGGGCGTCAGCGTGAGGCGACCACCAATATTCGAGGTGCGACCTTGAACTGGCGTTTGTCCACGGGTATTAAAGTCAGGTGCATTGGCTTCGCTGGGTGTTAGATTCGAAGCAGCACGATTCATGTGGCTGGCGCGCACTTGTAAGCCCAGTAGATTCTCAACCAGTGGGCCTGTCGCAAAAACGCTGACATTGGACGTGCCACCAAATTCGCTGTCTTCTGGGAAGGTGGTGTCAACGCTCAGTGTGCCGCCCCATTCGTCTGAGACAGGGCGCGTGATAATGTTGATGACGCCACCCATCGCATCTGAGCCGTAGAGAGTCGAGGCAGGGCCACGGATAATTTCGATACGCTCAATGGCGGATAAGGGCGGCATAAAGCTGGTCGCAAATTCGCCAAAGCCATTGGGTGCCACATCGCCAGAGGTGTTCTGACGGCGGCCGTCAATCAGAATCAGTGTGTAGTCGCTCGGCATGCCACGAATAGAGATATCCAAGCCGCCGGTTTTGCCTGTACCGCCACGCACGTCTATCCCTTCGACGCCCTGAAGGGCTTCAGCAAGATTGTTGTAGCGACGGCTTTGCAGGTCTTCACGCGTTAAGACACTCATGCTGGCTGGCGCTTGGCTGAGGTCTTGCTCAAAGCCAGCGGCCGTCACCACAATATTGCGCAGTTCGCGGGGTGCTTCGGCCGTTGTTTGGGCGTGCAAAGCGGTGCTGCTCATGGCTAAGGCCAAGCCAGCGGCTAAAGGCGTCAGGTAAAAAGCAGGTGTGTTATAGCGAGAAAAATGTGCCACGAGTTGATCCCCATGAAAGTGAAGGGCGCGGAACCTCAGGCACTGAGTGATCAGCAATAGCCAGTCAACGCACGCTGACAAAGCAGGGTGTCGCGCGGTCTAGGCTAGAGAGAAAACCAGGGCTGGCGTGTTATCGCACCCGAATTGATTTCATCGTTGAGACTGGCTGGCTTGCAGAGCAAGGGGGAACAACATCGCGATCATCCACTCAAAAAAATCGGTCTCTGATCCCTGTCTGCTGGCTGGCTGATCAAAGACTATGCTATAAAATCGCATGATCAAATGTCAATCATTATCATTTTTTACTGCGATTAAGTTTTTGGATCATCTCGATAAAAAAATGCTTGCAAAGCTAAATGATAAGGATTATCGTTAATTCATGGGCTCAGGCCCTAACCGGATAACAGCACTGCCTCCCCCTAAAGGTTGCTGTGATTCATGGTTCTCCTCATCATCAAGCGAGTCCTTACCGCCCTTTATTGGGCGGTTTTTTTATCCAAAAGCGTTAGATGATGAATAGAGCGATGATTTCGCGGCTTTGCATTGTGCAGAGATCGAGGGGTGGCCTTAATCGAGGAATGAGACGATGCATCAGGTCAGTAGAATGGAACCGATCACAGAAAGTAAACCCATGATTGATCGAGGACGATGCCTTTCTAGTCAAGACCTCCTTCAAGGAGGCCAGCAGGTCTTGATTGAGCATGAGCGAGAGGTCTATGTGCTGAGGGTCACTCGTCAGGGAAAACTCATTTTGACTAAATAAAGCTGGATTTGAGCCATCTGAAAGGCAATCCCATCAGTAAAAATTACTAGAAATCTTGAGTTGATAGATAGATTTTCTTAGACTTCTCCATCAATGAAAACAATAATGATTCTCAATTAAGGTCTGTGTGATGACTTGTGCGCACAGGGTACTGCCAAGCTGAATTGAGGATGACATCATGAATGCACTTGTTGTTTCACCTTTTGAATCTCTCTCCCGTCCGTCCCATCTGCTTTATCAATCGCTGTTGGGTGTGCGCCAAGCCCAGCCGGGTTTGAGTGAGCGTGAATGGGCGAGCTTATTAGAAGTCAGTGAGGCTGAGTTGCAAGTTGCCCGTATTGGGCAGGAGGCCGTGTATCCCCTTCAGGATCGTTTTTCTCTACTCTATAGCTTGAGTTTGTTGGGTGACGTTGAGCTTGAGATGATGAATGACCTTGGTGTGGCGCACTGGAAAGGCCGTTTCAATGCACCTGATTTATATCTGGATCAGCCTCAGCAACTGGGCCTGCGCTTTCAAGTCGGTCAAAACCAATTAATCGTGCATCTTGAGCACTGGTACTGGGCTTGCGCAGTGGAGGAACCTCGGGTTTTATCGAGTGGTGTGGTGCATTTGAAGCGCAGTTTGTGCTTTTACAATCGCCAAGGTCAGCTTTTCTTTCGTATTCAAGTCGGGGCACAGACAGATCTAAGCGCTTGGCAGAGCTTGATGGAAAGCTTTACCACTGCAGAGCTCGCCGCGCGGCCTTTGTTTGTTCGCAAAGAGCGAACTAGCCTGCACTTCCCTGCTGATGCCGCCCAGCTAGAGAAAGAGTGGCGCTTAATGCAGGCTGTGGATGATCTGCCTTATTTGCTCCAGCGTCACGAGACCAGTTTGTTTGCTGCTCTTTTAAGCTTGAGTCCTAAGCTCGCTCGGCCTGTTGGGTTACAGGCGCTTGAGCAACTTTTGAGCCGTTTGTCGCAATGGCCTCGCCTCTCCGGTCGGATACCTCAGCTGGCGGTATCCTTGATGACTTCAGGTTTAGAGCAGCACTTTAAGGCCGCTCCCTTAGCCCCTTGCCCTGTGAAGGAGCAGCTTTGTATTGCTTGGGAGCAAGGAGGTTGCCTGCATCTTGATCGTTTAGCGATGGAGTATGCCTTTATTGTGCGCCAGCCTTGTGATGGGCAATGGATCAGCCACTTGGCGCTTTTTGATGCCGATGGTCAGCCACTGTGCCGCATTTCTTGTGCGCGTGAACCAGGGCAGGCAGAAGATTTGGCTTACCGCCATCTGTTAAATAGTTTGCAATAGGGGGTGGTCCATGCATCATCAGCTTTGGTTTCAGCTGAGCTCTTTGGCCTTGATCGTGAGTGCACTAGGCCCGTTTTTAGTCCAAGGTGGGGTTTGAGTTGTGTTCCTCTTATGGGAGCGTGGTTTTGAAGCGCTCGATTTCCAAGGGCGTTGAGGTGTATTGGGTCAGTTCAAGGTCAGAGACAAAAGAAAAAGGCTTCCTGATCACCAGGAAGCCTTTTTTATGGCTGGAGCCAAACTGGCGTGCCAGTCTTAGTTGCTTGTCTCAGCTTGCAGTTTTGCAGCCCATTCCTGACGACGACGGACTTCGCGCGGATCATTGGGTGCACGACCTGGCAAAGGAGTATAGCCGGGCAGCTCAGGGAAAGGATCTGCCGCTGTCTCGCTTGTGGCATCGACCTTGGCGATTAGCGCAGCTTGATCAGTGGTAGGTTCTACCTCGGCGGCAGGTGTGGCCTCGACTTCGGCGACTGGCGCACTGATTTCTGTTGCAGCAGGTTCATCTGCTGGGCTGCTGGCTGCTCCAATAACCGGCTCTGCGACAGACTCTGTAGCTGGTTCCGCACTGACAGAGGAGCTGGCCTGCGGCTCGGTGACTGAAGTCGCGAGTTCAGCCTTGGGTTCGACATCGACACTTGGTGCGGCTTCACTTTGCGCGGCTGCCTCGGGTGAGACTGGGCTGGCAGGCGAGGCTTCTTCGGCTGTAGCCGTGCTCTGTTGTGCTTCAGTTGTCGCGCTAGCCCTTGGCTGTTCAGCTTCAGCCTGAGTTGACTC
>SKOQ01000123.1 GCA_007119985.1 Marinospirillum sp.
AATCAATAGGGGTTGATCGCTTGCACTGGCCTGTTGCAAGCGCAGCAGACTCTTCTTGCTGAGCCGCCCCGCTGCACTCCGTTCTTGATAGGTGGATAACCCCAGCATCCGCCACCCAGCCACTTCGTGCTCCCATTCCGTTGCAGCCCAGTTTTGCATCATGTCAGGTGCATCATGGTTGCCGGGCAGCCAATACCAAGGACGTCCTGTTTTTTCGAGCTGAGCCACCAGCCAAGCATAGGTTGCTGGTTCGACATCCTGCGCCAGATCACCGCTTAGTAGCAGCAGATCGGCCTCGCCGGTACAGGCCTGCGCAAGTGCGATAGACAGGGCCTCCCGACTCGAGCGTCCACGGTAGAGACGCTGATCCGATGCGGTCAGATGCAGATCACTGAGCTGGGCAATGCGCAAGCTAGAGATGGGCATCTGCTGGGCCGGATGTTGGCGTGGAGAAGGCAGGATAGCCGGTTTGGAGAGCTTCATGGAGCCACTCTCTGAGCAGTTGATTGATTTGGCGCTTTTCATCTGGGTGATACATTTGGGCATTGGGGTAGATGTAGTGTCCTTGGCGCACTTGCTGGCGTTGATAGGCGATCACCTCCGCAAGATGGACATCCTGATAGTGGCGGACCAGCATTTGTTGATCGAGCAGCCAGGGTTGCTCTTGCTCAGCCGGTACTGACCAAGTGAGCTGAATGAGTTGTGTCCAGCGTGTTTGTTCTAGGCAGTGTCCCTCTAATAGCGTTGGTGCTGTTGGTGTGCCGAGCACCAGTTGCCATTTGGCTTGAGTTTGGCCGTTTAGGAGCTTGTGCAGGAGTACGAAGTTATAGGCCGCAAGGTCTTGGAGGGCTTTGAGTGTGCGACGATGAGGCTGGGTCATAGGCGTTGGAGGCAGCTGGCTTGTTGTTGTAGGCGCGGCGCATGCAAGGCCAGCCAATGAAAGGCGATCAGACTCATAGCGTTGTTCGCTCGCCCAGTGAGCGCCTGTGCTAAGGCTTGGTCACGTGGCAGGCAGACAACGCGGATATCCTCCTGCTCATCAGCCAGTCCTGCTAAGGAGGCGGCTTGTGAGGCATCTACCAGTGCGCAGAAAAGATCTACCTGCTCATTGCTGGCTCCAGGACTGGAATAGTAACGCGTGATCTTCTCCAGGCTCAGCAGTGTCAGCTGGGCTTCCTCCCAAGCTTCACGATGGGCAACGGCCTCAGCCTCTTCACCTGGCTCGACCAAACCAGCGATGAGTTCCAGCAGCCAGGGACTGTGATGGTCTTCACGCGCACCGATGCGCAACTGCTCAACCAAGACCACCTGATCTTGCCAAGGGTCATAGGCCAGCACGCCCACCGCAGGTTGGCGTAGCAGCACTTCACGGCGCAGGGTAGGTGTCCAGCCGCCAGCAAAACGACGGTGTTGCAGTTGAACCGCGGCCAGTTGGGTAAAACCTTGGTAAAGCACTTGGTCTTCGATATATCGCACATCCTGGTGCTGGAAGACCTGTGCAGAAGGGGGATCTTGCGTCATCTGACGGACTCCGTATGATGGCTCTTTTGCCCAACAGGATAACATGATGCGTGGACGAAATATGCACAGATGGCGTGATCCCGCCAAGGACCCGCGTGCCGAAGAGCGCGCCAATGTGATTACCCCAGAAGGCTATCAGCGCCTTCAGTCCACACGGGATTTTCTCTGGAAAATCAGGCATCCTGAACTCGCGCAAAAGGTGCAAGAAGCCGCTGCACAGGGGGATCGCAGTGAAAATGCAGATTACACCTACAATAAGCGTGAGTTGAATCGCACCTTGGCGCGCATCCACCATTTGGATCGGCGTTTAGAGGCGCTGAAGGTGGTCGATCGCTTACCGGCAGATCAGCAGCGGGTGTATTTCGGGGCTTGGGTCACCTTGGAGGATGAGGCAGGAGAAACGCAAACCTGGCGTTTGGTCGGCCCTGATGAGGCTAAGCCCCATCAAGGTTTGTTAAGCATCGATGCGCCAGTGGCGCGGCGTCTACTTGGACAGGCGCTGGATGCCAGTGTGCTGCTTCCCGCCCAGCTTAGCCGTGTGCAACGTCCTGCTGCTCAGTCAACCGAGTGGGACGAAGAGCGAGATGAAGATGAAGAGAGCCAAGGAACTCCGTCTGCTTGGGTTGGGCCTGAAGCCGAATATGTGATTGTCGATATCCGCTATCAGGTTCATCAAGATTCTGATCGCGCTTGATACGCCTGACTGTGTAGGCTTTCGATAAAGTGACTGGCCAGCAGATGTAAGTGCGCGACCTGATCATCCAAATCATTGGCTTCTTGACGTGCAGCCTGTCCAGCTTCGACTGATTGTTCGGCAAGGCCAGCCAATGCGCCCATCTGCTCGGTGGTTTGTTCACTCAAGGCCGCCTGCTCTTGCGTCATTTGATTGACCAGCGACGCAAAATCACGCATTTGATCCACTGCCTGCAAAATATCAGCGAAACCCTGATGCATTTGATCGGCCAGAGACACTGTCTGAGATGAAGTCTTGACACCTTGGGTGATGGCACTGACCGAGGCTTGCGTTGCGATTTGTAGCTCATTCACAATACGATTCACTTCGAGGGTGGATTGATGGGTGCGCTGGGCTAAAGCACGCACTTCATCGGCCACCACAGCAAATCCCCGCCCAGCCTCACCTGCGCGTGCGGCCTCAATGGCGGCATTCAGCGCGAGCAGATTAGTTTGCTCAGCGACCTGTGAGATCACCTCCATGACCTGCTCAATCTCTTGGCTGGTGTGCGCCAGTTCAGCCACTTGGTCCTTAGCCAGATTGAGCTCTTGCGCGTGATGAAGAATCGCTTCTGTCACAGCATGGATACTCTCTTGCCCAATCTGAGTAGCCTGGTGCGATTGTGCAACGGATTGGTTTGTTTTGGCGGTACCTTGAGCGACTTCAGCGAGCCCAGCCAGTTGTGTGTGCAGTGCTTGACGCGCTTCTTCAATCAGGCTGCCTTGGTGCTCGACATAGCCTAAAGCCGCTTGAAGGCGCTCATCTGAATTGGCTTTTTTGTGTCTCACTAAGGTGGCGTTATTGTGTAATCGAGCCACCACGGCCATCAGTTCACTGGTGCGAGTTGCAAGGGCGAATTCGATCTGCCCTAGCTCATCATATCGCCCTGTATAGAGCCAAGACATCAGGGGTTGGTCAGCGATGTTAAGCGCCTGCTTTTGAAGAGGCTTTAAACCTTGAGTAAGGCGCGCGATGCCGCCAATGACGATAAGGCCCGAGCAGGCAATCAATAGGCTGGCAACCCAGCCAATTTGCCAAAAAGCGAGACTTGTACTGAGCAGGCTGACTGTTGCCGACCAGAGTAAGAGCTGCTGGCGAAGCGACAAGCGGAGTCTTGGTTGGGCGGTGGTATGCTCAGCGCGAGACCAATGCTGATAGAGTTTTTCTGCGCGCGGGATGAGTGAGCGCGGCGCGGCGGTGCGGACGGATTGATACTCGACTGTTTTCCCATCTCGCTTAATTGGGGTGACATAGGCATCGACCCAGTAGTAATCGCCATTTTTACAACGGTTTTTAACCAGCCCCTTCCAGGAGCGGCCAGATTGAATGGTGCTCCAAAGATCCTGAAAGGCGGCTTCGGGCATATGAGGGTGCCGAATCAGGTTGTGGTTTTGCCCAATGAGTTCTTCACGAGTGTAGCCAGAAATATCGGCAAAGGCTTGATTTGCATCCGTAATGATGCCGCGTAGATCGGTGATGGTGATCAGTTGGTCTTGAGGGTTAACGCGCTGCTCTTGTTCTGTAATAGGTTGATTAACACGCATGACACTCTCCTTGAGTCGACCTGTGTCAATCTAAAGGCTTATTTATTGTAATGCTATTGATGTGCATCAAGCCTCTGGTTATCAGAGACCTTGATTAACCAGCACCGCTTTTTTTCATGCGCCGGTGCTGGCTGGCTTTAATGACCTTGCTGATGACGTAAGAGTTCGGGCAATAAGATTTCTAACGCTTCTAGCAAGCTAAAGTAGATGGGTTCCAGTTGATTGAGGGGGAGGGCTTGCTGGCAACTGGCTTCTAGTTGGCGGGCCTTGTCTTCGGCCTCTTGGGCTGCAAAGGTGGCCAGCAGGCTCTTCAGCGTATGGGCCTCGGCTGCCAAGGCTGGTAGATCAACCTCTTGCCAAGCCTTGACGAGCTGGCGCTGATGCTGCTCATACTCATCGATAAACATCTCCAACGCCATATGCAGCAGGCTGGCATCACCACCTAGACGTTCTACAGCTAAAGGCCAGTCCATTTTCTTCAGTTGTGGCGAGGGAGGGGGGCTGGACTTGAGTGGCTGATTGGGCTCCAGCGGCGGGGTGATACGAGTCTGGGCCAGCAGGCTATCGGCTTGATCAAGCAGTGTATCCCATTCACCCTGTTCTGTGCTTTTGGGCGGCGGTTGGAGCCAAGGGGTGTCTTGATGCTGCTGCTCTTGCATGACTCGATTGATTTCTTGGCGTAATTGCTCTGGATTGACGGGTTTGGGGACATAGCCTTGCATGCCTTCCGCTAGGCAGCGCTCTTTATCTCCTTGCATCGCATTTGCTGTCATGGCAATAATCGGGATGGGTGTTAAGCCTTGCTCGGCCTCATCGCGTCGGCGCTGCCGAGTGGCCTCCAAGCCGTCCATTACTGGCATCATCATATCCATTAAGACCAGGTCAAACTCCTCTGTCAGCAATTGCGTTAAAGCGGCTTGTCCATCAGCCACCCAGCTGACTTGATGCCCATCCCGAGCCAGCAGTTTGAGTGCCAGTTTCATATTGACCTGATTGTCTTCAGCCAAGAGGATTTTGAGTCCTGTCGGGTTGAGTGTCGTCTCTTTGGGCTGCTGCTGTGCCAGCAGACGCTGCAGCGCTTCTTGGAGTTCGATCAGCGTCAGGGGCTTGGTCAAATAACCCATCAGGCCCAGCTCATGGCAGCGGCGGGCATCCCCTGTTTCGGCCGATGCACTGACCATCAGGACTTGGGTGGCTGCAATCTGAGGTTCTTGACGGAGTTGCTCTACAAAACGAAAACCATCCATACCGGGTAGGTGGGCATCAACCAAAACGGCATCATAAGGCTGGTTTTGTTGCGCTTGATACTTCAGCTGAAAAAGGGCTTCAGGGCCAGATGTGGCTAAGCCAGGTTCGAGGCCAAGTTGTTGTAGCATGGCGCTGATGACGCGACGACTAACAGGATGATCCTCGATCAGTAGCACACGAAAGCCGCTTAAATCACAGGCCTGTAACGGGGCGTGATCCGAGGCTTGCATCACTTGGATTGGGAGCTGAAGTGTGAAGCAAGATCCCTTTTGTTGCTGGCTGGTGACTTGGATGTGGCCCCCCATCAGCTCAGCCAGATCCTTCACGATAGACAGTCCCAGCCCTGTGCCTTCGAACTGGCGGTTGCGCTGATTTTGGGCTTGCTCAAAGGGCTCGAAAATGTGCTCAAGCGTTGTGGCATCCATGCCAATGCCTGTATCTCGTACCACCAGTTCTAATTCAGCGATCTTTTCACCTTGTGCGATCAATCGTGCCTCGAGCGTGACTTCGCCAACTTGGGTGAACTTAATGGCATTGCCGATTAGGTTGATCAACATTTGGCGTAGGCGTGCTGGGTCGGTCATCACATAGCGCGGCAAATCAGGAGCGATATCATAGTGGAGTTGTAAGCGTTTGAGCTTGGCGCGCGCAGCAAGGCTTTTGACGGTTTGGCCGAGCAGTTCAATTAAATCAAAGGTTTGTGGTTGTAGGTCCAGCTTGCCAGCTTCAATTTTAGACAGGTCTAACAGATGGTTGATGATCTCTAGCAGGTGATCTGCGGACATGTGCGCCAGATCAAGATACTCTTTTTGCTCTTCATTTAATTCGCCTTGGAGAACCAGATCAAGCATCCCCAAAATGCCGTTCATGGGCGTGCGGATTTCATGGCTCATATTGGCTAAAAACAGGCTCTTTGCTTGACTGGCTTGTTGAGCCTTCTGCATCTGCTCAGCGAGCTGAGCTTGGCTCAAACAGCCAAGACAGAATTGAGCCAAACGATCCATCAAAGGTTGTAATTGATCTGGGTGGAACGCTCCCTCTAGGGGCGTAGTGGTTTCTAGCCAGAGTAGGCCAAAACCGGGTAGAAAAAATAAAGCCTGGTATGCATCGTCTTGCGGCCATTGTTGAGGCAGTGTCTGCAAGGCCCACTCTTGGAAGGGATGATAAAAATCCGGCCAGTCGAGCTGCTGCTGGAGTGCTGCGAGGCTGACTTGTCTCGCATCAGAGGACTCAGGGTAGCGATTGAGCAGCGTGAAATGAGCGCTGAGCAAACAGAGGGCTTCCTCTCCTAAACCTGCACTCCAGACCTCCTGTTGATGGCGTACCAGCTGCCAGACTTGAGCAGAACGCACTGGCAGATGCTGTGCTAGCCCCTCTAGGGTCCGGCTGAGCATGGTGTCGAGCTCTTGACTGGTGCCCATGCTGAGCGCGAGCTGATAAAGATGAGCGTCTTGAGAGGCATTATTCATGGGCAGACTCAGATGATAGAGATAAGGAAGACGTTGTAGTGTGGCAAACCGAAGCTAGCTCCATGCGCCACGAGGCAAGATGATACATAAAGTGTTGGAGAGCAGCACGCTGCTCAGCAGAAGGCGGCTGGCTTAACTGGGCGAGCAGATCCTCCAAGGGCGCAGCCAAATAAGTCACTTGCAACAGGCTGAGCTGACTCCAAACGACGTGGAGTAGAGGTGCGACAGGTCGGTGGTGTACCAACGCCTGCTCGATTTCAGCAAGCAAAGGATCAAGCTGGCGCAGTACATGAGGCGCATAATGGGAGCGTAGCGCCTCACTCAGACTGTCCCACACCCAGGTGGATGGGCCAACAGCGAGGCTCGATTCTTGTGGTTTATGAATCAGTTGCTTCAAGCTAGTCTGTAGTTCTTGCCACAGAGGCGGCCAGCTCAGATGCTGGTTGATCCCCAAGGACTGAAGCTGCTGGTTTTCTTGCTGGGTCAGCAGTGGTGTGAGCAGCAAGATAGGTTGGTTCCAATGTGGATTCGTCTGCTGCCGAGCGGCAATCCAATCTAATGCATCAAAAAAGGGTGGATGATGCTTGATCACCAGTGGCGCAAGGCACAAGCTCTCCTCTTCGACCTCGGCATCGATTTCCATGACCTCGGCACCGAGTGCGCTGAGCATAAGGTGGCCACTGTGGCGATTACTGGCCTCATCTGCCAGCCACAAAAGAGGTACAGGTGAGGTTGAAACCGGTAAGCGAGCAGCACCAGGAGGCACCACTTCAAGAGGCAGGGTGACCGAGAAGCAAGAGCCTTGCTGAGGTTGACTGGTGAGGTGGAGCTGTCCTCCCATTAGGTGCACAAGGTGCTGGCAGATCGACAAGCCCAGGCCAGTGCCACCAAACTCACGTGTAGTGGAGGTGTCGGCTTGGGTAAAGGCCGAAAAAATAGCTTGCTGCTTTTCAGGTGCGATGCCGATCCCTGTATCCTCAAGAGAGAGGATGAGTTCACCGAAGGGCGCTGCCTTATCCTGCCACTGGATGCTCAAGCGCAGATGACCGCTTTGGGTGAACTTAATCGCATTGTCGCCTAGATTCATCAGTACTTGGCGCAGTCGTCCAGCGTCTAAAAGCACTTGCTGGGGGAGTGTGGCGATATCCTGAGTGAGCACCCATTCAAAACTGAGGTTTTTTTGATGCGCCCGCATGGCTAGGCTCTTCATCGGTTGAGTCACCAAATCGAGCAGATCCGTCGGCTGTGGATCAAGATGCAGCTTGCCAGCTTCGATTTTTGAAAAATCCAGTAAATCATTCAGCAGCACCAGCAAGGCTTGTGCTGAGCTGTCGACGAGCTGTAAATAGTCCTTTTGAGTCGGTGTGAGCTGGGTTTGAAGTGCCAGAGTGGTCATGCCCAAAATACCATTCATCGGTGTGCGAATTTCATGGCTCATATTGGCAAGAAACTGGCTTTTGGCCAGGCTGGCGGCTTCTGCTGCTTCTTTTGCTTGCAGCAGGCTGGCCTCCCAAGCGCGGCGCTCGCTTAAATCCACCACCACACCGACGAGGCCCAGGATACTGCCATCTTCAGCGGTCAGGGGTTCTTTATGGAAGCTTGCATAACGTAGACGCCCTTCGGCATCCCTGTACTCAGCTTCATACTGCTGTCCTCGACCTTCCAGCAGGAGCTGTTGATCGGATTGCTCATGCAAGCGGGTTAATTCTGGCGTGAATAAATCCTGTGCGCTTAAACCTATGCAGTTTTGAATCTGCATCTGCTGCTGAAAGGCTTGATTCACTTGAAGATAACGCCCCTGACGGTCTTTTAAAAAGACCGGAAGTGGCACGGCCTCTAAAATATCGCGCATCCATAAATATTGTTTGCGCAGATCCTGTGCCATCTTTTCCAGGGTCTGATTTTTGGCAAAGAGCTTTGCTTCGAGGCGCTTTTGCTGGGTGATATCAGTGCGTATCGCAATATACTGCTCAGGCTGGCCTTGCAGATTGAGGAAGGGGACTAAGGTGGCTGCGACCCAGTAGCGCTCCCCGGATTTAGCACGATTGCAGATTTCACCGTGCCAGACTTCACCTTGAGCAATGGTGTGCCAGAGCTGTTGAAAGAAGGCGCGAGGATGGTGGCCGCTGTTGATAATTCGGTGATTTTGGCCGATCAGTTCTTGCGCGCTATAGCCGCTGATATTGACGAACTGCTGGTTCACATAGGTGATGATCCCTTCAGGATCGGTCATGCTGACAATGCTGTGTTGATCGAGTGCAAATTCACGCTGGCGCAGTGCATGGGTGGTCTTTTCTAAAGCACGGCTCTTCTCCCGTGCGAGATGCAAGGCGCGCAGAATACGGCTATCCATCCAGATGAGTGCGCCAACGCTGGCCAGCAGAATGAAAAAGATCGCCGCGAAAAAGAGCGTCAGGCGCTGGTTATGTTGTGTAAAGGTGTCTTGAATTGGCAAGCTCACCACTTGGATGCCACGCAGGTCGTCGACTTGCCAGTCATGCCGAGGTGAGGCGGGATGGTTGTTATGGCAATCGACACAAGAGGCATCGAGCCGAATCGGTAGGGCGTAGCTTAAAAATGGCTGATCATCTATACGATCTACGCGATGATAGGCACTCTGATGCGGTTGAGATAAGTGCGCGAGAGCTTCTTGCTCAAAAGCATTGAGTTGACGCTCAGCTCTTTGAGGAAAAGGGTAGTGACTGACTTGAGAGAGATAGACCTGCTGATCCTGCTGATTAATGTAATCAACTAGATCAAGGGTTAAGGTCGCTGGAATTGGCAGTGCAAAATCATGCTGGCGATAATCGTCGCTAATGATTAAATCAGGGTGATGGTGTAAAGGAGCTAATACCACATCGGAATAGAAGGAGCGGAACTGCATGACTGCATCAGAATACGCCTTGGAGGAACGCAGCAGGACATCCTGCTCGACTCCACGTGCCATCCAGCTCCCCAAAAACATCAATCCGAGTGCCACAGCAACAGCCACAACAAAAATGATATTGCGAAAGCGGCGATACTCGAGCTGTGTGCTGAGATTTGAGTCAGAAGAAGATGTAGCCATAGTCTGCTACCATAAAGACGGTATTTTTTACATTTTGCCACAAAAGCCCTAGTATGCGCAGTGATTCTTCTCTACGGACAGTGACTGAAAGGCCTTCAATTGAGTAAACCAACTTCTTCAGATTTGCCACCGATCACCGTTGTGATTGCTGATGACACTTCGATTATGCGCAGCCTACTGCGCCAGATTTTAAAAGATCGTGGCTTCCAAGTCGTTGCTGAGGCGGGTAATGGCGTCGATGCTGTGCAGCTGGTGAAGCAATACAAACCCCAGGTGGTGTGCCTTGATATTGAAATGCCAGAAATGAGTGGCTTAGAAGCCTTGACAAAAATCAGGAAAATGGAGGAGCCGCCAGAGGTCATCATGGTCACCGGCGATAGCCAAGCGGCGAGTGTGCAACAAGCGATGCAAGCAGGCGCGCGCGGTTATATTTTAAAGCCTTTTCAAGCCGATAAAATTGTCAGTAGCATCTATAAGGCCTTGCAGCCCAAGTCAGGCTGAGTACCTCACCTTTTAACCTTGCGTGGAGCGCAAGCGAAAATGATCCAACACCGCTTGAGCGAGTTCGTTGGCATCAAACTTGGCAATAAAGTTATCTGCTCCCACACGGGCCACCATCGATTTGTTAAAAACACCTGATAAGGAGGTATGGAGCAAAATATGCAGCGGAGCCAAGCGTGCATCGGCTTTGACTTTTCTAGTCAGTGTATAGCCATCCATTTCCGGCATTTCAATATCTGAAATCATCATCAGATATTCTTGATTGACATCCTTGCCCTCACTGGCGAGTTGGGTCAAGTGTTCATAGGCTTGTAAGCCGTCTTTTAATAAAACAGATTCTAACTCGACTTCCTCAAGGCAGCGCTTGATTTGGTTACGGGCGACCACCGAATCATCGACCACCAAGAGCTTACGTGGCACCTGAGCGGTTTTTAGGGATTCAAAATCATCATTGAGCTGCGCATTCATTTGCATCGCTGAAGGGGTGACTTCAGAAATCACCTTTTCGACATCCACAATTTCAACTAAACGATCGTTATAGCGCGTTACCGAGGTGAGGTAGTGACGATGGCCTATACCCTTAGGCGGGAGCAGAATGTCACTCCATTGAAGGTTGATAATGCTATCAATAGATTGCACCAAAAATCCCTGCATACGGCGATTGTATTCGCAGACGATAACCTGCTGTTTGCGCGGTTCAGTCACCTTGCCTGATTGGATGGCGCTGAGCATATCCAAAATAGGAAGAGGGCCATCCATGGTATTGGCAACGCCGACCACATGCGGATGATGATAGGGCAGTTGAGTCAGAGGCGGGCAGGCAATGATTTTCTTGACCTTGAAAACATTGATGCCGTAAATCTGGCCATTTTGTAAGCGAAAGAGCAGCAGCTCTAAGCGATTTTCGCCTGCCATTTGTGTGCGCTGATTCACATTGTGCAGCAACTGACTCATAGCTATCCCTCTGGTTCATGAACTGGCAGGCTGATTGAACCTTGAAGCATAGCAGGATGCAAACATTATTCATCAAAACTTAAAAAATAAAGACAAAAAAGCCCACCAGGTTTACCAAGGTGGGCTGATCTGTTGATTCCGCTGGGTTATTTAAAAGCACTGCCCGTCGGAATGCCAAGCTTTTTGAAAAGCATCACTGCAGGACAGAAGCCGGTAAAACTGGCTTGCAACATGTTGAGGCCGATAAATACGGTTAGCCACATAAAAGCGGGATGCACCAGCTGAGTGAGAGCGACGCTGACCAGAATCATGATGCTGGCAAAGGTCAGTAGAGCGCGATCAATATTCATTGCGTAACTCCTAAAGCAAGAGGGGGTCAGTATGAGCGATTTGTTTCTCATGGATTAAATAATTAGATTATTCTTATTTAATCTTAGCATACACCCTCTGGCTAGAAGCAACAAGTGGCAACGCCTTGGTCTCTCGCTGAGCCATCACGCATCATAGGCGGTAAACGCTTTTGGTCATCACCTTAGACATCAGTGTCATGACCTTTTTGACTGGGGCAGGAAAGCGCACCCCCCCAGCTGCCAGTGCCCAGTCAGCATGATGGGCTTCGTCCTCATGCATCTGCTGTAAAATCGCGCGCGAGCGTTGATCTTGGGCAGGCAGAGATTCAAAGTGCTCTTCCAGATGATGACAAACCTGATCTTCGGTAGCGGCCACAAAACCGAGGCTGTAACGATCCCCCGCCAAACCCGCTACAGCACCGATACCAAAAGACAAGCCATAAAAAAGTGGATTCAGTAGGCTGGTGCGGCTATCCAATTCTTGTAAGCGTTGATCACACCAAGCGAGGTGATCGATTTCTTCTTGTGCTGCTTGAGTCATCTGGTCGCGCACTTCATCGAGCTTGGCGGTCAGTGCCTGACCTTGGTAGAGGGCTTGGGCGCAGACTTCACCGGTATGGTTGATCCGCATCAGGCCAGCTGCATGGCGCTTTTCTTCGACGCTCATTTCAGTGTGTTCTTGCTGTAACGCTGGATTAGGGCGATAGGGCTGCGCTGCGCGTGGAATCAGTGTGCGCAGCAAAACATCGACCTGCTCAATCACTTGATCAGCACGGTTGAGTTGACGTGAACGAGACATAGGGGCTCCTCGTAGCAAAGGTGAGCACCCCCGAAATCGGGGGTGGTTGAGGCCAGGCCATAGGAGAAGTGTTTAAGCCACGCCAAGTTGTTTCAGTGTATGGCGGGCAATCATCTTCTCTTCATTGGTTGGAATGGAGAAGATTTTAACGCGACTGGCGTCAGATGAAATCAAATATTCATTGGCTTGGTTGCGTCGTGGATCGATTTCCATACCCAGCCAAGCGTTTTGTTTCACCACGGCGGCGCGTAAATCAGCATCATTTTCACCAACGCCACCGGTGAAAACCATCACATCGACACCACCGAGTGCCGCAGCCAGTGAGCCTGTTTCGCGCGCAATACGATACACAAACATATCGATTGCAGCCTTGGCAAGAGGTTCAGCAGATTGCTTGAGTGCGAGCATTTCTGAGGCAATGCCCCCAGAAACACCATACCAGCCACACTCTTTATAGAGCATTTTCTCTAGTGCTTTGGCATCCATCCCTTTTTCTTGCATCAGATACAGCAGCACGCCGGGATCGAGCTGTCCGCAGCGAGTACCCATTGGGAGACCTTCAACGGCGGTAAAGCCCATCGTTGAAGCGCGGCTTTGGCCTTGATCAATGGCACACATCGAACTGCCTGCGCCAAGATGTGCCACGATCAGTTTTTTCTCTGCCAGCTCAGCATCCAAGCGCGAGAGCTTGTCGTGAATATATTCATAAGAGAGGCCGTGGAAGCCATAGCGTCGCACGCCTTCGTCTGTGTACTGGCGCGGAATGGCAAATTCACTGGCAATGCGTGGAATGCTGGTATGAAAGGCTGTATCAAAGCAAGCCACTTGCGGACAGGTGGGCAGAAACTCTTGGCAGAGGTAAATCAGCTTTAAGTTATACGGCTGATGAAGAGGCGCGAGCGGCACGAGTGTCTCTAAAAAGGCCATGACATCGGCATCCACCACGACAGGCTGAGCATAGCGCTCACCGCCATGTACCACGCGATGGCCAACCCAGGCAATTTCATACTGAGGTGTATTCTGCTCTATCCATTGCAGCACAAACTTTAATGCTTGGGCGTGTGCTTGCTGATGAGCGACATCCAGCTGCTCTTTATCCAACATTTGTTTATCGACGAGCACCCCATCTGGGTGTTCGCTGTGATCATAGATCTCAAGGCGTGCAGGGCCGGAAAGGTTGGCGACCTTGACGCGAAAATGCTGGCTGACTTCACCTTGATCCACATTAAAGAGAGAGCATTTCAGGCTCGAAGAGCCAGCATTAACGATCAAAATCATTTGTTTTTTGGCGCTCATATTCCACTCCTTGAATTAAACCAGACGGCCCATTTTGCGGGCGACCATGACAGCCACAGCACAAGAGGACAAACGCTCTAAGGGCTTAGCGGCGCGGCTGGTGAGAATGATCGGCACACGAGCGCCCATCACGATACCGGCCGCCTTGGCATTGGCGAGGTATTGCAGCTGCTTGGCAAACATATTGGCTGATTCAAGATCAGGTGCGACCAGAATATCCACATCACCTGGAATGGGGGAGTTGATGCCTTTATCTTCGGCGGCTTCTTTAGAGATGGCGTTATCAAAAGCCAAGGGGCCGTCGACCAGTGCGCCAGTCACCTGTCCACGGTCAACCATCTTGCACAGGGCAGCGGCATCCAGCGTCGATTGGATATGGGGTTTGACCTTCTCAACGGCAGAAAGGATCGCCGCTTTGGGTAGATCGACACCTAGCGCATGCGCGCAATCGATCGCATTTTGCAGAATATCGCGTTTATCCAGCAGATTAGGGGCAATATTGATCGCAGCATCGGTGATGAAAAGCGTCTTGTGGTAGCTGGGCACATCCATGATGAAAACGTGTGATAGGCGGCGTTCAGTACGCAGTCCGCCTGTTCTGGAGACAACAGCGCCTAAAAGCTCCGAGGTGCCGAGCTTGCCTTTCATTAAGGCATGGACTTGGCCCAGACGTGCCATTTCGACAGCCTTCTCTGCCGCTTGGTGGCTGTGTTCGGTATCGATAATCTGGTAATCCTTCAGATCCAGTTGATGCTCAGCTGCAACAGCACGAATTTTCTTTTCTGGGCCGACAAAAATAGGGGTGATGATGCTGGCTTCAGCGGCTTCTAGAGCACCTTCTAGGCTATTGAAATCAACAGGGTGGACAACTGCGGTCGCCACGGGTGGGGCGTCCTTGGCCTGCTGAAGAATGCTCTCCAGCTGGTAGTGTTTGACGTTTTTAACTTCAAGTGCGTGGGGGGCAAGTACTTTTTTGATCGCATCATTCATTGTCAATCATCCTTCAATCAAGCAGGGAAAATGGGGTGGGCTCAGAAGCTGCTGATCAACCTGAGCTTTGATCTGAGTGCTGGTTCTTGAGCAGAACTTCGGCCTATTGAAACTGATTTCAATCTCATTCTGGTGACACAGCACATGATGAGTGGATTGCCTACGCTCAGAGAGCGTGCCGTCATGAAGTTAGCCTGGGGGCCAGCTTAGGCCACGCCCAGCCAAGACATGCATGTGAATGTGCCAGACCGTTTGGCCGCCATCTTGGTTGCAGTTCATCACCACGCGATAACCTGCATCAGCAAAGCCGAGCTCTTTGGCCAGCTTGGCTGCCGTGATCTGTAAGCGCCCGACCAGCGCTGCATCCTCTTCTTCGAGGTCATTCAAGGTGGTGATGTGCTTTTTGGGGATCACCAGCAGGTGAATGGGGGCAGCAGGATGGATGTCATGAAAGGCGATCACCTGATCATCTTCGTAGGCGATTTTGGCGGGTAGCTGATGCTGAGCAATCTGACAAAAAATACAGTTTTCCATAGGCGCTCCTTAAAAAAACGGCCAGAAGTTGCTCTGGCCGTGAAGTGAATCTGTTTACTCTTTCAATAAGTATTGGCGTTTGTCCTTTTTGCCATCCCACTCGGTGGCCTCAGGGAGCGGGTCCTTGCGTTCGCTGATATTAGGCCAGACTTCAGCCAGTTCGGCATTGATCTGCACGAAGTCTTGCATGTCTGACGGCAACTCATCCTCTGAGTAGATGGCCTTGGCGGGGCACTCGGGTTCGCAGAGGGCGCAGTCGATACATTCGTCTGGGTTGATGACCAAAAAGTTTGGCCCTTCATAAAAGCAATCGACCGGGCAGACTTCAACACAGTCTGTATATTTGCAACGAATGCAGTTTTCAGTCACAACAAAAGCCACGCGCTTCTCCTCATCTCATTTTATCGGTATGGCAGAGGATCAACCTCCTCTGCATTCTACTCGGGCTGATCTTTTTTTCCAGTCTTACCCCTGAAAGCGGGCCTGCTGCTGAAGCTGATAGAGTAAATCGAGGGCTTGCCGTGGAGTCATCTGGTCTAGATCAAGCTGGTTGAGTTGCTCCAGTGCAGGGTGAGGCACAGTGGCAAAAAGGTCGGCCTGCTGGGGTGTGGATGAACGACGCCCAGCGTGGCGTGCTGTTTTTGCAGGAGGCGCGGTGTGCTCTTTGACTGGCCGCTCTTCCACTGGCTGTTCGGCGACTCCCTGCTGGGCTGGTGCTTTCGGCAGCGTTGCGGTGGGCGTCGCGCTGTCGAGTTCGGCCAGCTTGAGTTTGGCTTGTTCGATCACCTCGCGCGGGACACCGGCTAGCTGAGCCACTTGCAGGCCAAAGCTTTGACTGGCTGGCCCAGCTTCAACACGGTGCATAAAGATCAGACGATCCTCATGCTCGGTGGCCGAGAGATGCACATTGCTGATGCTGGGGTAGGTTTCACTGAGGCAGGTCAGCTCAAAATAGTGGGTCGCAAAGAGTGTCCAGGCTTGGCGTTCTGCCAGCGCTTGCGCACAGGCCCAGGCCAGTGAGAGGCCATCAAAGGTGCTGGTGCCGCGCCCGACTTCATCCATCAAGACCAGACTTTGGCGGGTGGCGTGGTGGAGGATATTGGCGGTTTCTGTCATCTCCACCATAAAGGTCGAACGGCCTGAGGCCAGATCATCCGCCGCGCCAATCCGTGTAAAAATGCGATCAATCGGGCCAATCTGCGCTGCTTCGGCGGGGACGGCACTGCCGATATAAGCCAGTAGGGTGATCAAGGCAATCTGGCGCATAAAAGTGGATTTACCGCCCATATTGGGGCCGGTAATCATCAGCATACGGGTATCAGGATCAAAATGCAGATCATTGGCAACAAAAGGATCACTGACCACCTGTTCCACAACCGGATGTCGACCTTGAGTGATCTGGATGCCTTCTTGTTCGCTCAAGCAGGGCAGCGACCAGCGCAGATGGGTGGCGCGTTCGGCTAAGCAGGTCAGTACATCGAGTTGAGCCAAGGCGGCGGCGGTCATTTGCAGTGGCGCGAGTTGGGCTTGGAGTTGCTGCAAAAGGGCTTCATAAAGCAGTTTTTCACGCGTGAGGGCGCGGCTTTGGCTGGAAAGGACCTCATCTTCGAACTTTTTCAACTCGGGCAGGATAAAGCGTTCTGCATTTTTCAGTGTCTGGCGGCGCTGATAATCGGCAGGTGCCTGATCTGATTGCGCGCGGCTGATTTCGATATAGTAGCCATGCACACGGTTGTAGCCGACTTTCAGTGACGATAATCCGGTGCGTTCTTTCTCGCGCTGCTCAAGATCGAGCAGATAGCCGCCGGCATGATCACGCAGTTGGCGCAGCTGATCCAGTTCAGCATCATAGCCTTCTGCGATGACGCCACCATCACGAATCAACATCGGTGGCGCTTCAACCAGCGCGTGTTCGAGTTCTTGTGCCAGTTCAGGCAGGGCGGCGATCTGACTATTAAGTTCTTGCAGTAGTGGGGCGCTCAAATCGGCCAGCTTGTTTTTGATGTCAGGCAGGCTGGCTAAGGCTTGACCGAGGCGGACAAGATCGCGTGGTCGTGCTGATCCCAGTGCCACACGCGACAGGATGCGCTCCATATCACCGATCTGCTTGAGGTCTGCGGCAAAATCTAAGCTGAAGGCCTGTTCTTGCAGCTGCTGTACTGCCCCTTGACGCGCTTGGATGATGGTCAGCTGGCGTAGAGGACGCTGGAGCCAGCGCCCTAAAAGGCGTGATCCCATGGCGGTCGAAGTCTGATCGAGTACCGCCAGCAGGGTATGCTCTGTTCCGCCAGAGAGGTTGGTTGCTAACTCCAAGTTGCGACGGCTGGCGGCATCAATAATCAGCGCTTCATCTTCTTCTTCACGCTGTAATCGATGGAGATGCGGAAGAGTGGATTGCTGCGTTTCGCGCGCATAGTCGAGCAGTACACCCGCGGCAGCGAGTGCCGGGCCGAGCTGCTCACAACCAAAGCCGCGCAGATCATGGACCTGAAACTGTTCGCAGAGTTTGCGCCGCGCCGTATCCTGATCGAACTGCCACGGACTGAGCCGATGCAGACGTTGTGGATCAGGCCAGCAGTGGAGCTGCTCCAAGCCTTCTTCGAGCAGCACTTCTGCCGGAGCAAGACGCGCGATCAGGGCTTCGAGGGCCGAAGTCTCCTCTAGCTCGCTGAGTGTAAAGCGTCCGCTGGCGAGATCTAGCCAAGCGACACCATAGCCCTGCTGTTGTTGGCAGAGGGCGAGGAGCAGATTGTCACGGCGCTCATCGAGCAGAGCTTCATCGGTCAGCGTGCCCGGTGTCAGTATGCGCACCACCTTGCGCTCGACTGGCCCTTTGCTGGTGGCAGGATCCCCGATCTGCTCACAAATCGCGACCGATAAGCCAGCCTTGACCAGCCGTGCAAGATAGCCTTCAGCGGCATGGTAGGGAATGCCCGCCATCGGAATAGGTGTCCCAGCCGAAGCGCCGCGTTGTGTCAGGGTAATATCGAGCAAGGCGGCTGCTTTTTTAGCATCCTCATAAAACAGCTCATAAAAATCGCCCATCCGATAGAATAAAAGGGTATTAGGGTGCTCTTTTTTGATACGCAGATACTGGCGCATCATCGGGGTGTGCTGGGCAAATTCTTCCTGCTGCATGGGTGTTGAGCCTTTACTGATTCTGATATGTTGATGACAAACAAGAGCGCGCACTTTAGCAAATCACAGGCTGGCTGGCATTAGTGAACTTGGGTGTGAAGGTGGGTGGAGTCGTTTTTTTGGAGATGACCTTAGATGCAAATACGCTTGGCCGTTGCTGCTGACTTTGAGCAGATCTGGCCCTTTTTTAAAGAGATCGCTGCCGCAGGTGAGACCTACGCCTATCCGCGCGATCTGACGCAACAAGAAGCCGCCGCACTCTGGATGAGCGCGCCGCGTGAGACCTATGTGGTCGAGCAGCAAGGCCAGTTGGTGGGGAGCTATTATCTTAAAACCAATCAGGCGGGGCCGGGGAGCCATGTCTGCAATGCCGGTTATATGGTGGCTGAGGCAGCGCGAGGCCAAGGTGTGGCTGCGGCCATGTGTGCGCACTCTCTTGAACGTGCGCGCGCTTTGGGCTATCTGGCGATGCAGTTTAATCTGGTGGTGTCGACGAATCAGGGGGCCATTGCCTTGTGGCAAAAAATGGGTTTTGAAGTGGTTGGGCGCTTACCGCGTGCCTTTGCCCACCCCACGGCAGGTTATGTGGATGCTTTGGTCATGTATCAATGGCTGGAGTCTTCTTCGTCTGGAGAGGCGCCATGAAGCCAAAGGATCAGCCTTTAAAAATCTGGCTCACAGGGGCGGGATCAGGCATCGGGCGTGCTCTGGCCTTGCATCTGGCACAGCAAGGGCATCAGCTGGTGGTGTCAGGGCGCAGTGAGGCGCCCTTGCTAGCCTTGGCCGCTGAGCAGCCGCACTGCATCATCCCGCTGGTTTGTGATGTGACCGATGCTGATTCAGTGCGCCAAGCGGCCCAGCGTATTGAGGCCCGCTTGGGCTATTTAGATCAGGTGATTCTGAATGCCGGAACCTGTGAGTATATCGATCAGGCTCAGGTGGATCTGGCGCTAGTGCGACGCGTCATGGAAACCAATTTTCTTGGGTTGGTGGCCTGTGTTGAAGTGGCCTTGCCGCTGCTCAAAAAAGTTCCGCTTGGCCATCAGCCTCGTCTGGTCGCCATCTCCAGCGCGGCGGCTTTGGCACCCTTGCCGCGCGCCGAGGCCTATGGCGCTTCTAAAGCGGCGGTCAGCTATTTTATGGAAAGCTTGCGTCTAGATCTGGCTCAGCAGGGCGTGGCGGTGACGGTGGTTTACCCCGGATTTGTGGCCACGCCGTTGACAGCACAGAATGACTTTCCGATGCCGATGCAGGTGACGGCCGCAGCGATGGCTGAGGCGATCGTGCGCGGTGTGGCGCGTGGCCGGCCAGAAATTCGCTATCCACTCTTTTTTGTTGGTCTGGTGGGCTTTTTAGGGCGGCTGCCGTTTCGATTGCGCCAGTGGCTCAGTCGTAAAATGGTGCGTTGATCCACTCGGGTGCAGGTGTCGCGTCAGCGCCTTCATGCTATCCTTGGCGCTCATTTCTAGTGCAAGAAGATTTCGCATGAGCTATCAGGTTTTGGCGCGTAAATGGCGTCCTAAGAATTTTCACCAGCTGGTGGGGCAGGATCAAGTGCGCACGGCTTTAGTGAATGCGCTGGATCAAGATCGTCTTCACCATGCTTATTTATTTACCGGAACGCGCGGTGTGGGCAAAACCACGCTGGCGCGGATTCTGGCCAAATGCCTGAATTGTGAAACAGGCATGACCAGTCAGCCCTGCGGTGTCTGCTCTTCTTGTTGCGAGATTGATGCGGGGCGTTTTGTTGATTTGATCGAGGTGGATGCCGCCAGTCGCACCAAGGTCGAAGACACGCGTGAGCTATTGGATAATGTGCAGTACGCGCCAACGCGTGGACGCTTTAAGGTCTACCTGATCGACGAAGTCCACATGCTCTCGACCCACAGCTTTAACGCCCTGCTCAAGACGCTGGAAGAGCCGCCGCCCCATGTGAAGTTTTTGCTGGCCACCACTGATCCGCAAAAATTGCCAGTCACTGTGCTGTCGCGCTGCTTGCAGTTTCAGCTCAAGAATATGTCGCCAGAGAAGATCGTGGGGCATCTTCAGCATCTGCTGCAAGAAGAGCAGGTGGGCTATGAAGAGCCTGCTTTATGGCTACTGGCTCGGGCGGCCGATGGTTCGATGCGCGATGCACTGAGTCTGACTGATCAGGCGATTGCCTATGGTGATGGTTACCTAGCAACGGCCCATATCGCCCAATTGTTGGGTGTGTTGGATCATCGTCATTTGCTGGAATTGTTGGAGGCGTTGATCGCTCAGGATGCGGCTGGCTTATTGGCTCAGGTCGCTGAGCTGGCTCAGCAGGCACCGGATTTTGCCGCTGTCTTGCAAGAATTAGCCAGCCTGTTGCACCGTATGACACTGGCTCAGTGTGCACCCGCCGCCTTGCCACCCGATGTGCAGCATCGAGAAAAACTGCTGGGTTATGCGCGCCAACTGCCCGCAGAAGATTTACAGTTGTTTTACCAGATTGCGATAGAAGGGCGTCGAGATTTACCGCTGGCGCCAGATCCACGCACCGGCCTGGAAATGACCTTACTGCGCATGCTGGCCTTCAAGCCTCAGGGTATTCCTGAAGTCCCGCTGGCCTCTTTGCCTGATCAAACACAGGCTGCTATCGAGGTTTCAAGCTCAGAGATACCCGGCTCCCAAGTGCTAGGTTCTCCAGCACCAAGCTCAGCGGCATCTGGCGTTGAAGTGCAACCGGCTGCACCACCAAGGCCGATGCCCGAGGAGGTCGCTTCTCCCCCAAAGCTGAGCGCTGCTGATGCGCAGGTGGCATCTCCATCAGCAGCGGTGACGATGCCTGCGCCAGACTTAGAGCCTGCCGCTGTTGCAGTAACCACGCCGCCTTGGGAAGCGCTGCCACAAGAGGCGCCTGCTCCTCAAGAGAAGGCTTCCGTCGCTGACATTGCAGCGCAGTCTTCGGTTGCGGCCACTGAACCGCCTCAACCTGAGTTCGATCCTGGATCTTCAGTACCCGTCGAGCCCAGTACAGAGCCAGCAATAAAGGCAGCTCTACCTCCATTCTCTGGTGTGCTGGAAGATAATGAATCTTGGCTCAGCTTATTTGACCACCTGCCGCTGAATGGCTGGCAAAGCGCCCAACTGCGACAGTTGTGTCTTTTGTCGCGTCAACAGCAGCAGCTGGTTTTTGGTTTACCGCCTCAGGCAGCGGCTTTTTTTGATGCCGCCATGCAAGAGACGCTGGCTGAATTGCTACAGCCCTACTGTCCTTGGGCCGAAGGGCGTCAGCCACAGATCGTGATTCAAGCTGATCAGCAAGGCGATTTAGATTCGGTCATCATGCGGCGCCAAAAAAATCAGCAGCAGCTTTTGGCGCAGACAGAGCAGGCCCTTCGTCAGCATCCGCAGGTGCAAGAACTCCAAGCCCTATTTGATGCTGAGCTGAATCTACAGACGCTACTGCCAGCCAGTGAAGAACCCCCTCGCTCACAGCCGGTGCAGGGGCGCTAGATGACTGATGCTGTACCCTAGCCTGATCGGCTTGTTAGAATAGCTTTTTTGTAGGCTGAGTTTTCTGGTTCCTGGGTTTAAGGCGCTCAGAGCGCACCCCCCTGCCATCCATCAATGAAGAGAGGTTGGAGATGTTTAAAGGTCTAGGTGATATGGGCAAGATGATGAAGCAAGCCCAAGAAATGCAAGAAAAAATGCAGAAGATGCAAGAAGAAGCGGCCAATGCCACAGCAACAGGCGAAGCTGGCGCTGGTTTGGTCAAAGTCACCATGACCGGCCGCCATGATGTGCGTAAAGTCGAAATCGACCCTAGCTTGATGAGCGAAGAAAAAGAAATGCTCGAAGATCTGCTGGCGGCCGCCGTCAATGATGCTGTGCGTCGTGTGGAGCAGCTCAGTAAGGATAAAATGGCTGAGTTGACGGCCGGTTTGCCCTTGCCACCCGGTTTTAAAATGCCGTTTTAAGCTCGGCGTTTCGTCAGCACAGGTCGCTTTTTAGCTGGCGATAGACAATCGGGGCCGTTTTTGGCTCCATGATGAGTTGAATCTATGCATCTCAGTCCTTTAATTGATGAGTTGATCCAAGCCCTGCGTTGCTTGCCGGGTGTCGGGCCGAAGAGTGCTCAGCGCATGGCCCTGCACCTGCTGGAGCGGACGCCCGATGCGGCAGAGCGTTTATCGCGCGTCTTGGGGCGCGCTGTGGCTGAAGTAGGACACTGCTCGGCCTGTCGTACTTTGACAGAAGAACCTGTCTGTCGCATTTGCCGCAGTCAGCAACGTGATCCCAGCTTGCTGTGTATCGTGGAAACCCCGGCTGATATGCTTGCACTGGAGCAAAGTGGCATCTACTCAGGGCAGTATTTTGTCCTGTTGGGGCACCTGTCTCCGCTCGAAGGGCTCGGACCAGAAAGCCTTGGCTTGGATCAGTTGCAAGCGCGTCTTGATCAAGAGCCGATTCAAGAGGTTATCTTGGCGACCAACCCGACCCTCGAAGGCGAAACCACAGCTCAGTATCTGGCTGAGTTGCTCGCCAGCCGTGAGGTCAAGGTCACGCGCTTGGCGCATGGTCTGCCTGTTGGTGGTGAGCTGGAATATCTCGATGGCGGTACCCTTTCTCGTGCCCTTGCTGGGCGTTCAGGCTTTTCTATCCACCAAGAGAAATAACATGAATAGTGACTATGTGTGGATTGCCAGCCATGAAGCCCTTGAAGCCGCCTTGCCTAGATGGCAGGCCGCACAGGAGTTGGCCTTAGATACAGAGTTTATTCGCACGCACACTTTTTATCCCCAGCCAGCCTTATTACAAATTGCCGATGATCAGCAGATCTATTTACTGGATTTGTTGGCATTGGATCAGGCACTCAGCCGCGCGGCATTGGCCAGCCTGCTGGCGAGCGGGCCGACCAAGATCTTTCATAGTGCCGGTGAAGATTTAGAGCTTCTCCACCACTGGTTAGGCGTGCAGGTTGCCCCCTTTATTGATACCCAGCTGGCCAGCGCACTGGTGACACAAGAGATGTCGGTGGGTTATCAGCGCTTGGTCGAAACCCACCTGAATGTTCAGCTAGAAAAGGGTGAGACCCGCTCGGATTGGTTGCAACGCCCCTTGACGCCTTCCCAGTGCCATTATGCGGCTCAGGATGTGGAATATCTGCTCGCTTGCTGGCATGCCTTAGCCGCTCAGCTCAGTGTGCAGCAGCGTGAGATACTGGAGCAGGAAAGTGCTTATCAAGCGCAAGCCGCTTGTGAGCGCGAGGCAACGCCTTGGCTGAGGCTCAAGCAAAACTGGCGCTTAACGCCACGCCAACTCAGCGCCATTCAGGCTCTGGCAATCTGGCGAGAAGAACAGGCGCGGCGCTTGGATCGGCCACGCAATCGCATCGCCAGCGATACACTGCTGCATGATCTGGCTGAGCAGCGCCCGACCAGTTTGCCACAGCTTGGCCAGATCAGCGAAGCCAGCCCTGGCTGGATTAAGCGTTTTGGTGCCGAGGTGGTTGCTGTGATTGAGCAGAGTCAAGCGCAGCCTGTCGAAAATGATCCAGCGCCCTTGCTGCCCCCGCAAAGCCCAGCTTACCGTACGTTGCTCAAAAAGCTGCGGGCGGCCTTGCAGCAGTTGGCGACTGAGCGGCAGGTGCCTGTGGAGCTGCTGGCAAAACGTAAGCAGTTGGATTTGTGGGTCCAGGATCTGGCGGCTCAGCGCCCACTCCAACTTCCTGAGTCCTGGCCAACTTGGCGGCGACAAGCCTTACAGCCGGTTGTGAGTGGGTTAGATGACGATGCTTGATTTGAAGAGGCTTCATGATGATGCAATTGACTGAAATTTACGCCAGCCCACGTCGCGACGAGCTTTATCTTTATGTCGATAAAAAGCGTGGTTTAAGCTGTGTGCCCGCAGATCTTCTCGCCCAGTTTGGCACACCACGCAAGGCGCTCACACTGGTGCTGGAAAAGCACAAAAAGCTGGCGCGGGCCGATTACGAAGAAGTGAGCCAGCAGCTCAAGCTGAAGGGCTATTACCTACAACTGCCGCCACCCAAAGAAGCCTATCTGCTTGATTTGTATCGTGCACCAACGGAGGCGCGCTACTGATGTCATCTTGCGGTACTGCCTTGCGCCCGCAGTTTTGGGAGCAGCCCTTAACTGAATTAAATGAAGCCGAATGGGAAGCCCTGTGTGATGGTTGCGGCCTATGTTGTTTGCATAAGCTCCAAGACGATGAAACAGATGAAGTGTTTTTCACAGATGTGGCGTGCAACTATTTAGATTTGCAGACGTGTCGTTGCACAGGCTATCAACTCCGTCAGCATCAGGTGCCAGATTGCTTGTCTATCCGTGAGGAGAGTCAAACCGAGGGTGGTGAAATCGTGTTTGAATATCTGCCGCTGACCTGTGCTTATCGTTTGCGTCATCAACAGCAGCCCCTGCCCAGCTGGCATCCTTTGCTCACACAGCAGACACTCAAGTCGGCGGCGGTGATGGGGCAACAGGGTGTGATTCATGAACGTGCCCTGACTCAGGACCTACACGAGCGGATTATTGACTGGGTGCAGATTTAAAAGGCAGCAGAATAAAAAGTGGCCTCACAAGGGCTTAAAGCTTTTCATTCTGGATGGGCGAATCTAGTATAGGCTGGGTGCCGACGCTGATTTTATTGTTCTGGAGTTGAGAAAAAGCGATGGAAAGTTTAGTGCTAGGCAGTTGGTTGTTTTATGCTCTGGCCGGTTTGGTGCTCATGATGGCAAGCTGGAAGTTTTTGTTCTGGCTCCCATTGACGCTCAAGCTGGGCATGGTGCTGAGTCAACTCGTGCTGCTGGTGGTGCCAGCTGAGGTGATTGACCAAGCTTATGCGCCGGCTTTTATTGTGCTGGTGCTGGATGGGCTGATGGGCGTGAGTGACCCCACTCGTCAGGCCGAGCAGTTCTTGATGCTGGGATTGGGTTTAGTCGGGGCTTGGGTGCTGGCGGTGCTGATAGGGTGGTGGGCAAAAAATCGCACAACCGTACCAGCAGCATCTGGCTCAGCCGAGACCGAAGAGTAGTATTTATTGACCAACCTGAGGAAGAGTGAATTATGGTTGTTTTTGTTTTAGTGCTCACGCTCGTGATGCTGATTGCGGGTGTTTTTGGTGGCTTGATCAACTATTACCTGTTGAATCAGGATAATAAAGATATTACTGGCATGCTGCGCAGTGTTGTTGTTGGGGTGGGTGCGGCCTTCTTGGTACCAGTGGTTTTGGATCTCGTCGGCAGTAATATTGTCAGTGAAAGCCAACATGATGCTGGCCAGCTGCTGATTTATACCGGCCTGTGTTTGATAGCCGCCGTCGCCTCACGTTTTGCCATTACCAATCAAACTGATCGCACGCTGCGCGCGGCCAACACCGCTCGTGAAGAAGTCGAAGAACTGAAGCATCAGCTCAAACAGGTTCAGCTCAGCCTTGTTCCGCTGATTGAAACTGAGACAGAAATGGATCTCAGTGAAGAAGAAGAGAACAAAGTGCTTGATGAGCTTGATGTGGCGGCAACCCAGGTATTAAAAGTTCTGGGAACAGGTCGATATACCTTCCGTACACAGGCCAGCCTGCTGGATGAGCTGGAGCTTGCGGAGCCAGATGTGATGAAATCCCTCGGTATTTTGATGGGCAAGGGTTTGGCAGGCAAGATGAACACCCACTGGGGCCTGCGTTGGTATCTCACTGAGCGTGGACGTCGTCTCGCCGAAGCCAGTATTTAACGTCGCAATCCCTCGGGATCAGCCAAGCAAGAGGAAGAAACATCATGTTGGGATGCAAAGTCGGGCCCGGCCCACAGTGCCATGAGACACTGGAACACACTAGGCTATCTACGGCCAAGACCAGCCGCTGGTCGGCGTTATCCCTACTATTGATGTTGATCGGCCTCTTGCTTGGCATGATGAACACCCACGCTGTTGCACAAACCCAAGATATTCGCCTTGTGGTGGATATCTCCGGCAGTATGCATCGCACCGACCCGAACAATCTGCGTATTCCTGCGACCCATCTGCTGATCGATTTGTTGCCCGAAGGAGGTCGCGCCGGCATTTGGACCTTTGGTGCCTATGTCAACATGCTGGTGCCACACGGCCAGGTCAATGACGCATGGCGACAAAATGCCTATACCCAAGCTGAGAAGATTAATTCTGTTGCCTTGTTCACAGATATAGAGAATGCACTAGAAAGAGCGGCTTGGGATGCTGCTCGTTCTGAGACACATGGTCCGCGCCATATTATTTTGCTTTCTGATGGACTGGTGGATATTTCTGAAGCGGCCACAGCTCAAGCACGTGAGCGAGAGAACCAGCAGTCGCGGGATATCATCCTGCGCCAAATGCTCCCGCGTTTAGTTGAAGCTGGATTTCAAATCCATACCTTGGCGCTGTCTGATGAAGCGGACCACGATTTAATGGCCACCTTGGCACAACGCAGTGGTGGCTTGCATGCCATCGCACATACGGCCGAAGATCTGATGCCTTTTATGTTACAGATCTTAAATCGCACCTTGCCAGTGGAAGAAGTCCCTCTCATTGATAACCGGTTTTTGATTGATCCGACGATCAATGAATTTACAGCCTTGGTTTTTCATCCCCCTGGTGCTGATCTGCGTTTGATCGATCCGCAAGGCCGTAGTGTTGAGCGTGAAGCGCAGCGCGCCAACACGCGCTGGTACGGCAATGTTAATTACACGCTGGTCACGGTCACAGGGCCACAAGCCGGCCAGTGGCAGATCGAAACCGCAGCCCATGACGATAATCGAGTCACTGTGGTCTCTGATGTGCAATTCCACACCAGCCGAGTACCGCCGACCCTCTTTCGTGGTGATCAACTGAATCTTGAAGCTTGGCTAACCGAAGAGGGCCGCCCTGTTGATCGACGCGAATTTTTACGTCTGCTGAATGTGGAAGCGCGTTTGATCCAATCTGGCCAAACGCTCTTGGCCCAGCCTTTATTGCTCGATGCGCAGCAGCCGCGCTATCGCGCTGTGCTTGAGAGCTTCCCTGAACTAGGCGAACAGCAGCTACAAATTGAAATCGATGGGCGTACCTTCCAGCGTCAAATTAGTCATAGTGTCAATGTACAGGATGTGGTGGCCGCATCCGTTCAGCTGCCTGAAGACGGCTCAGCGGCACGCCTGATCTTACGTGCGCAGCATCCTGATCTGCGTCGCCAACCGATTGATTTTACTGTTATGGCATCAGGCCAAAGACTGAGTGCAATCAATCGTGGAGATGGTGAGTGGCGGGTTGATCTTTCGAGCCTCTCACGCCAGACACCGCATCGCATCCAAGTGCAGGTCGCGACTCAGCTCAATGGCCGTGCCTTGAATGTCACCCTGCCAGAAGTCGTGCTTCCAGTCGAACGCAGGCCCGCCCCGAGTCTACCTCAGCCTGTTGCTGAGCCAACGCCTCCACCTGTCTCTGCGCCCCAGGTGAGTGAGCCAGAAACGGGAGATGCAGCTCCGAACTGGGTCCCCGCGCCGCCGCCCTTACCTATTCCTGTGCTGCCCGTGCCAGAGGCGATCTCAACACCAGAGGAGACACCTGCTGTTGAAGCAGAGGTTGAGCCAGAACCCAGCAGCAGAGAAAAGGGGGGGCTTTTTGATCCAATTGAAAGCTGGGATGACCCACGCATGCTGTGGATCTATCTCGCGCTGGGCATAGCCAATATCCTGCTCTTTGTTGTTGCCTTCTTAATGTATCGCCGCTTTATTAATAAAAGGCGAGAAAAGGCCGCGCAGCAGCAGGGTGAGGGTGATGTTGATGATCTCCCTGATCTTGATGATGCCTTGGATGGCTTGGATGATGACGAAGAACTGAGATGAGGCCCAATAGAGTGAATAAGAGGTTAACGTCTGATGTGTGAGCTGCTGGGCATGAGTGCTAATGTTCCAACAGATATCACCTTTAGCATGGCCGGTTTTTTACAAAGAGGGGGGGCGACTGGCCCCCATCGCGATGGCTGGGGTGTGGCCTTTTATGAGGATGCAGGTTATCGCGAATTCAAAGATCCGCACCCCTCGATTGCCTCGCCTGTTGCGCGCCTGATACTGGATTATCCGATTAAAAGCCGCATTGTGATCAGCCATATCCGTCAAGCTAATGTGGGCCAGGTCAATCTCGGTAATACCCATCCCTTTTCACGTGAGCTCTGGGGCCGGCATTGGTGCTATGCCCATAATGGTCAGCTGGCGGGTTTTCGCGAAGCCTTACCGCTGAGCTACTTTCAGCCAACCGGCCAGACAGACAGCGAATGGGCTTTTTGCTGGCTGCTGGGTGAAATCCGCCAAGCCTTTCCGCATCCACCTGAGCAGCCCGAGGTCTTGCAGGCCCTGATTCATCGCCTTGCTGAGCAGCTGCGCACCCTCGGTGTTTTTAATTTGCTGCTGGCAGATGGTGAACAGCTCTATGCCTACTGCTCAACAAAGCTGGCGCATATTACGCGCTGCGCCCCTTTCGGCCCTGCCATTTTGAAAGATACCGAACTCGAAATCGATTTTGCTGCCTGCACGACACCGCAAGATGTGGTGAGTGTGCTGGCGACCGAGCCTCTGACCACCAATGAAGAGTGGCATATTATGCAACCTGGAGAGCTGGTGGTGTTTCAGGATGGCCGCTGCCGTGCCCGCTTGCTCAGCACTGCTGGCTAGTTGCTGGTGATGTACAGCATCCTCCATCTTGGCCTCTGGGTTGACTTAGAGCCTTCAATAAGAACTTTCAATCAGCACCCTGAATAAGAGAGACGCACCATGCAATTTACCGGAACTCAGGATTATGTCGCGACAGAAGAACTCCAGCTGGCTGTCAATGCCGCACTGACGCTGGAGCGCCCGCTCTTGATCAAAGGTGAGCCTGGCACAGGTAAAACACTGCTTGCGGAGCAGGTCGCCATCGCACTGGATCGTCCGCTGATCACTTGGCATATTAAATCTTCTACCAAGGCGCAGCAGGGCCTGTATGAATATGATGCTGTCTCGCGTCTGCGCGATTCACAGCTGGGAAATGAAAAGGTGCACGATATCAGTCATTACATCGTGCCTGGCAAGCTTTGGGAAGCCTTCACTAGTGAGCGCCCAGCGGTGTTACTGATCGATGAAATTGATAAAGCCGACATCGAATTCCCCAATGATCTGCTCCATGAGCTGGATAAAATGGAGTTCTATGTTTACGAAACCCAGCAAACCATTAAGGCCAGCCAGCGCCCGATGGTGATCATTACCTCGAATAACGAAAAAGAGCTGCCGGATGCCTTCTTGCGGCGTTGTTTCTTCCATTACATCCGCTTTCCTGATCAAGACACCATGCAAAAAATCGTGCAGGTGCACTTCCCTGATCTGCAGCAGCAGCTGGTACAAAAAGCACTCGAAGTTTTCTACGACCTGCGCGATATCTCCGGCTTGAAGAAAAAGCCCAGCACCTCAGAGCTGATCGATTGGATCAAACTGTTGATGGCGGATCAACTCGCGCGTGATGTGTTGCTGAACAAAGACAGTGCTGCAGCTGTCCCCCCCTTATGTGGCGCACTGGTGAAAAACGAACAGGATGCCAGCTTGCTTGAGCGCCTTGCATTTATGATGCGCCGTCAGCGCGGATAAAGACCTTTTGGATGAATCACTATGCTCATCGAGTTTTTTCAACAGGTGCGCGCTGCTGGTGTGCCCGCCACGCCGCGTGAGCTATTAGATCTACTGCGCGCCCTTGAAGCTGATCTGGCCTTTGCCAGCCAAGAAGCTTTTTATCTTCTGGCACGCACTTGTTTGGTAAAAGATGAAAAGCACTATGATCGCTTTGATCTGGCCTTCAGTCATTATTTTGAGGGCATAGGTGATCTTGAGGCTGGACTGGATAAGATCATCCCCGAAGATTGGTTAGAGCAGACCTTTGCCAAGCAATTAACTGAAGAAGAGCGCCAAAAACTCAAAAGCCTTGGCAGTTTGGATAAGCTGATGGAAGAGTTTAAAAAGCGCCTTGAAGAACAGCAAAAGCGTCATGCGGGGGGCAATAAGTGGATTGGCACGGGCGGCACCTCACCCTTTGGTCATGGTGGCTATCACCCTGAAGGCATCAGGGTGGGTGGGCAGTCTAAAAACCGACGCGCGGCCAAGGTGTGGGAGCAGCGGGAGTTTAAGAATCTGGATGACAGTGAGGCGCTGAGTAATCGCAATATGCAGGTGGCCTTAAAACGCCTGCGTCAGTTTGCGCGCACTGGCGCACATGAAGAGCTGGATTTGGAGCAGACTATCCGCGCCACAGCGCGTAATGCTGGGTATCTTGATTTAAAAATGGTGCGTGAAAAGCACAATGCGGTGAAGGTGCTGCTGCTGTTCGATATTGGCGGTTCGATGGATGATCATATCGAGCTGGTTGAATCCTTGTTTACCGCCTGCCGCACTGAGTTTAAGCATCTTGAGCACTATTACTTTCATAACTGCCTTTATGAATCGGTGTGGAAGAACAACCAGCGGCGTTTTCAAGAGCGTACGTCAACACTGGATCTGATCCACAAGTACAGCCGTGATTACAAGGTGATTTTTGTTGGTGATGCTTCTATGTCGCCCTATGAAATTGCCGTGCCCGGTGGCAGTGTCGAGCACTTTAATGATGAGGCAGGACAAGCTTGGATGCAGCGTGTGACGGCCACTTGGGATCATGTTGTGTGGCTGAATCCTGTGCCTGAACAGTATTGGCCTTACACCCAATCGATTGGCATGATGCGCCAGCTGGTACAAGAGCGAATGTATCCTTTGACTTTGGAAGGCTTGGATCAAGCAATGCGTGAGTTGGTGAAATGACACAAGTGCTGCGCCGCCTGCCAGACAATACCCAAGGACGTGATTGGGTGATCGGTGATCTGCATGGTGACTATGCCGCCTTGATGCAAGCGCTTGAGCAGGCCGCCTTTGATCCTCAGCATGATCGCCTGTTTTCGGTTGGCGATCTGATCAATCGAGGGCCAGCTTCACTTGAGTGTTTGGCCTTAGTGAATGAACCGTGGTTCTTTGCCGTGCAGGGCAATCATGAGCGGCTGTTTATGCAGGCTGTGCAGGGTGATCGTCATGCGCTGGCCAGCCTGTTTGAGCATGGCGGCCGCTGGATGGGACTGCATAGTTTGGATTCGCTGCGGCCTTGGGTGGATCTGATCGAAGCCAAAATGCCGCTCGCACTGGAAGTGGCCGTGGCAGGGCAGACCTTCGGTATTGTGCATGCCCAAGTGCCGCAAGATCAGTGGGCCGTGCTGACTCAGTGGCAGGGTGAACCCGATGCCGAGCTTGTTCGTGTCTGCACGACACTGCGTCAGCGTGTCCGTGAAGGTTGGCAGCATCCTGTTCAGGGGATTGATGCCGTCGCCTGTGGTCATACTCTGGTCAAAAAGCCGCTCCAGCTGGGCAATGTCTTCGCGCTGGAAACCGGCTTATGTGTCCCTGAGCTGGACGGCTACTTAACGCTGCTGCCCATGACACAGTTGTTGGCGCAGCTGGATAGGCATCCTTGAAGGCGGTTTGCATCTAAGCGTTGCCCATATTACGGCTAAAATGGGTAATATCGACGCCAGGCTTAAGTTGATAGAGCTGCGCTTGTCTACCGCCAGAAGCTTGTTTGTGCTCAGTGAGGATAAACATACCGCTGGCTTCAATTCTTCTCATCAGGCTTTTTCGCTGAATTTCTCTTCCCAAAATCGTTTCAATAACAGTTTTGAGCTGCCCCACGGTAAAAGTGCTGGGTAAGCAAAAAACAGGCAGTAGGCTATAGAGCGCCTTTTGCTGTAATCGCTGATGGGCCTGCTGAATGATTTCTCTATGGTCAAAGGCCAATGGCAGTGAGTCCAGCTGCTCTAGCGGCCACCAGCTGGCCTGTGTCGCACTGCTGATTTGGCTGCTCACTGGGGTGTAGGGCACGAGTGCGAAAAAAGCCAGGCTGACGCTATAGCCTCTCGGATCACGCTGGGCACCAGAAAAAACCTGCAGCTGCTCTAGGTAGGCTGGTGTTAATCCTGTTTTTTGTTCGAGTTTGCGCCGTGCACAAGCCTGCACATCCTGATCGACCTGCACATCAATAAATCCTCCCGGCAAGCTCCAAGCCGCCAAATAGGGTTCTATGCCTCTTTTGACCAGCAGGACCGTCAGCTGCCCTTGATCGATCGCGAACATCACGTTATCGACTGTGAAAAGGGGTTGAGTAAAACCTAACTTGCTCATGCTAGTGCGCCTTATATAGTGTCACTTGGACACTATATGCTGATTCTGCACAGAGATCCAGTGGGGTGATAACGAAAAGGTCTAAAGAAAAAGCTGGCTATTTGTGTCTCAAGGACATATATTAAATGTCGCAGGGACATTAATTACGATTTGGCTCTTCAGGGCGCTATTCACTTGTGTGAGGAGGCAGTATGCAACAGCAGCAGGCTCAAGACTTTTATGTTTTATCCGCCCATAACCCTTGCGGTTATACCCAATTTTGTTTTGGTGCAGGAGAGAATCACCTGCGCTTAACAAATCGGCCAGCAGAGGATCTGCGCTTGCTGTTTCACTATCATGGTGATGCCTCTGTTCTGCAGCTGTTGCTGTTGATTGACGCACTCAAGCGAGCTGGCGCGGTGAATATTGATCTGTTGATGCCTTATTTTCCCGGTGGGAGGCAAGACAGAGTGTGTCAGTTTGGAGAAGCCCTCTCTGCTAAGGTGTATGCCGAGCTGATGAATGCGCAAAAATTAAGGAGTGTCACTGTATTCGACGCGCATAGCGATGTGACAGCGGCGCTGCTTGATAGAGTGAAAGTCGTGAAAAATCATGCCTTTGTGCAGCGGGTGTTGGATCAGATCCCAGGCGAGATCACGCTGATTGCTCCAGATGCAGGCGCGAATAAAAAGATCTTTGATCTTGCCGCCGCCTTAGGTGGTCTCCCCGTTGTTCGTGCAGACAAGATACGTGATGTGCGTGATGGAAAGATTATCTCGACTGAGGTTTTTGCGCAGAACTTGGAAAGTCAAACTTGCGTGATAGTCGATGATATTTGCTCAGGTGGACGAACCTTTATCGAACTCGCTAAAAAGCTGAAGGAGAAAGGCGCCGAAAAAGTGATTTTGGTGGTTTCTCACTATGAGGGACGCGCCGATGAGCAGCGATTAAAAAGTAGTGGTATTGATCAGGTGTTCTGCACGAATAGCTTGCACTGTGAATCGAGTGAGCTGGTTTCTGTGCAAGCCATCCTGCCCTTTATTTTGTCACAAGGAGAAGTCTCATGAATGTGCAACCCGCACTTGCGATTGATGGGTATAAAGTCGATCACCGCCGTCAATACCCAGAGGGAACGCAGCTGATTTTCAGCAACTTAACGGCCCGTAGTACACGGCGTCCTGCAACAGAGAAGATGGTCTTTTTTGGCTTGCAGTATTTCATTAAGGATTTTTTGATCGCACGTTGGAATCAAGATTTTTTTCAACAACCTAAGGCGCAAGTCTTGGCGGCTTTTGAGCGGCGTATCAATCATTATCTAGGACCGAACCAAGTTGGTACAGCCCACCTCGCAGCACTGCATGATCTTGGCTATCTGCCGATTAAGATCCTCGCCTTGCCTGAAGGCACGGTTTATCCGCTGAGAGTGCCTTGTCTGGTGATTTACAATACAGACGAGCGTTTTTTCTGGCTCACCAACTATCTCGAAACCACCCTTTCGACCTATGTGTGGGGGATGTGTACCAGTGCGACAACGGCCCATCAGTATAAACAGTTGTTAATGCGCTACGCCAAGGAAACAGATGGCAACACAGAAATGGTGCAGTGGCAGGGACATGACTTTAGCTTCCGCGGTATGTTTGGGCTGCAAGCGGCGATGATGAGCGGCGCAGCGCATCTGCTCAGCTTTAGCGGTACAGACACCATCCCCGCCATCGATTTCTTAGAAGATTATTATGGCGCTGCCTGTGAGCAGGAGTTGGTTGGCGGCAGTGTTGCGGCCACAGAGCACTCTGTTATGTGTGCCGGTGGGATGGACAATGAACTCAACACCTTTCGGCGCTTGATCGAAGAGATTTATCCCCAAGGGATCGTCAGTATTGTTTCGGATTCATGGGATTTCTGGAAGGTGATGACCGAATTCACCGTGCAGCTCAAAGATCAGATTTTGGCGCGTGATGGCAAGGTGGTGTTTCGGCCTGATACCGGCTGCCCCGTGAAGGTGATTTGTGGCGATCCAGATGCAGAACCCGGAAGCCCAGAGTTTAAGGGCGCGATTGAATGTTTGTGGGCCGTTTTTGGTGGCAGCCAAACGGCACAGGGCTATAAGCTTTTGGACCCTCATGTGGGGTTGATTTATGGCGATTCAATCACGCTGGAGCGGGCAGAAGCGATCTGCGCTGGCTTAAAGGCGAAGGGCTTTGCTTCAACCAATGTTGTTTTAGGTATTGGTAGCTATACCTACCAGTATGTGACGCGAGATACCGATGGTTTTGCCGTGAAGGCGACCTTTGCTAAGGTGCAGGGAGTAGATCGCGAAATCTTTAAGGCCCCTAAAACCGGCGATGGTAGTAAAAACTCAGCCAAGGGTCTGGTGGCGGTTTTCCAAAATGCACAGGGTGAGTATGAGCTGAAGGATCAAGCCAGTTGGCAAGAAGTTGAAAATTCGGCGCTGATTCCTGTGTTTGAAAACGGCAAACTGCTCGTTGAGCAGCGTCT
>SKOQ01000163.1 GCA_007119985.1 Marinospirillum sp.
AAAAAAAGGAGCCTTGCGGCTCCTCGAGATCAGGGCATCAATACCCGTTTATTCGCTAGCTTCACTCAACTTGGCTTCGAGCTCACCCATCAGCTGGGTAATCGACTGGGCTGACTTACCTGTTTCATCGGCCAGTTCTTTCACCTGGTCCGCCACCACCGCAAAACCTCTTCCGGCTTCACCGGCACGCGCGGCTTCAATACTGGCATTCAGGCTGAGCATCTTCAGTGTTTTCAGAACCTGGAGGATTTTTTGCGTTTGGCTAATAATTTGATTGCTGGTGCCGCCGACATCTTCCATCTTTTTGCGACGCGTCACTTCTTGCGACTTGCGATCATTAATATCAGCAATAATGCCTTCAAGATGCGTCACCTGACCTGCAGCATCACGCACTGCACCACCATGCTCATTGACCCACTGGGTAGAGCCATCCGCTCGCTTGATACGGTAATCAATATTCCAGTTGGTTTCGCTCTTAACGGCCTGCTCAATGGCAGCATTCACACGTGAGCTATCGTCCTGATGAATCAAGGCCATATAAGAAATGCGCTGATTGTTGAGCAGATCCTTTTGGCTGTAACCTGTCACCTTCTTTACTGCACCAGCGATATTGGCCATGGTGAAGTTTTTATCGTTACGGCAGCGGTAAAGAAAGCCATTCATTCGATTGGCGATACTTTCATAAATCCGCGCTTCGTCCTCGTAATCACCAGTGTCCATGTTGTGATCAAATGCGTCTGAACTCATATCTTAAAAACCCTTGTAAAGGAGTGACAGGGAATCAACCTACCTATCATAGCAGTAAAGGCTGCTCAAACAAGCGAGAAAAGCGGGTTGGCCTTTAGGTCTCTGCCCAACGTGACCCCTAGATACCGGTGGCTAGGCTTCTGTGCTATGAAAGACAAAGCCTTGGCGTTCTGGGCAGCGCTGACAGCCTAAGCGCCCCACTAAAACCTGATCCGCCAGCGAGAGTCCGGCATCGGGCACCACCAGCACCACACCCTGCTGCTGCGCCTGAGCAGCGATCAACGCCATCAAGCGACTCGCGACACCGCGACGCCGTGTAACAGCACGCACACACAAATGGCGCACCTGCCATTCATCTTCACGCACAGGCGAAACCAGAGCAGCGCCTATTAAGTGATCATTAAATAAGGCACCAGCAAACCAGCGCCCTTCCAAAGATAAGGCTTGCGCAATAAAAGGTTCAACTTCTAAAGGAACTTCTTTTAAACAACGGCGTTCAGGCTCAGCTTCGCTATAAATCTTGTGTAAATCTGTCTGCCATCCTGGCTCTTGCTGCAAAATAGTTGTATCTATTTTTCTCAGTAAAACAGGCATGACAGCCCCCTTATTGATCAAGATCGAGTCGGTGCTCAGTAACTGATTTCCCTTGGCAGGCTGTAGTAGAGGCGCACTGACTTGTCAGTCCAAGGTTGAATCCTGCATCTTAGCCCATTTTTGCCGGAGCTGTTATAATCGATTTTTGCTCATCCGCTGATGGATTGAATGACCCACTCGCTAAAAAAAGGCTGCTTAAAAGATGATGGCACGTCGCGCTAGTGTTCGCCGCAACACCCTGGAAACCCAAATTGAAGTCAGTATCAATCTTGATGGTACTGGCCAGTTCAGCTGTGAATCCGGTATCGGTTTTTTGGATCATATGCTGGAGCAGGTCTCTCGTCACGGCTTGATCGACATGGAAATCAAGGTGGTTGGCGATCGTCACATTGATGATCACCATAGTGTCGAGGATCTGGGGATCACTCTGGGCCAGGCTTTTGCTCAGGCCGTCGGCGATAAAAAAGGCATGGTGCGCTATGGCCATTCTTATGTGCCCTTAGATGAGGCCCTTTCTCGCGTGGTCATTGATTTCTCAGGCCGCCCTGGTCTTTTTATGAATGTCGAATTTACGCGCGCCGCCATTGGTGGGCTCGATACCCAGCTGTTCTGGGAGTTCTTTCAGGGCTGGGTGAATCACGCTCAAGTCAGCTTGCATATCGATAACCTGAAGGGTTTTAATGCACACCACCAGGCAGAAACCATTTTTAAAGCCTTTGGTCGCGCTCTGCGCATGGCATTAAGTGCAGATGAGCGCATGGCAGGGCAGATGCCCTCGACCAAGGGTGTACTCTAATGGATCGCGGCCCACAGCTGCCCCAGGTAGCGATTATTGATTATGGCATGGGCAACTTGCATTCAGCCCATAAGGCGCTGGAGCTGGTTGCTGCAGGCGAAATGAGCGTCGGCATTACCTCTGACCCTGAAGTCATCCGCCAAGCTGAACGCGTAGTGCTGCCGGGTGTCGGTGCCATCCGTGATTGTATGGCCGAGATGCAGCAGACAGGCTTGATTCCAGTGATTCGTGAATGCCTCGCCAGCAAACCCTTTCTAGGGATTTGCGTCGGCATGCAGGCCTTGATGGAGCACAGCGAAGAAAACGGTGGCGTCGAGGGTCTGGCACACTTTGCGGGTCAGGTTCGCTTTTTTGGCGATCAACTCAAGGATGCACAAGGCCAGCGTTTGAAGGTGCCCCATATGGGTTGGAGCCAAGTCAGCCCAGCGCAAAAAGATCACCCTCTCTGGCAAGGCATTGCTGATCAAGAGCGCTTTTACTTTGTCCACAGCTACTATGTTCAAGCCGAGCAAGCTGAGCAGCGTCTTGCTTGCTGCCAGTATGGCCAAGTTCAACTGGATGCGGCACTGGTAGATCGCAATGTGGCTGCCGTGCAGTTCCACCCTGAGAAGAGCGCTGAAGCTGGCTTACAGCTACTCAAAAACTTTTTACATTGGCAACCCTAGGCCACCCTGATGTCTCCGCCCAAAATCGGGCTGCATCAGAGATGATCTTTGGAGTGTGTCATTTTCAATTCTTTGCGGCAGTCGTCCATGCCGCTGATCAAGCGGAACTTTGAATATGCTGATAATTCCTGCAATCGATTTAAAAGATGGCCAGTGTGTGCGCCTCAAACAAGGCCGCATGGAAGATGCCACTAGCTATGGCAATGACCCAGTTGAAATGGCGGCACGCTGGGTCGAGGCAGGCTGCCAACGCCTGCATCTGGTCGATTTAAATGGCGCTTTTGATGGCCAGCCTGTCAATGGTGATGCCGTGACCGCGATTGCGCGCGCCAATCCAGGCTTACCCATCCAGATCGGTGGCGGGATTCGTGATGCCGCCACGATTGAACACTATCTACAAGCGGGTGTGCAATGGGTGATTATTGGCACCAAAGCAGTCAAGGAACCCGCCTTTGTCAGCGAAATGTGCAAGCTCTTTCCTGGGCATATCATTGTTGGCTTGGATGCCAAAAACGGCCTCGTCGCGACCGATGGCTGGGCAGAAGTCTCCAATATTCAAGCCACAGATCTGGCCAAGCGCTTTGCCGATGATGGCGTCTCAAGCATTGTCTACACCGATATCAGTCGCGACGGCATGATGCAGGGCGTCAATCTGGAGGCCACTGTCGAGCTGGCTCAGCAAGGTGGTTTGCCGGTGATTGCCTCCGGCGGTGTCACCGATCTGGGCGATATCGAACGCCTGCTCAAGGTCGCGGATCAAGGTATTCTCGGTGCCATTACTGGCCGTGCGATTTATGAAGGCTCGCTGGATCTGGCTGAAGCGCAGCGTTTGGTCGATCAGACC
>SKOQ01000019.1 GCA_007119985.1 Marinospirillum sp.
ATGACCCAGAAGATTGCCCAGCAAGCCCCCGTTCCTATTCATCTTGCCGGTAAGCGTGCCGATCAAGCCGCTGCCGAGCTGTTCACTGATTTTTCACGTGCCAAATTGCAGCAGTGGCTTAAAGAGGGCGCCTTGCTGCGTAATGGCACACCTCTCAAGCCGAAGGATAAGGTGATGGCCGGCGATCTGTTGGTGATTGAGGCGCAGCAAGAGATCCAGACACGCGATGTCCCACAACAGATCGCACTGGATGTGGTGCATGAGGACGATTCACTGCTGGTGATCAACAAGGAAGCGGGCATGGTGGTGCATCCGGCAGCAGGTCACGCGGATGGCACCCTGCTCAATGCTCTGCTTTATCACTGCCCTCAGCTTGAGGATTTGCCACGAGCAGGTATCGTGCATCGTCTCGATAAAGATACCTCCGGCCTGATGGTGGTGGCCAAAACGCTTCAGGCGCAAACCTCTTTGGTGGCGCAGTTGCAAGATCGCTCTATGGGGCGTGAGTATGATGCGGTTGTGCTGGGCGCACTGATCAGCGGCGGGACAGTCAATGCCCCGATTGGGCGTCATCCGAAAGATCGTCAACGTCAGGCGGTGGTGGTTTCTGGCGGTAAGCCTGCCGTGACGCACTATCGTGTTGTCGAGCGTTATCGTGCGCACACCCACGTGCGCTGTCAGTTGGAGACAGGCCGAACCCATCAGATTCGAGTGCATCTATCGCACTTAAAACATCCTCTGGTGGGTGATCCTCAGTATGGTGGGCGCTTAAAACTCCCTGCTGGCGCCAGTGAGGAACTGAAACAGTTTTTGCGTGCTTTCCCACGCCAAGCGCTGCATGCACGCAGCCTCAAGCTCCTCCACCCTGAACATCAGCAACCTCAGCAGTGGCAAGCCCCGATGCCTGAGGATATGCAGCTACTGCTGGCCCTGCTGGCGGAAGACACACGCGAGGCTCGTTAATCATGAAGACACAAGGCCCTTTCGACGGATCGGCTCTCGATCCCTGCTCACCGGCAAAGCTCTATCCACAATGGCCAGCTCCTGAGCAGGTTAAGGCTTGGGTGACCACGCGTGAATACGGCCCGAGCCAAGCACCCTATGATGCATTCAATCCGGCGGATCATGTCGGTGATGATCCGCAGCAGGTGGCCTTGTGTCGACAACAGCTGGTGGTAGAAACCGGAGGACGCCCGCTCAACTGGCTAGAGCAAACCCATTCCATCCAGGTGTTGAGCCATTTTGCACCCGGTGCGCAGGCGGATGCAGCGATTGCGCGCAGCGGTGATTACGCTTGTGTTGTGCTGACAGCGGATTGCCTGCCGGTCTTTTTTTGTGATCGCCGTGCGACGGTCGTCGGTGTGGCCCATGCGGGTTGGCGTGGGCTGGCCGCTGGCGTGCTCGAAAATACAGTGGCTGAAATGGCGGTGCCGCCTGAAGAACTGCTGGTCTGGCTGGGGCCAGCGATTGGCGCGCGGGTGTTTGAAGTGGGTGCAGAGGTGCGTCAAGCCTTTGTGGATGGACATCCAGAAGCGGCCGCCGCTTTTGTGCCCAGCCCTTATCGCCTGAAACACTATATGGCGGATCTCTATCGTCTCGCGCGGCAGCGTTTGCAGGCTGTTGGTGTGACGCAGATTTTTGGTGGCAACCTGTGCAGTTTTGTGGATGCAGAGCGCTTCTACTCCTACCGACGCGATGGTCAGGCCACGGGCCGGATGGCGAGTGTGATCTGGTTGGATACCCCTTGAATGCAAGCGAGGGGCAAGGCTTGATCTAGGACAAGTGAGACCTTGTCGACAGAGAAATATCCTGCCCGAGCGCTTGAATCTGCACGCTTGATCCCCATCTTAATCACAAGATGAAAACATCACACCAGTCCTACTGGTGATGTCCATGAAGTGATTGAGGTGTAAGACCATGCGTATCGATCGTTTAACCAGCAAAATGCAAAATGCCTTTGCTGATGCCCAGTCTCTGGCGGTTGGCCAGAGCCACAATGAGCTGGCCCCTGTCCATCTGTTACTTGCTTTGCTTGATCAGCAGGGCAACCCCCTTTCTCCGCTGATTAAGCAGGCAGGCAGTGATGCCGTGCGAGTGCGGAGTGAATTGAAAAAGCAACTCGCCCAGCTCCCGACGGTGAGCCACTATGATGGCAATGTGCAGGTTTCTCAAACTCTGGGGCGCTTGCTGAATCTGGCTGATCGTGATGCTCAGCAACGTGGTGATCAATATATTTCTAGTGAATTGGTGTTACTGGCCGCTTTAGAGCTACAAGATGACACCAGTCGTGCACTCGAACAGGCAGGGTTAAATAAAAAGCGCCTTGAAGTGGCAATAGACCAAGTGCGTGGAGGTGAAGCGGTGGATGACCCGAATGCAGAAGAGAAGCGTCAAGCTTTGGAAAAATTCACCATCGATCTGACCGCGCGCGCCTTAGAAGGCAAGCTAGACCCAGTGATTGGCCGAGATGACGAAATTCGCCGGACGATTCAGGTTTTACAGCGCCGGACCAAAAATAACCCCGTGTTGATTGGTGAACCGGGGGTGGGTAAAACCGCCATTGTGGAAGGTCTGGCGCAGCGCATCGTCAATGGTGAAGTCCCTGAAGGTCTGAAGGATAAGCGCGTTCTGTCTCTGGATATGGGTGCGTTGATTGCTGGTGCGAAATTCCGTGGTGAGTTTGAAGAGCGCTTAAAAGGCGTACTCAATGAACTGTCTAAAGAAGAAGGTCGTGTCATCCTGTTTATTGATGAGCTGCATACCATGGTGGGCGCAGGGAAGGGTGAAGGCTCGATGGATGCAGGCAATATGCTCAAGCCTGCGTTGGCGCGTGGAGAGCTGCATTGTGTCGGCGCGACCACGCTGGATGAATATCGCCAGTATATTGAAAAGGATGCCGCACTAGAACGTCGCTTCCAGAAGGTGCTGGTCAGCGAGCCCAGTGAAGAAGATGCCATCGCTATTTTGCGTGGCTTAAAAGAGCGCTATGAAGTCCACCATGGTGTGGAGATTACCGACAGCGCCGTGATTGCGGCTGCACGCCTTTCTAACCGTTATATTTCCGACCGTCAGCTCCCCGATAAAGCCATCGACCTGATGGATGAGGCCGCCAGCCGTATTCGTATGGAGATCGATTCCAAGCCTGAAGAAATGGATCGTCTCGAGCGGCGTTTGATCCAGCTGAAGATCGAACGCGAAGCCCTGAAAAAAGAAACCGATCCGAACACCAAGAAGCGCCTAGAGCATCTTGAAGAACAGATCAGTGATTTATCGCGTCAATATGCTGATCTTGAAGAAATCTGGACGTCAGAAAAAGCCAGTCTCCAAGGTGCTCAGCAGATCAAGCAGCAGCTGGAACAAGCCCGTCTGGATTTAGAAGCGGCACGTCGTAAGGGTGATCTGGCGCGAATGTCGGAGATTCAGTATGGGATCATTCCTGACTTGGAGCGCAGTTTGCAGATGGCTGATCAGCTCGATTCAATCGAGCACCAGCTATTGCGTAACCGAGTCACGGATGAAGAAATTGCCGAGGTCGTGGCGCGCTGGACGGGTATCCCCGTCAGCAAAATGCTGGAGTCAGATCGTGAGAAGTTGCTGCGTATGGAAGACGCCCTGCATGATCGCGTGATTGGTCAAGATGAAGC
>SKOQ01000137.1 GCA_007119985.1 Marinospirillum sp.
ATGGGTCTGCCAACTCGGATTATGATGAAGAGCACCGTGGCTTGGGTTCACAGCTCCAGTGGCAGCAGCAAACGCGCTGGGGGCAGAGTGATCTGCATTTGAGCTGGCAGCAGCTCGAGGATGAGCGAGATTCAGCACAAAAGTATTCAGTGCAACTTGAGGATTTAAGCGATTGGGAACACCGGCGTACTTATGAATCTGGCGGTCCAGGGGATCTGATTTCGCGTCAGGAAAATCTGACTGCGCGCTCAACCTTTCGCTGGCATCCACTGGTGTGGGGTGACTGGGAGCAGCGCGTGCGTGTGGGTGCTGAAGTGACCCGTACCGAAGCTGAGTATGAGCGGCGTGCGCCCTTCTTCCGTAATGGTTTTATCATGACGCAAGGCTGGGATGGTGAACCGAATTTGATGGGTGGACAGGTTGAGGCCTTTTTTGCTGGGCGGCATCGGGCTGATTTTACCCAGACGGCGGTCTTTGCTGAAAACACCCTGAGCTATGGCCGCTGGAGCTTCCGTCCCGGTGTGCGTGTGGATCGTGATGATTTTGTTGAGCGGACGAATCTCGCACCACGCTTTGTTGCCAGTCTGGATGTCTTTGGTGATCAGCGGACCCGCGTGACGGCAGGGGCGAATCGCTACTATGGGCGCTCGATGCTGACCTATGCTCTCTATGAAGCGCAGAATGCGGGCCTGCATTTGTGCTACTGGGGTTGTACACCGAACAGCATGGATAATGATTGGAATCCCGCGCGTGATTTTGAAGGCATGGCGGATCTGCATACCCCCTATAGTGATGAGTTGAGCTTGAGCGTCAGCCAGATCTGGGGCCCGACGCTATGGCGGGTCAGCTATGTGCAGCGTGATAACCGCGATGAAGTGCGTAGCCGACCCAAGTATCCAGGAACCAGTGATCCGGTCGAAGCCCGCATTCGTACCTTTGATAATGGTGGTCGCAGTGAGCATGAAACCCTCTCGTTGACGGTCAGTCATTTAGATGGCGTGGCGTTGGGTGCCACAACGCATCATTGGACCCTGACTGCGGCTTGGCAGGATTCCTTCAGCAATACACCCAAGGATCAAGGCTATGCCTTTTTTGATCCTAACCTGAACCTGAATATGGACTATGTGGATTACCGGGGTGAGATTATTCGCGCGCGTGATCTGCCCGCCACGGATTTCAATCTGCCTTTGCGTATCAATGCTGAGTTGATTTCAGTCTATGAACCCAGCCAGCTGAGCTTCTATCAGACCTGGCACTGGGGCAGCTCGCGTGATCAGGCCACACGTCATCAGAATGACTACACCACCTTGCCGGATAGTGATCAGCAGGTGCTCAAGTATGAGCGTGTGCGTTATAGCTCTACCTTCCGCTGGGATACTAAGGTCCGCTGGGAGCCCAGTTGGGCACAGGGTTTTGGTGCGGCGCTAGAGGTCACCAACCTGCTCAATAATCGCAATGCCACAGATGCCTTTGTGCACTCCAATCAGGTGTATCGCTCCTATGCGCCTGGGCGGCAATTCTGGTTACAGCTGGATTATAACTTCTAATTCGACTCTTCTTCGGCCAGCCTTGTGCTGGCCTTGTCTCGCTGGTGATCTTCATGCAAGTGCTACAGGATTTTTGGCGCTTAACACGCGCCTATTGGCTGCGTCGTCAGGCCTGGCCTCAGCTGTTATTGCTTTTGGTGGTGCTGGGGATGAGCCTGTCTTCAGTCTGGTTCTCCGTCCAGATCAATCACTGGAATGGTGATTTCTTTAATGCACTCCAAGCCTTGGATGGCGAGGCCATCTACCCGCTGTTATTGCAGTTTGTGGGTTTGGTGGCCGCCTTTGTGCTGGTGATGGTGTATGCCGACTATCTAAAAAAGAAGCTGATGCTAGAGTGGCGACAGTGGATGACGGATGACTATGCCACGCGCTGGTTATCGCCTGCGCATCACCACTATCAGCTGCAGCTGACTCAGCAAGAGCCAGATAACCCTGATCAGCGTATTGCTGAGGATATTCGTATTCTGGTCGAAGACTCGCTTAATCTGCTGGTGTCTTTTTTGCGCTCAGTGCTGACGCTCTTCTCCTTTTTAGCCATCTTATGGCAGTTTTCGACGCCGGTGGATTTGAGCTGGATGGGGCTGAACTGGGTCCTGCCCGGCTATCTGGTGTGGGTCTGTCTGGCCTATACCCTGGTGGGGACCTGGATCACCCACCGTATTGGCCGTGAGCTCCAGCCTCTGAACTATCAGCAGCAGCGTTGTGAGGCCGATCTGCGTCATCTGCTGATGCAGCAGCGTGAATACAGTGAAGCCATCGCTGGCCAGCAGGGTGAAAGCTGCGAGCGGCAGCGCCTGCGCACGGGTTTTCAGCAGGTTGCAGGCAACTGGTATCGTCTGATGCGCCGTGAAAAAAACCTCTCCTTTTTTACCCAGAGCTATGCGCAGGTCACCTCTTTGGCCCCGATATTTTTTGCACTTCCGGCTTTTCTGGCCGGAAGCCTGCTGCTGGGCGGCTTGATGCAGGTGCGTCTGGCCTTTGCTCAGGTGGCGGGAGCGCTGAGCTGGTTTATCTATGCCTATCGTGATCTGGCCAGCTGGAGTGCCACCGTGGCCCGTTTGACGCGTTTTCAGCAGCGGATGGCGAGCCTAGAGACCGAGGCCCAGTGGCAGCCAGCCACAGGGATGAGAATGCAGATCAGCGTCAAGCAGGCCGATCAGAGCCCGCTGCTGGAGATGCCGCCTTGTCGCCTAGAAGCAGGGGATTTTATGCTGATCGAAGGCGCCTCTGGCCTTGGCAAATCAAGCCTTTTGCGCACCTTGGCGGGTCACTGGCCTCACTTTAGCGGTGAGATCAAACGGGACCCGCATCTTCTGTGGGTACCGCAGGATCTTTATCTACCCAGAGTCTCACTGAAATCTCTCTTATGTTATCCACAGCCTGTCACCGCCCAGACCGATGCAGCTTGCCTTGTGGCTTTGGAGCAGGTTGGGCTGGCGGCGCTGGCGCAGGATCTGCATCAAGAGCAGGAGTGGCGCTTACGTCTTTCAGGTGGCGAGCAGCAAAGGGTGATGTGGGCGCGCGTGCTGCTCAATCGTCCGGCGATTGCCTTGATGGATGAAACCACCAGCGCCTTGGATACAGCCAGCGCGCTGATATTGATCCACCAAGTGCGCTGTGCCTGCCCAGAGTTGATTCTGGTGCTGGTCAGTCATCAGGCCGCGCATGCGGAGGAAGCCACGCAGCGTTTATCTTTTCAAGCAGGCACACCGGCTCAGGGTGTGTTTAAGGAGCAAAAAGTATGAAGTGGGATCTGTCTTTTGATCACAAAAAGACCGCCAAGGGGATGGTTCACATCATCCTGCTGCTGCTCTTGCTGAGCCAGTTTATGGGATGTGTGGCCTCATCGTCGCATTCCACTCGCGTAGAAGAGGCCTTGCCTGATCATCCTGCCTTGGTTCGCCATACGCTGGCCTCAGGCACGGAGATGTGGATTTTGCCACGGGCTGGCGAGGCTGTTGAGTTGCGTCTGGTGGTGAATGCCGGTTCTGTCCATGAAGCACCAGATCAGCTGGGCATCGCGCATCTGGTGGAGCATATGGCCTTTCGCGGTACAGCGGCCTATCCAGCAGCGCAAGCGCAGGC
>SKOQ01000080.1 GCA_007119985.1 Marinospirillum sp.
CTTTAATGACTATAAGGCACAGGTCATGGCAGAGTTTGAAGCCTTCAAGCGGGGGATTGACCTAGAACCTGGGCGCCAACTCACCCTGGGTGGAGAGGCTGATCAGCCAGAAGCGGTCGATGCGCCTGTAGATGCTGCGTTTGAGCGCTTGCAACAGCAGCTAGGGGCCTGGCTACGCTAATGCAGTCTTGGCGTAAGTATCTTCAGCAGCAGGGCCGGTTGTTGCTGTTGCTGTTGATCCTGCTGGCGCTGGTTTTTGGATTAAGTCTCAGGCCGCCGGTGATGGTGCAGGCTCTATCTAGCGCTCTGAGTGATGGCTTCTATCACTGGAACCCTCGCGCCTACCCTGATGAGGTCGTTTTTCTCGAAGTTGAAAATACCAGTGTCCAGGCCTTTGGCCGTTGGCCCTGGCCGCGTAGTTTGGTTGCAGAGGGGTTGGAGCGCTTGGAGCAGGCGCAGGTAATCGGGGTCGATATTGCCTTCGCTGAACCGACCACGCCTGCAGAAGACCAGCGTTTAGCGGATACGCTAAGCTTTTTGCCAACGATTGGCGGAAGTTTTTTAAACGGCCCCCAGGCTCGTTTGCTTGATGAAGAAGCCTATGCACGCGTTTTGGACTCCTCACTGATGCAGGTCAGTGAGGCCAGGCTGATTCAAAGTGAAGAGCTAGAGTTACCCATTTCTCCTATTCTTGAAGCCTATCCAGTGCTTGCGGCGCTGAATATTAAGCCAGATGCTGACCAGCGCTTTCGCCATTATCCCCTGGCTTTTTGGGTGGAAGATGCTGCCTTTCCTAACCTAGGCGTGCAAATGTGGCGTTGGGCTCAGCGAGAAGACCTGGTGATCGAAGGCCGCCAGGCCAGACTGGGTGAACGCCTGTTACCCGTTGATCATTTAAACCGTCTTAAGCTCAATTTTTATCCTTCACAAGAGTACCAGAAGATTACCTTTGCTGAGCTGATGGCTGATGACTGGGACCCTAGTCGCCTGGCTGGAAAGTGGGTGATTTTAGGGATCAGTGAAGCCGGTATTACCGATTTGCGCTCTACCCCCATCGGCCAATTGGCTGGTCCTCTGGTACATTTAACTTTTGTCGCCAACCTGCTTGATGGCAGCCTTCTGCAATCCCTGGATGGCGCCGCGCTTTTTTGGATATTGCTGCTGGTCGCTGGGGCCTTGTTTGCTTTGCTGCAGGTCCATAAAACGGCGCTGCGTTTTTTCGGCTATGGCCTGCTGCTCCTGGGTATCTATTCAAGTGGTGTGCTCCTCTACCTGCAGGCTCACCTGTGGTTAGAGATTTTTTATCCGCTGTTATTAAGCCTGGTGGTGATTATCGGGGGCGAGCTATGGCTGTTTTTGGTCAATAAAGCCCAGGCCGACCAGTTACGCCTGGCTTTTGGTAGCTATGTGGCGCCTGCCTTGGTCAGCAAAATTGTGGAGCAGGGCAGTGAGCTGAAACTGGGTGGGCAGCGGCAACAGCTGACACTACTGTTTTCAGACCTGCGCAACTTTACCCCGACCACCGAAGCCTTGGAAACCGAAGAGCTGGTTAGCCACCTGAACAGCTACTTTGATGCCATGATCACCGCGCTTCAGGCCTATCAAGGCACCCTGGATAAACTGATGGGGGATGCAGTGATGGGGCTGTTTAATGCCCCCTTGAAGGATGATGATCATGCTTACCATGCCTGTCTGGCGGCAGCGGCTATGATGCGTGCGCTAGAAGCTTTCAATGCCGATTTTCCAGAAGGGGATGTGCGCCGCCTAGGTATGGGGATCGGCTTGAATACTGGCGAAGGGGTCGTGGGCAATATAGGTGGGCGTAAACGTTTTAATTACACGGCCATAGGTGATGTGGTCAATGTGGCAGCGCGCTTAGAAAGTGCCACCAAGGAAGAAAACCTCAAATGGAAAGCGGCGATCCAGGCCGGTGAATCTAAACCCTGTGCTAGCGTGGATATCCTGCTGGGTGAAGCAACCTATCAAGCGGTTAAAGATCGGCTCCCGGTCTATCAGGTGGGTACGCTTGAGCTAAAAGGTAAATCTATGGGCCTCAAAGCCTGGGTGCTGGACTGGCGTCATCCCGATGTTGTGGCTCGCTTAGAGCAAGAGCGCCAAAAATTGGTGTAAGCCCCTGCTTGTGTTTGCTTGTCGCTTTGTATATTCTCTTGAGTAATTTAAACGCTACTGCTTATTACTTTTAGGAGAGGCTATGAAGCTACAACAGCTCAGGTACATCTGGGAAGTGGCCCACCATGATCTTAACGTTTCCGCCACCGCACAAAGCCTGTTTACCTCTCAGCCTGGCATCAGCAAACAGATTCGCCTGTTAGAAGATGAGCTAGGTGTAGAAATCTTTGCCCGTAGTGGCAAGCACCTGACGCGCATTACGCCAGCAGGCAAGGTGGTCATCGATCTAGCCGGCGAAATGCTACGCACGGCTGAAAATATCAAAAAAGTCGCCCAGGAATTCAGCAATGAAAAACGCGGCGACCTAGTGCTGGCGACCACCCATACCCAGGCGCGCTTTATCCTGCCGGAAATCATCAGCCAGTTTATGGAAAAATACCCGGACGTGACTCTCAGCTTGAAACAGGGCACGCCGCCGCAGATTGCGCAAATGGTCTCCGATGGCGAAGCAGATCTGGCTATTGCGACTGAATCCATCGCCAACTATAACGACCTGGTTACCCTACCTTGCTACCAGTGGAACCGTTGCGTGCTGGTGCCTAAGAGCCATCCTTTGGCAGCCGGCGGCAAGCTGAGCCTCGAAAAGCTAGCTGAATACCCCCTGGTGACCTATACCAGTGGTTTTACCGGTCGCGCTAAGGTCGATGAAGCCTTTGCTCAGGCTGAATTGGAACCGCGTATCGTCTTTACCGCTGCCGACTCTGATGTCATTAAAACCTACGTGCGCCTGGGTGTCGGTATTGGCATCGTCGCCCATATGGCTGCGGATGAACTTGATCAGGATCTGGTCGCGCTGGATGCCAGCCACCTGTTCGAACCTAGCATCACCCGTTTGGGTATCCGTCGTGGCACCTTTATGCGCGGCTACTTCTACGACTTTATTGAAAAACTAGCCGCTCATTTGGATCGAGATACTCTAGATCAGGCCCTGGCGGCCACTAGTCGCCAAGAAGTTGAACAGATGTTTGCTGCTCTGGAGCTGCCGAAACGCTAGAAAAACCTTTATACTGGGCAGGTCAAGGAAGCCTTTGATGAACGGGGGCCTAGGGTTCATGCCGCTCTCATCAGAGGTTCCAGAATTTAATTTATCACTAAAAGTTAAAGGATCATTATGGAACTGGCCTGCCTGGATCTGGAAGGGGTACTCATCCCTGAAATCTGGATCGCCTTCGCTGAAAAAACCGGTATTGAAGAACTTAAAACCACCACCCGCGATGTGCCGGACTATGACGTCCTCATGCGTCAGCGGCTACGCATTCTGGATGAAAACGGCCTCAAACTGCCTGATATCCAGGCCGTGATCGCCGAACTCGAACCCCTGCCCGGTGCCATCGAATTCACCAACTGGCTGCGCGAACGCTTCCAACTGGTTATCCTCTCGGATACCTTCTACGAATTCGCCATGCCTCTGATGAAACAACTGGGCCACCCAACCCTGCTC
>SKOQ01000200.1 GCA_007119985.1 Marinospirillum sp.
AAAACCTCAGCAGCGGTCGCGCGGTGAATATCCTGCCCAGCAGCAAAAGCCTGTAATAGCCCCGCATCGCCTGAAAGGTGCGCCATGATACGTAGCTCGATCTGTGAGTAATCAGCGGCGACGAGTCGATAGCCTTCTTCAGCGATAAAGGCTTGGCGAATACGTCGTCCTTCCTGATGACGGATCGGGATATTCTGCAGGTTTGGCTCTGAGCTAGAGAGGCGTCCTGTGGCGGTCACCGCTTGGTGGTAGCTGGTATGCAGCCGACCTGTGCGCGGTTCGATCAGGCTAGGGAGTTTATCCGTATAGGTGTTTTTCAGCTTGGCCAGGCCGCGATGTTCCATTAGCAGGCGCGGTAAGGGGTAATCTAAGGCGAGTTCTTCGAGAATCGCTTCTGCTGTTGAGGGCGCACCTTTGGGCGTTTTTTTCAGTACTGGGATCTTCTGTTCTTCAAACAGAATGACAGCGAGCTGCTTAGGTGAGTTCAGGTTAAAAGGCCGTCCGGCCACTGCATGGGCTTCTTGCTCCAGCTCTTGTAAACGCAGGCCAAATTGATGAGATTGCGCCTTGAGTTGTTCGGCATCAATCTTGACACCAGCTTCTTCCATCTGTGTGAGCAGCGGCACAAGTGGCAGTTCGATTTGTTGATAAAGGCTGAGTAGATCTGGATAGGCTTGGAGCTCTGCTTGCAGATGTTGATGCAGGCGCAGTGTGATATCCGCATCTTCTGCCGCATAGTGGGTCGCCACTTCAAGCTCGATTTGGTTAAAGGTGAGCTGCTTGCTGCCCTTGCCTGCAATCGATTCAAAACTTTGCGTGCTGTAGCCAAGGTAGTGCTGGGCCAGTGAATCCATATCATGGCGAGTGGCTGTGGAGTTCAGCACATAGGAGGCCAGCAAGGTATCGCCTAGGATACCCTGTAGGTGGATGCCGTAGCGCAACAGAATATGGGCATCAAACTTGAGGTTTTGGCCGATTTTGCCGTATTGGGGATCTTCCAGCAGCGGCTTAAGCTGGGCGAGCACCCAATCGCGATCGAGTTGATCCGGCGCGCCTGGGTAGTCATGCGCTAGAGGAATATAAACGGCTTCGCCCACTTGAAGTGCAAAAGACAGCCCCACCAGCTCGGCCTGCTGGGTATTGAGGCCGGTCGTTTCCGTATCGAAAGCCCAACAGGGGGCTGCTTGCAGGCGATTCAGCCAAGCGTTGAATTCGGCCTCCGTCAGCAGGCAGCGATAATCCAAAGATTCTGGTGCGGCTGGCGGTGTTGAGCTGGTCTCTGGGCTGCTTGATGGTGGCGCGCTCTTGGAGGCTGCGGTGGTTTCTGAAGGCGCATCTTGGGCAGGATTGGCTTCCAGCTCATCGAACCAGGCTTTAAATTCGAGCTCTTGATACAGCTGGCGCAGCTGGCGGGTATCGGGCGTCCCAAGTTGGAGGTCGTTCAGATTCAGTTCTAGATCACAATCGGTTTTGATCGTTGCCAGCTGATAAGACAAGTAGGCTTGCTCACGATGATCGGCCAGCTTTTTACCCGTACTCTTGGCACCTCGAAAACTCAGTTCGGCAATGCGATCCAACTGATCATACAGGGCATCTAAGCCGCCAATACCTTGTAACAAGGCGAGTGCTGTTTTTTCGCCGATACCGGGTACACCGGGGATATTGTCGGATTTGTCACCCATCAAGGCGAGAAAATCGATGATCAGCTCTGGTCCAATACCGTATTTTTCTTTGACGCCATCGACATCCAGATAGGTCTTGGTCATGGTGTTCACGAGCGAGACATGCTGATCAACCAGCTGTGCCATGTCCTTATCACCGGTCGAAATGACAACCTCTCGGCCTTGCAGTGTTGCTTGGCGGGCGAGGGTGCCGATCACGTCATCAGCCTCAACACCTTCAACGCATAAAAGAGGCAAACCCAGCGCCTTCACGCAGGCATGGAGTGGCGCGATTTGGCTGCGTAGATCATCTGGCATGGGCGGGCGTTGTGCCTTGTACTCGGCAAAGAGCTGATCACGAAAGGTAGGGCCCTTGGCATCAAAGACAACGGCGATTGGGCTGGCCGGATAAGCGCGCATCAGGCTTTTCAGCATGCTGACCACGCCCTTCACTGCGCCAGTGGGTTGGCCTTGGCGTGTGGTCAGGGGAGGCAAGGCATGAAAAGCACGGTAAAGATAGGAGGAGCCATCCACAAGAACATAGGGAGGCGTGGCTTGGGCTGTTGTGGTCATCTTGCTCTCGTTTTCTATTCAGCCATCTTGTTGCAGGATAGGGTAAACTCTGCACAAGAGGGTCGTCATTCAGGGCGCTTGACTGCAAAAAGCCAGAGATCTTTTGCAGTGAAGCCGTTTTCACTTGATTCCGATCAGGATGGAAAGAGCAGGATACTGGACTCGGCCTCAGCTTGCATCTTTGGAGAAGACGAATGAAAAAAATATTGGTGGCATTGCTGCTCTCGGTTTGCTGGGCGAGCCTGAGCTGGGCACAAGATCCTGAACCTGAAATCGTGATCCGCCAAGAAGAAGGTCGCACGATAGAAGAATATCGCGTTAATGGGCAGCTTTTTGCCATTAAGGTGATTCCAGATCAAGGTGAACCTTACTATCTGGTTGATTCAGAAGGCGATGGTGAACTGGATCAGCGTGAACGCGGGCGTCTACTGATTCCCAGCTGGGTGCTTTTGCGCTGGTAGAGTCTTGTGCGGCATGATGATGCTTGAGTGAAACAAGTGATGGATAAAGAGAAGCAGCATGGCAAAAGATAAGTATTCCCACCCGGTCAAAGCCTGGTGGATACGCCTGGGATGGCGCTTAATGGGGCGCTTGCCTTTGGTGTGGGTCCAGCGTTTAGGGCAATGGGCTGGGCGCTTGACCTGGCGCTTTGCCGAACGCGAGCGTCATGTCAGCCAAGTCAATGTTGAATTGTGCTTTCCACACAAAACCCCTTGGGAGCGAGATCAGCTGGCGCGCAGTGCGTTGATCGAAAGCGCGAAAACCATGCTCGAAATGGGGCGCATGTGGTTAGCACCACCGCAGAAATTGCTCAAAAGTGTGGTCAAGGTCGAAGGTTATGAGGTGATCGCTCAGCTCCAAGCTGAGCACAAGCCAGTGATTTTGCTGGGGCCACATATTGGCCAGTGGGAGATTATCTCCTTGTGGTTTGCGCAGCGTCATCCTTTTATGGCCATGTTTGCGCCCTCTAAAGTGCGTGAGCTCGATCCTTTGATTAAGAGCGGGCGCGAACGCACGGGAGCGCGTTTGGTACCAACCGATGTCAAAGGCGTGGCCGCATTGCTAAAAAGCCTGAAAAAAGGTGGCGCGGTGGGTATTTTGCCTGATCAGGAACCCGATGCGGGGCAGGGTGGGGTGTTTGCGCCCTTTTTTGGTGTGCCTGCTTTGACCGCCACCTTGCTGCCCAAGCTAGTGAGTCGCACCCAGGCTCAGGTTTTTACGGCTCTGGCACGCCGCCTGCCAAATGGGCAAGGCTATGAGCTGATTTTTGAACCGGCCGATCCACGTGTTTATGATGCTGATGAGCAGAGAGCGACAGAAGGCGTGAACGCCTCCGTGGAAGCTCTGATTGCGCATGCACCTAGCCAGTATCAATGGGC
>SKOQ01000225.1 GCA_007119985.1 Marinospirillum sp.
ATAGGGGTATGCAGGTAACCTAGGCCGGGAGACCTAAGCGAGGTCCACTCCTGGGTATTAAAAGACAAAGCAGCCATACGCTGACCCCAATGAGTCACACCACGAGCACGAGCACTATCATTTAAAACGCCACTGGTGCTTCCTATATATAAGGAGTAGCCAGGTGGCATGTTATTACAACTCCTAAACCAAGCACCCAGCGCCCAAACCCATTGACACCCAGATAGGTTGTAATTACCACTACCGTCCTGAGCACCGACTTTAGATGCAAATAAATTAAAATTAAAAGGGGAATCTTTATATCCAGAAGCATAATTCAAGGTATAAGCATGAGTCACTAGCTGAGGCGCATCACTTCCTGAAGCATAACCAGGCACACCGATATTATAATAAATATAACGACCAGGATCACTGGGATTACTAAAGCGTGAACAACGCTGCGCTGTATCCCAATCGCTCAGATCAAAGCTACAATCTTCGCTGGCATTATAATTATTCGGATTATAACTCACTGCATAAAGACGATTCACGATCCAAGCGCGTATTACTCGATTGTTCCAGTCGGTCGTACTGGTTGAAGGCGGATTCTGCTGATAAGCCATCAATCCTAGATTCACCTGCCCAACATAATCGCGCACCAGCTGGCGTGCCACACCGCGAATAATTTCTGACTTACTCAAAGGGCTAGATGCACCAACAAGACAGGTTTCACCCCGCCAAGGTTCACAGTCAGCAGCAACGAGGCCATCCACCCCCTCCACCATCGTATTGGAATTATCAACGATCAACAGAATATTGGGCGGCACATCTCTCATCGCATCCAGCGGAATTGGCGCGACATCGACATTCGCATAGGCGGGTGCAAAGAGGCAGCACACAAGGGGCAGCAATATCCTATTCATCTGTCCGGCTCCTACTCAATAAAGCAATCATCAATAATGGCATAATAAGCACGCAGTACCACGCGCGTTTCTATCTGCTCACCCACAGCAAAACTGGTAATGGGATATAAGCGCTCGCAAAAGCTGCCTGTCGCATTGCTGCCAAGGACACGTAGCGTGGGCTGACTAATCACCACTTGGGGTGCGGCGGCTAAAAAATCGCTATGCTCTAAGCTCACCTGAATGGCTTGAGCATTAGTGACTGGCCAAGCGTGGATATCAGGCAAATCAGGCGATGCGGTATAAGAGCGGGTTTCAGCCACTTGCCGCTCACCATAGCGCAAGGCCGCCTCTGCAGCTTGAAAGGCACGCTGATAGTCCTGCTGGTTTTGACTCATCTGCAGTTGCAGGCTCGCATCTTGGACGCTCGTTAAACCAAAGAGCGTCACGGCAACCAGGATAAATAAGACCGTAATCAACGCATAACCCTGCTGAGATTTTTTTACGCTCATCGTGCCAACCTCCCTCTGAGGGCTGCCGTCAGGCTATAAGTAGAAGCTTCACGATTTGGCACCACCACAGCAGGAGTATTGGGCCGAAAAACAATAGGGCTATGATTGACTCCAGCAATGACCTGGGGCGCGGCGGCCAGCAAGCTGACACGCAGCGCACCAACCTGCTGCCAATCAGCTTCACTCCAATTAGTGATCGGTGAAATCCCGGCATCCTGCTCATAAATATAGCTGGCGAGTCCTTGCGTATTTTTTTGGCCCAGTAGAAAGAATAGCTGCTCAATCCCTTCAACGAGAGGCTCAACCTGCGCCGCACCTGCCTGCCAACGCATCAACCAACGCGATCCAGCAAGTTCACCAATAAAATAGAGGCGACTTTCGATGCGATAGACCTGACTACCACGATCTTGGTTGATTTGATCTTGGCCTATCGTCTGACCTAACCACTCAGGCCACTCATCTTCGGGTTGATTGACCTGCAAAGAGACTTCTCCAGCGCCACTGGTGAGCTGATCGAGGCGCAATACAACACCTTCTTCACACTGACTATTGACGAGCAACAAACTATTCCCAGGGTTCAAACCGGTTAAGAAGCCCTCCCAGACCTGAGCCGGACCAGTCAGACGACCATTATTTCGCCCTGTCAGACGCGCACCTGCATCTCGAGCGCCACTGATCAACAGCAGGCTTTGATCCGCCACGGCAACTTGGCGCACGACTTCTGGCAAATGATTCCATGAGGCAGCGACACTCGGATGAAAAACCTTAACACCATGGCTCCAGTAGCGCTCAGGGAAATCACTCACGCCATCTGTCGCATCAAAGTCAGTACCTAAGCATCCCCAGCTACCTGCTTGGCGTATATCCTGTGCCAGTAAATCCAACGCATAGCGCCCAGCTTCAGCAACATAGCCTCGCGCTTCAAGCTGGGCAGTTTGCCGAGTGGATTGATTAAAGAGTGAGACCAACGCCAACATTAAAATCACGCCGATGAGTAGCGCCACTAACATTTCGACCAGCGTCAAACCTGTAGAAAAGAAGGGGGGGCGACGAATTTTTTTCATAGCTGCGTCACCAGTTGAACTGAGGTAGGACGCTGCAAAGGCCCTGAACGCCAAATAATCTCGACTTCAAGCTGCTGCTCAGCGCCAACTTGGATCCTGGCCTGTGCACCAGGTAAGGTACAACCGAGTGCAGCCAACCAAGCATCTCGATCTGCTTGGGCGCTTTGAATACTCGCTACTGGAAGAGCGCATTGAGCATCACCAAGCGCGAACTGATACTGATTGAGATCTTGCTGCCAAGCGCGTGCCCGATCAATTAAATCCTGAGCATAAAAAACCGCCTGTGAGCGGTGGTAGGCGGCATAGTGACTCGCAAAAGAAGCACTGAACATCGCCAGCAGGCCCAACACACCAAGGGTCAGAATCACTAGCGCCACCAACACTTCAATTAAAGAAGCACCTTGCTCACTCCATTGTGGACTCCTGCCTTCTACTCGCATTAGCCTGCGCCTCCCTGCTGACATGCCACCAAACGACTATGCCCCATTGGCGATATCGCAATACAACGTGCCGCTTGCGGGCCAACAACGCGCAAAGCTTGGCTGCTGTCTGTCTCTAAAGCGCCTTGGGCATTAAAAACCACACGCCCAGCACCCGCTTCTATCGAAACATCTGGTGCCAGAGACCAGTCACGTCGTCGCGGGTGTGCTGGTGTCGCCAGCTCCATACGCCACCCCTGTTGCCAGGTTGCCGTTGGGGCACACACACCTTGACCTAAGGCACAAAGGCTCACCCGCTGACGAGTACGAACTGCCTCAGAACGCGCGAGCCTCAAGCTCAACAGCACCTCTTGCGCTACAGATTTTACGCGCAACTGCTCAACTTGGCGCTGATAGACAGGCACCGCCACGCCGAAAGTGATCCCCAAGATCAGCAATACAACGAGTATCTCGATTAATCCTACTCCTGCTTGGTACTGAACAAGAGGCAACCGGCGCATTTTCGACATGGCATTTTCCAGAAAAAGCGTTTCAAACGACTTCTGATACATACTGTCACATAAAAAACACTCTGTCACTTGTCTCATATCAAAGGTCAGTGAGTGGAGCACAGCCTTAATCAGTCTCGATTGAGGCAAGGCACACAATCCTTCTCATCATCTGTTCACCGCTTAGTCATCAGCTATTCATTCATTCGTCAC
>SKOQ01000018.1 GCA_007119985.1 Marinospirillum sp.
ACACTGGAAACCTGGCCGCGTACTGCGGATCGTCCTGCGGCTGATGCTGGGGATTGGTTGCGCCAGCAGCCCGGTGTCGATGCCAATCGCATGGGTGGGCATGGATTGGACCCAGTGATTCGTGGCCTGGGCCAGAATCGGCTCAATATTCTGCTCGATGGTGCCTATGTTTTTGGTGGCTGCCCGAACCGAATGGACCCACCCACGGCCTATGCGCCGCTGCACTCCTATGATCTGGTCACACTGAGCAAAGGTGTCACCACGCTGCGCTATGGTCCGGGTGGATCAGGTGGCACGGTAGTTTTTGAACGCACTCGACCCGAGCTGCATGCGCCCATCACCGGTGATCTCGGTGCTTACTACGCCAGCCAAGGCGATGCTTGGTCGAGCTTTGCACGGGTTGATCTGGGTGGCGAGCAGGGCTATCTGCGCGTATTCGGCGAATACAGCCAAGCCGACAACTATGAAGACGGTGCCGGACGCGAAATCTGGAGTGGCTATGAGACCACCCAAGGCGGCGTGATTTTGGGCTGGACGCCGAATCAACAGACCTGGCTGGAGTTCACCTATGAAGAAACCCGTGAACGCGATGTGAAGTTTGCTGGTGCGGGTATGGATTCCCCTGAAAGTGACAACCGCACTCTGGGTCTGCGCGGCGAATACCTCTGGTCACCGCTGTTGACCCTGTCTGGTAACCTGCACTACAGCCAGGTGGAGCATGTGATGGATAGCTTCTCCTTGCGACCTGCTTCCACCGGAAACCGTGTGCCCACGACTTCGGACACCCTCACCGGGCGTTTGATGGCCGAATATCAGCTTGGACCTAATCGGTTTACAGGCGGCGTGAATGTTATTCAGAATGAGCGGGATGCCACCTTTTATAACCCTGCTGGGGCGGCCATGTTTTTGATGTGGCCTGAAGTCACTCAGCGCACGAGTGGTGTGTTTGCCGAGGTGGAACACCTGATTGGCTCGAATAAACGTGCTTTTGCTGGTCTTCGTTTGGATTATGCTGAAGCTTCGGTCGATCGTGCTCATCGCCTGCCAGACAATGCCGGTCCAATGCCGCCTGCAATGCGTCAGCCGGCGCAGATTTATCAAAATGCTTACGGCATCACTGGCAATCTGGATCGTGAAGAATGGCTGACCGGTGCTTTTGTACGTTTTGAGCAGGATATCGGTGATTGGCAACGTGCTTTTATCAGCGTCAGTCGTAGTCAGCGCATGGGCGATGCCACCGAGATGTATCTAGCAAGACCCAACTGGATCGGCAATCCTGATTTGAACCCCGAAACCAGCCATCAATTGGATCTGGGCTGGCTAGGCCAAAGCCAAAGCTTCAACTATTCAGCGGTCGTTTTTGCCAACTGGGTCAGTGATTATATCTATCGTGATCAGGGGGCGATTGGTACCTATGGCAACGCCAGCCATTACCGCAATATTCGTGCTGCGCTCTATGGCATCGAGCTAGAAGCGGCGCTGCGTTATGCCGAGCAGTGGGAAACCCGTGCTCAGCTCCATGCCATGCGGGGTGATAATCGCAGTGATGGTGGGGCGCTGGCGCAGATTTCGCCTTATTCAGGTCAGGTTTCTCAACACTGGATCAGTCCGCAATGGGAGGCCAGTGCCACGCTACGTTTTGCCGCCAGTCAAGACAGATTGAATCTGGCCGCCAGTGAGCAACCAACCGCAGGTTATGGGGTGGTGGATCTGAGCCTGTTGTGGCGTCCAGTAGCGAGTGTTGAAGTGGCCACTGGGGTCAGCAATCTGTTGGATAAAAACTATGCCAACTTCATTAATCGCAATCGTGCCGCCAGTGATCCTTTGAATGTCGGAGAAGACGCCTATACAGAGACACTCACCGAGCCAGGCCGTAGCCTCTGGTTGAGCGGGCGTTATCGCTTCTGAAATAAGAGCGACCCCCTCGTGTAGAGGGGGTCGTGATCAGTGCTGCCGGAGGTCAAGCCTCATCCTAGACCTTCAAGTAGCTCAAAATCCCCTTCGCGGCCTCGCGGCCTTCCCAGATGGCGGTCACCACCAGATCAGAGCCGCGCACCATATCACCACCGGCAAAGATCTTCTCATTGCTGGTTTGGAAGGGGTGCTTGGCTTTCTCCGGTGCCTCCACCAGGCCCCACTGGTTGGTGTTGATCTGGTGCTGCTCAAACCAGCTGGCGGGGCTGGCTTGGAAGCCGAAGGCAACCAGCACCGCATCAGCAGGCAGAATTTCTTCTGAGCCAGGGACGATCTCAGGACGGCGGCGGCCATTTTCATCAGGCTCACCCATTTGGGTGCGGACCACCTTTACGCCCTCGACCTTGCCTTCACCAACGATGGCGATGGGCTGGCGATTAAAGAGAAACTTCACTCCTTCTTCGCGCGCGTTTTCAACTTCTTTACGTGAGCCGGGCATGTTTTCTTCATCGCGGCGATAAGCGCAGGTCACGCTTTTGGCATTCTGGCGAATCGAGGTGCGGTTACAATCCATCGCGGTATCGCCACCACCGAGGACCACCACCTTCTTGCCTTCCATGCTGATATAGTCGGCTGGGTTCTTCTCAAACCCGAGGCAGCGATTGACGTTAGAAATCAAGAAATCCAGCGCCGGATACACGCCAGGCAGCTGCTCGCCGGGAAAGCCACCCTGCATCGAGGTATAGGTGCCCATGCCCATAAACACCGCATCATAATCTTCCAGCAGCTGCGCCATAGTGACATCCTGACCTATCTCGGTATTCAGCCGGAATTCGATGCCCATGCCTTCGAAGATTTCACGACGGCGGCTCATCACTTGTTTTTCAAGCTTGAATTCAGGAATACCAAAGGTCAGCAGGCCGCCAATTTCAGGGTATTTATCAAAGACAACAGGTTTGACACCGTTGCGCACCAGTACATCAGCGCAGCCTAGGCCAGCTGGCCCTGCACCAATCACAGCGACTTTTTTATCTGTCCAGGTCACTTGGCTCATATCGGGCCGCCAGCCTTGAGCAAAGGCGGTTTCGGTGATGTACTTCTCGACTGAGCCTATCGTGACCGCACCAAAGCCATCATTCAGAGTGCAGGCACCTTCACACAAACGATCCTGCGGACAAACGCGGCCACAAACCTCTGGCAGCGTGTTGGTGCTATGGCACAGCTCCGCGGCTTCAAAAATATGACCATCGGTGGCCAGTTGCAGCCAGTTCGGGATGTAGTTGTGAACAGGGCACTTCCACTCACAGTAGGGATTGCCGCAGTCTAGGCAGCGATGCGCCTGCTGGCTGGCTTCTTTTGGCTCAAAAACATCATAGATCTCAATAAAGGCCTTTTTACGCAGGCCAACAGGCTTTTTATTCGGGTCTTTGCGTCCGACGTCCACAAATTGGAAGTCATTACTCAGGTTCGGATTGACTTGACGTGTCGCCATGATTTTTTCCTCAGCATCAATTCTTTATTCATCTGTCTCTTTTTTATTGCGCACTTTGACGTGTTGTTTTCAGCAGATCCGCCAGTTGTGCTGCCTTGGGCTTCACGAGCCAGAAGTGACGAATAAAGTCGGAAAACTCTTGCAGTATCTTGCGGCCCCAAGCGGATTGGGTGTGATCCACAAATTCCTGAATCAAGCTGCGAAGATGGTTGCGGTAAGCCTCCATCTGCTCAGTATTGATACGGTGTAGATCGACCAGCTCATGGTTGTACTTATCCATAAAGCTGCGATCCAGATCCAGCACATAGGCAAAGCCGCCGGTCATCCCCGCACCAAAGTTATAGCCAGTATCGCCCAGCACACACACCAGACCCCCAGTCATATATTCGCAGCAGTGATCTCCAGCGCCTTCGACGATGGCGGTGGCACCTGAGTTACGCACCGCAAAGCGCTCACCAGCGCGACCTGCGGCATAGAGATGACCGTCAGTGGCACCATACAAGCAGGTGTTGCCCATAATCGAGGTTTTGTGGCTGGCAAAAGAACTGCCCTGAGGGGGAACCAGCACCAGCTTGCCGCCATTCATGCCTTTACCGACATAGTCGTTGGCATCGCCTTCAAGATACAGATTGAGGCCCTTGGCATTCCAGACGCCAAAGCTTTGTCCAGCCACGCCTTTCAGGTGCAGATTGATCGGCGCATCTTCTAATCCAGCATCACCATAGCGCTGCGCGATTTCACCAGAAATACGGGCACCGATCGAGCGATCGCAGTTGGTGATGGTGAAGCTAAAATCACCGCCAGTCTTTTGATCTAATGCATGGCGCAGTTCCACCACCATCCGCTCGGCTAATTCAGCCTGATCAAAAGGCTGGTTGCGGTTAATCTGGCAGAACTGAGGGGCATCCGCTGGCACAGCATCGTTAAACAGCAGACGGTTCAGATCTAACTGGCCCTGACGTGAGGTGCTGCCGTCAATCACATTCAGCAAATCCACGCGTCCAATCAAGTCGGTCAGCTTGGCCACACCCAGCTCAGCGAGGATTTCGCGCACTTCTTCAGCAATAAAGCGGAAGTAGTTTTTGACCATCTCGACCGTGCCACGGAAATGCTGTTCGCGCAGTTGATCATCCTGCGTGGCTACGCCGGTGGCGCAGTTGTTGAGGTGGCAAATACGCAGGTATTTACAACCCAGTGCCACCATCGGCGCGGTACCAAAACCAAAGCTTTCTGCACCTAAAATCGCGGCTTTGATCACATCCAAACCGGTTTTCAAACCACCATCGGTTTGCAGGCGGATTTTATCGCGCAGCTTGTTGATGCGCAGGGCCTGCTGGACTTCAGCCAAGCCGATTTCCCAAGGAGAACCCGCATATTTGATCGAAGTCAGCGGCGAGGCGGCAGTGCCACCATCATAGCCAGAGACAGTAATCAAATCGGCATAAGCCTTGGCCACGCCGGTAGCTATGGTGCCGATACCTGGCTCTGAAACCAGCTTCACCGAGACCTGCGCCTTGGGGTTGACCTGTTTCAGATCGAAAATCAGCTGGGCTAAATCTTCAATTGAGTAGATATCATGATGCGGTGGTGGTGAGATCAGTGTGACACCCGGTACCGCATGGCGTAGACGCGCAATCAGGGCATTCACCTTGCCGCCGGGCAGCTGGCCGCCCTCACCAGGCTTGGCGCCTTGTGCCACCTTGATTTGCAGTACTTCTGCATTCACCAGATAAGCCGGAGTGACACCAAAGCGCCCTGAGGCAATCTGCTTGATCTTGGAGGATTTGAGCGTGCCATAGCGCGCTGGGTCTTCGCCGCCTTCACCTGAGTTAGAACGCGCGCCCAGCTCATTCATCGCTTGGGCAAGGGCCTCGTGCGCTTCAGGAGAGAGGGCACCTAGGGACATGCCAGCCGAATCAAAGCGTGGCAGCAGTTCTTCAACACTTTCGACCTGATCCAAAGACAGCGGCTGGTCGGCCTTTTTCAGTTGGAGCAGATCGCGCAGGGTCGCGACGGGGCGTTCATTAACCAGCTTGGCAAAACGCTTCCACGCACTATAGCTGCCTGTTTGCACTGCCTCTTGCATCGCCTTAACGACATCTGGGTTATAGGCATGGTATTCGCCGCCATGCACATACTTGAGCAGGCCGCCTTGAGAGATCGGCACTGAGGCGCGTTCTGCTTGTTCAGCCAGCAGCTCTTGATCCAGCTGCAAGTCAGCAAAGCTGGCGCCCTGAATACGGCTGGCCACGCCCTTGAAGCACAGCTCAACGATCTCATCATTCAGACCTATGGCCTCAAATAGCTGCGAGCCACGGTAAGAGGGCAGTGTCGAGATGCCCATTTTGGACAGAATTTTCAGCAACCCTTTTTGGATGCCCTTGCGATAGGCGCGCCGAGTTTCGCCAGGCTCACCTTGCAGTTCACCGCTGCGATGTAGATCAGCGATGACCTGATAGCTCAACCAAGGATGAATCGCTGTCGCACCAAAGCCAAACAGCACCGCCATATGGTGAGAATCGCGCGCCCAGCCGGTATCAACAATAATATTGGCATCACAGCGCAGCCCTTTGGCCATCAAGCGATGATGCACTGCACCCGTGGCCATCAGTGCGTTGATGGGCAGCCAGCCAGATTGCAGCTGACGATCAGAGAGCACCAAAAGCACCTTGCCTGCACGCACAGCGTCTTCTGCTTGTTGGCAGAGGTGTTCGATGGCCTGCTTTAACCCCATCTGCTGCGGATCAAATTCCAGCGCCAAAATCTGCTCTTCAAAGCCAGGGCGAGGATCTTCGACCAAGGACTGGAATTTACGCGGTGACAGTACCGGAGTGGTCAGAATGATCCGGTTGGCATGCTCAGCACGCTCATCAAAGACATTCATCTCGCGCCCGATACAGGTTTCAAGCGACATCACGATCGCTTCACGCAGTGGATCAATCGGCGGGTTGGTCACCTGCGCAAACTTCTGGCGGAAGAAATCGGCGACATGGCGCACCTTCTGCGAGAGTACCGCCATCGGGGTATCATCGCCCATTGAACCCACGGCTTCTTGGCCGCTTTCTGCCAGCGGGCGCAGCACCTGATTGCGCTCTTCAAGGCTGATGTTGAACAGCTTCATCTGGCGAGTCAGCTCTTTCTTCTCCAGCACCTCAAAGCGGGGGCCAGTTTCAGTGAGGGTAGACTCTAAATAGGTGGACTGTTCACGCAGCCACTGTTTGTAAGGTTGTGAGACCTTCAGCTGATCATCGACATCCTTGGTATGCAGAATATCGCCAGTTAAGGTATCAATCGCCAGAATTTGTCCTGGCCCAACACGGCTTTTATAAATCACGTCTTCGGGCTGGTAATCCCAGACGCCCACTTCGGAAGCCAGAGTGATATAGCCATTTTTGGTCATCACAAAACGCGCAGGCCGCAGGCCGTTACGATCCAGCATACACAAGGCATAACGGCCATCGGTCATCACCAATCCGGCAGGGCCATCCCAGGGTTCCATGTGCATCGAGTTAAATTCGTAGAAGGCGCGCAGATCACCATCCATGGTTTGGACATTTTGCCAAGCTGGTGGAATCATCTTGCGCACGGCGCGAAAGAGGGGCATATCGCCGGTCAGCAGCACTTCGAGCATATTGTCCATGCTGGAAGAATCTGAGCCTTCAGTGTTGACGACCTTATCGAGGGTTTCGATATCAGGAAGCCATTCGTTTTTGAAGTTCTTTTTACGCGCATTGGCCCAATTGCGGTTGGCCTCAATGGTATTGATCTCACCATTGTGGGCCAGATAGCGAAAGGGTTGGGCCAGATGCCATTTGGGATCGGTATTGGTGGAGAAGCGCTGGTGGAAAACACAGATCGCTGTCTCTAAGCGTTCATCGGCCAGATCCAGGTAGAAATGAGGCAGATCGACCGGCATGGTGAGGCCCTTGTAGGAGAGCACCTTGCTGGATAAAGAAGCGACATAAAAAGCCTCATCGCTTTTCATCACCATTTCAGCGCGACGTCGTGCCATAAAAAGCTTCACGCCCAGTTCTTTTTCTTCCATGCCTTCTGGGGCATTGACGAAGATCTGCTCAAAGCGCGGCATGCAGGCCAGCGCGATTTCGCCACAGACAGCAGGATTGGTTGGCACCTCACGCCAGCCCAGCACTTCCAAGCCCTGAGCATAGAGCTGCTGCTCTAAAGCCTGCTTGCCTTTTTGGTAGGTCGCATTGTCCTGCGAAAGAAAGACCATACCGACGGCATAGCGCTCACCCAGTTCGGCATTAAACAGCTTTCTGGCCTCTGCGCGTAAAAAACCGTCCGGCTTTTTGATCAACAGGCCACAGCCATCCCCTGTTTTACCATCAGATGCAATGCCCCCACGGTGGGTCATGCAGGTCAGGGATTCAATGGCTTTTTTAAGCAGGTCATGACTGGCTTCGCCGTGGACTTGAGCCATCAGGCCAAAACCACAGTTGTCTTTAAATTCACCAGGACGATAGAGGCCAGGCTGTTTTGGTGCATCTAGCTGTTTTGGTGCAGAGGAAGCAGAGTGCGGCGTGAAGGAGTTCATAAGCGGGTCTCTCTTGTGCATCTAGTTATGCAAAATCGGCATTGCTTATGCCGTTTTTATCTTTCTTGGGCTCATCTTACACGCGCCGGTGGACGAAAAACAAACAAAAAAATCAATGAAAAGTAAAAAAATACGCCTTTTTCAAACCAGCAGGAATCAATTTAAATGCATTGATTCTTTTTGGTTATCATCTTGGTGGTTTTGAACCCAAATGGTGCGCTTGACACAAATGCACTTTTTTTGTGCAAGAAAGGATGGAGTATGAGAGCGGCCAAGAGGAGAGGGTGAGCAACAAAAAAGCCGCTGCAAGACAGCGGCTCAGAGAAGGGGATGGAGCTTAACGACTACGAAGATCGTTTTGTATGCTGGCAAAGCTTCTCGCCCAAGGGCGTTGATTTCTCAGTGCCTCGGGCAGATTAGGTATGGCCGCGACAGCAGCGTCTCGATTGGCATAGTCACCATACACCACCACAAACCAAGGATTGCCTTGATAGCGCCCTTCAAAGTAGACCAAGCCAGATTGGTTGGCCTGCTGAATAAACTGGCGCACACTGGCTTCTTCTAGGCTGCCCATCATTTGCAAGGCAAAGTGATTGGGGTTGCGCTCCATCAGCCAGGCCTCACGCTTTAGTCCTTGATTCTGAAAGCCTGCTGGCTGTTCAGCGGCACTGGGTGCGGGGCGGGTTTCAGCCGTCGCTGGGCGTGCTGAAGGGGCTTCTGCTGGACTCGCGGCAGGCGGTGGTGCAGCTGGTTGCAAGGGCTCAGGTGGACGGCTGGATGTGGGTGGTGCGTCATCTGGTGAATCCATCTGTGCGATCGTCTCTTCAGGAGCAGGCTCAGGTTCTGCGGTCACCGGCGTAGGCGCACTGTCGGTCAGGTCTACCTGTGCGGGCTCCGCTAAAGCCGGCAGATCCAGCTCCTCTATTTCAGCCCAGTTTTGCTGGCGGATTTCCTGGGATCGACTGATCAGGCTGGTATCCGGTGTCGGTGTTGAGAAGAGGCGATCTTGGTATAAGAAGATCAGTGTCAGCAGGGCCAAGCCCCCGATCGCAGCTCCAATGGGCACCCACGGAAGAGGTTTAGAAGCTTTTTTTGTGGTGCTTTTTTTCTGGGCAGGTGCTTTTTTAGGTTGTGGCTTTTCAGCAGCTAAGGGGATGTTTTGAGGGGCAGCAGCAGGCTGCTCTTGTGCTGCTTTGAGCTCCTCCACTATGGCCGTATTCAAAAAGCCAGGTAAACCACGGGCTTTTTTATAGACGCGCATAAACTGCTGATCATCCAGCGGCAGGTGGTCGATCCCCACGCTATGGCAGCGGTGTTCGAGATAGCCTCTGGCTTCTGCTTCAGAAAGAGCATGCAGTGGAAGATGATGCCCTGCGGCTTCAAAGCGGGTCGCGTTGGGTTCACTGCTCAAGCGCTGATACAAATCGTGCCGGCCAAAGAGGGCGATATGCGGGCGGCGCTGATCTGGTGCGGTATTGGCCAACTCAAGCAAGATATGCAAGGCATCTTGTTCGAGCAGCTCGGCATCATCAATGACAATCAGGCAGCTACCGCCTTCTTCGTTCAGCTGGGCGCTGAATTCGCGGATGGCATTGCAGTAGTCTTCGGCTTCAGCGCGTGGTGGAATGACCAGATCGAGCTGATGCGTCAATTGGGTGAGCAGTTGGTTCGCCTGAGCCACCTGCTCACCACGCAGACTAGTGGCGACCACACCTGAATCAATCTGGTTAAGCAGGCGCTGCTTGAGATGACTTTTGCCGCTGCCTTCTGGTCCGGTCAGCAATAAGAAAAGGTTGCTGTAGCGGCTGAGGTGCAGCAGTAGATCCAAATGCTTGCCATGCTGACGGCCGGGGTAGAAAACGGCTGAATCCTGCACATGGCTGAGCAGTTGTGGAAAATCAGTTGGGGTTGAATCACCACCCAGTGATGGTTCCCAAGATTGCATACGGGTGACTCCCTCGGTCGATATCGCCTCAAATTAAAATAAAAAAACAGGAGGCGAGCGCTAGAATGAATGCGCCTTGGATAAAGCTTGGCTTTTTTCTAATGCAGAAGCAAGACAAGCGTTGAGATGATCATGCGTTGTCAAAGTGACGAGCTCGGCTTGCCCTAAACGGCGCAATAATACCAGCCTCAGCTCACCATCAATATTCTTTTTATCCACAGCCATGGCGCGTAAGAAGGCATCGACTGTCATGGATGGTGGTGGCAGGATCGGAAGTTGGGCCGCCTGAATCAACGCTTTGCTACGCTCAAGATCTGCTGCACTGATCCAGCCTAAACGATGGGATAAATCGGCAGCCAAGGCCATACCGCAGCCTACCGCCTCACCGTGCAGCCATTCACCGTAGCCCATTTCAGTCTCGATGGCATGGCCAAAGGTATGGCCAAGATTGAGGAGTGCGCGCACGCCACCTTCACGTTCATCCTGCGCCACAATCTGCGCCTTGCAGCGACAGGAGCGTACGATGGCTTCACCTAACAAGCGCTGATCGCCCTGCATTAACTTGGGCAGTTGGACTTCTAGCCATTCAAGAAAATCCAGATCACCCAGCAGGCCATATTTGATGACTTCAGCCATGCCTGCGGCAAGTTCACGCGGCGGTAGTGTTTGTAAAGTCAGGGTGTCAGCCAGGACCAGCTTGGGCTGCCAGAAGGCACCCAGCATATTCTTACCCAGCGGATGATTGACGCCCGTTTTGCCGCCCACAGAGGAATCGACTTGTGACAGTAGCGTGGTGGGTAGCTGGATAAAGTTCACGCCACGTTGGTAACAGGCGGCTGCAAAGCCAGTCATGTCGCCGATCACGCCGCCACCGAGAGCAATTAAGGTGGCACGGCGATTAAAACCGGCCTCAAGTAAGCGATCCCAGATTAACTCAAGATGGCGCAGATCTTTATAGGCTTCACCATCGGGCAAGATGCATTCTTGGATCTTGAGTTCGGGCTTGGCCTGCTGCAAGGCTGCACGTAGCGTTTCAAGATAGAGGGGGGCTACGGTGGTATTGGTCACAATCAGGACTTGTTGGCCTTGAAGATGCGGCAGGATCAAATCAGCACGCTGAAGAAGGTCTGCGCCGATATGAATGGCATAGCTGCGTTCACCTAAATCAAGATGAAGGGAAAGAAGGTCTTGCAGATTGGGCATGATCACTATCCTGAGAAGGCTTTATTCTGGGCGTGCTGGGGTGAGATCCAGCTCCAACAGGCGCTGTTTGATATCCATCATCACTTGGCGCGGAGGGCGCTGATCGGTATCAATGATGAGATGTGCTGTGGCTTCATATAGGGGCTCACGCTCTTCACGCAGCTGAGCCAGCTTGGCTTTGGGGTCTGCGGTTTGCAGCAGTGGACGATGACGATCTTTGCGTGTTCGCGCGAGCTGCTGGGCCAGCGTGGTGCGCAAAAAAATGACGATGCCCCGTTCGCGCAGATGGCGGCGATTTTCTGCACGCAAAATGGCGCCACCACCCGTGGCGAGCACGATCCCAGTTTGCTGAGTCAGTTCATCAATCATCTGCGCTTCGCGTTCACGAAAGCCAGCTTCGCCTTCCAGATCAAAAATCCATGGGATACTGGCACCGCAGCGCTCTTCGATGACCAGATCTGAATCGTAGAAGGGCCGTTTAAGATCCGCCGCTAATAATCGGCCTAGGGTGCTTTTACCTGCACCCATCGGGCCGATTAGGAAGATGCTTTGGTTTGTCAGCCTAAGCTGCACATCGGGCATGGGTAACCTCTGATTAACGATGAAGCCAGCTCGGTCTCGCCCAAGGCCTAGGCAGTCAGCCGGCCTTGATGCTAGGTTCCAATCGACTCTGCCAAATCAGCGTTGATCAGTCACACAACGCCCGTTAATTTCTGGCGAGAGAAGAATTGACAAGTCTTGGAGTAATAAAGATCAACAATTCTACGTTTTCCTGTCGCTGAATGGAATGGCGAAACAGCCAGCCGATGATCGGGAGGTCGCCAAGGAAGGGTGTTTGTGATTTTTGCGTCAGATTCTGGGTGGTGTAAATACCACCAATCGCCAGTGTACTGCCGTTTTCAATCAAGACTTGGGTTTCAACGGCATTGGTATTGATCACTGGGCCGGCATCGGTGGTGTCTTGAGCACGGCTGTCATTATTGACGCGTAAATTCAATGCGATGCGCCCATCACCGACATTTTGCGGAGTGACTTCAAGGCGCAGCTCAGCTTGACGGAAGTTGGTGGTGACATTGCCATCGCCATCGGTCACTTGATAGGGGATTTCTTCACCTGACCGGATGACGGCCATATGACGATCCGAGGTCATCACGCGGGGTTGAGAGATGACTTCACTGCGATTTTCGGTTTCCAATGCAGCCAGTTCAAGATCAAGAATAAAGTTATTGCTGACAAAACCAAAAGTGGCACCAGTTGAAGGGTTGTAAGATCCGCTCGATCCACGGCGGCCCGTCAGGCTGGTATCCAGTTCGAGTGCGCGTCCCAGAGACGGGTTGCCGGTAATCTCTTGTGAGCCGCTACCGCCGCTGACCCGCCCTCCGCTCCAGTTGATGCCTAGCTCATCGCTGGCCCCACTACGTGCGACCACAATACGCGCTTCGATCATGATCTGCTCTACAGGCACATCAAGGCGCTCAACGATGGCCTGAATACGATCGAGCTGTTCCTGAGTATCGCGGATATAAAGCGTATTGGTGCGTTCATCAACCAGCAGCTGCCCACGATCACTCATAAAGCGTGGATTGCGATTGCTGCTCACTGGCGCTGGGGCTTCTTCTGTGCGATAGCCTAGAGCGGCCGCAAACTGATGGTTGTCCACACTGGGTGCAGCTTCATCAAGCAAAAAGCGTCTTAAGCCCGCTGCATCGGCGTAGCGAATACGGATAAAGCG
>SKOQ01000060.1 GCA_007119985.1 Marinospirillum sp.
AGGCGTGAGTGTTGGCGTAGTGGGTAAAAACGGCGCGGGTAAATCGACCCTATTAAAACTGCTCTCTGGGATGGATATGCCAGATAAAGGCAGTATTACACGAGATTGCAGTGTCTCTTGGCCGATTGGTCTTAGTGGCGGTTTTCAGCGCAGTATGACGGGGCGACAAAACGTTAAGTTTGTTGCACGTATTCATGGTGGCGAAGAGCGAATTGAGCAAATCATTGCTTTTGTGCAAGAGTTTTCTGAATTAGGTAAAGCCTTTGATCAGCCGATTCGCACCTATTCAAGCGGTATGCGTAGCCGTTTGGGTTTTGGTCTGTCACTCGCGTTTGATTTTGATGTCTATTTGTCTGATGAAGCAACGGCGGTGGGTGATAAAAGCTTTCGCGCCAAAGCTACCGAAGCGTTTCGTAGTCGAATTGGTCAAGCCAGTATTATCATGGTCTCACACAGTGAGGGGATCTTAAACGATCTTTGTCAGGCCGGTTTGTGGATTCATAAAGGCAAAGCCATTTGGTATGACGAGCTTGAACATGCTATCGCTGATTATCATAAGAGTATTAAAAAATGAAAGTTGTATTTCGCAAGCATCTCCAGTGGGTGGTTTGTTTTGCTGTGATCATGCTGGTGGGAATTTATTACGCCTTTATCGCCACCGATCGTTACGTCTCGCAAGCCAACATTGTGCTGCGTAGTCCAGAGATTATGCCAACAGGGTTCAGTGTTTCATCCTTGTTATCGGGCACCAGTGGTGCAGGGGATTTGCTACTGCTTAAAGATCACCTTGAGTCAGTAGATATGGCGATCAAACTGCAAGAAAAGCTCGATCTACGCCAGCATTATTCTCAGCCTTCGATTGACCGCATTGCTCGCTTAAGTGATGCCAATACACCGCTAGAAAAATTTTACCGTTATTTGAGTGAGCGGATCACCATTCAATTTGATGATTACGCCAAAGTATTGCGGGTGCGGGTAGAAGCTTATAGTCCTGAAATGGCGCAAGCCATTGCGCAAACCTTACTCGAAGAAGGTGAGCGACACATGAACTTAATGGGTAAGCGCCTCGCGGAAGAGCAGCTTAAATTTATTGAGGTGCAAGTCGCGGATATGGCGCAGCGAGTGGAGGATGCTCGCGAAGCCTTGCTCGAATACCAAGATGCTCATGGCTTGGTCTCTCCGACAGGAACAGTAGAAGGGATTTTTACCATTATTTCAAAACTGCAAGCCCAGCTTGCGGTGACTGAATCACAACGCAGTGCATTAAGTACTTTTCAAAATCCGCGCTCACCAGAAATGCAGCGTCTAACAAGTGAAATCAAAGCATTAAAGTCGCAAATCACTCAAGAGCAAGCGAAGTTAACCATGGAACATGGTAACGCCTTAAACCGTGTATCCGCTCAATATCAAACCTTAGAAATGCAAGCTAAATTTGCTTTAGAGCTGTATTCGAATGCGCTCATTGCGCTAGAAAGCACCCGAGTGGAAGCGGCGCGTAAGCTCAAGCAAGTCTCGGTATTACAATACCCGACTCTCCCTGAGTTCTCCACTGAGCCACGCCGCTTACATAACTGGGTGGTATGGAGTCTAATGAGCGTATTCTTTTTTGCCATTATTCATTTAACGCGAGCGATTATCCGCGATCACCGTGATTAACCGGTTTAATAATCCTCCGGCTAGATAGACAAAAACCAGATAACTCGGCAAGGAAGTATCATTTTTATGGTCCGCTTATTCCGCCATCGCTCAGCAAAAAGGTTAGTGTGGCCAGCCCCTTGCGCGCCGAAACTCCGCCAAGGTAAGCAAGCATTAATGAGCGTAGCCAAGCCACGACAATTGCCTGATCATCGATTATCAGATGATGCGGTGAGTTGGCAAACGGAGCATCAAGCATGGCTTGAGCAGATCCAGCAAAGCCAATTGAGTGTGTTTGCTCACACTTATCTGCCTATAGAGCAGCAGAGCCCTCCGGCGTATGTGCTGTGGGTGCTTGGCAAACAACCTTGTGCGAGTCACCTATCGCAAGCGGTAATGACTTATGCCAAATCAATCAATTGCCTGCTTTACGTGATGGTTGAGAGTCAGGATAGGGGAGAGTCTCATGCTCAGTTGGCCCGTCACCAGCGCACTTGTCGGTTGGCAAGTGATGAGGTTTATTGGCTTGATCAATTTGCTGATAAAGGCCGTTGGTTACGTGATGCGCAAATCATTATTACTGATCAATGGTTGAGCACGATTGAAGCGGCCATTTATCGAAAACCAGTGATGGTTTATGGTCAGGTTGCGCAGCGTTTACAGGCTTGGATTCAACCTAACACGGCAACGGATTCGTTACACAAGATTGAGTGGCATGATTGGCAGCAGCAACAGTTACTGTTGGCAACCTGGTTTAGTCCGCATTGCCAGGTATGGCATCCTGAATGGCAGCAGTCATGCTCAGTCTCCCAAGCCATCGCATGGCTTGAGGTACAATTTGCTGCTCGTCGGCGTTTACCGGCAAAGGTTGGCTTTTTGGCGGTGAAACGTTTTTGGCGAGCTAGCTTTAATGCTTTTTTCCAAGGTTGTCAGCGCCAGTTTGTGGCTCAGCCAGAAGGATTAACGGCCGGGTTTATCCCTGTGTTATGGGGCAATCGCACTCAACTCGCGCAGGATTCTCAACAAGTATTAAGGGTTGAAGATGGCTTTCTTCGCTCGGTCGGTTTAGGGGCGTTATTTACTCGCCCATTATCTTGGGTGGTCGACGATCTCGGCCTGTATTTTGATGCCACGCGCCCTTCACGATTAGAAGATTTTTTACAACATCACGCGTTTACACAACGAGAGTGCCAGCAGGCAGAGCAATTACAGCAACAACTGCTGCGTGCAAACGTGACCAAATACAATACCGGCCAAGGTGATTGGCAGCCAGTAAACCGCGAGCAAACCATTATTTTAGTGGTAGGACAAGTCGAAAATGACGCCTCCATTGAATTCGGCTCGCCAATAATAAAAACCAATATTGAATTATTACGTCAGGTTAGAAGAGAAAATCCCCAGGCTTATCTTCTCTATAAACCGCATCCCGATGTTGTGGCTGGTGCCAGAGCGTCGGGAAAAAATGAATCACAGGCTCACCAATGGTGTGACCAAGTGATCACTCATATAGGCATAGACCAACTTTATCATCATGTTGATGAAGTGCATGTCATCAGTTCATTAGCGGGCTTTGAAGCCTTATTACGTCATAAAAAAGTGGTTTGTTATGGTCAACCGTTTTATTCCGGTTGGGGATTAACCCTTGATAAAGCCCCTATGGCTCGACGTACTCGACAGCTAACACTTAATGAACTGATTTTCGCCAGCTTAATTTGGTATCCCTTATACATTAGCCCAGTCACGGGCTACTACTGCAGTGCATCACAGACAGTAGAACATTTGCAGCAATGGAAAAATAGCCGCTCACCGCGTTTAGCAAAACTTAAAGTTGTCGGCGCGAAGTGGGTAAGGACTCTCATCGGTATTCGGTAATGCTATGCAAAAACAAACGATTGCCATTGTTGGCACA
>SKOQ01000139.1 GCA_007119985.1 Marinospirillum sp.
AGTTTTCTTTGACCCAACGCACGCGATCAATCACGCCCTTTGAATGGCCGTGCGCCGTATCGACGACGATGACATCCACACCAGCCTCAACCAAGGCGGCCACCCGCTCAGGGGTTTCTGCGCCGGTTCCCACTGCTGCGCCAACACGCAGACTGCCATTGGCATCCTTAGCCGCAAGAGGATAGGTTTTGGCTTTTTCGATATCGCGGAAGGTAACGAGACCACGCAGATGGAAGGCCTCATCGACCAGCAGCATCTTCTCGATGCGATGCTCATACAAACGGGCTTTGATGTCATCCAGTGGCGTATTGATCAGCGCGGTGACGAGTTTTTCTTGTGGCGTCATAATGGCGGCTACGGTATCGCCAACATGTGGTTTCACACGCAGATCACGGCCAGTGACGATACCGACCAGTTTGCCAGCATCCACAACGGGGAAACCAGAGAAGCCATACTCAGCGGCCATTTCTAACAGCTCATGGATTTTGGTCGTCGGCGCCACGCTGACAGGGTCCTTCACAATCACGCTTTCGTGTTTTTTGACCTTGCGGACTTCAGTCGCCTGCTGCGCAATCGTCATGTTTTTATGGATAATGCCGATGCCGCCTTCTTGTGCGAGGGCAATCGCTAAACGCCCTTCCGTCACGGTATCCATCGCAGCAGAGACAAGGGGGATATTCAGTTCGACATTGCGCGTAATGCGTGTTTTGAGGCTGACGTCTTTAGGCAGGATTTCGGAATAACCGGGTACCAGCAAAACATCATCGAAGGTGAGAGCTTCTTCAACGATTCTTAACATAGAGGACCTGCGATTTTTTTGGAGGGGAGGAAAATAAGATATAAAAGCTAATCGCCTATTTTAGCCGAGACAAGCCACAGCGTAAACCGAACAATCTGTGTTAGATTAAGCCCTCGTATTACTTCTTGCTTGTTCTGCCCCGTTTGCCAAGAGGACACTGCTCCATCATGTCAGCATCAGACGCTTTAGAAAAGTGCCCCCCGAAGGATTCCGTTGGGCTCGTCAGCCCAGAAGTTTATGTTTTTCAACAACCTCTCTCTCTGGCCAGCGGCCATCAGCTCGATCAATGGCAACTGATGGTCGAAACCTACGGCGAGCTGAATGCCGAGGCCTCGAATGCTGTGCTGATTTGTCACGCACTCTCTGGGCATCATCATGCCGCAGGCTATCATCATCCCGATGAAACCAAGCCTGGCTGGTGGGATGCCTATATCGGCCCCGGCAAGCCCATTGATACCAATCACTTTTTTGTTGTCGCGCTGAATAACCTGGGCGGCTGTCATGGCTCCACTGGCCCTGCCTCAATCAACCCAGAAACAGGCCAGCCCTATGCCTCGGATTTTCCTGTTTTAACTGTACGAGATTGGGTGGATTCGCAGGCACTGCTGGCTGATCGCCTTGGCATACAACAATGGGCTGCCGTGGTGGGTGGCAGCTTGGGTGGTATGCAGGTGCTGGAGTGGTCACTGCGCCATCCTGAGCGGCTACGCCATGCAGTGGTCATTGCCAGCACACCCAAGCTCTCTGCGCAGAATATTGCCTTTAACGAGGTGGCGCGTCAGGCGATTATGTCTGATCCCAACTTTTGCGATGGGCGTTATCAAGAAGCGGGGGTGATCCCACGGCATGGCTTGGGCCTCGCGCGCATGATCGGGCATATCACCTATTTATCTGAGCATTCGATGGGGGAGAAGTTTGGGCGGGATTTGCGCACGGATAAGCTGAATTTTGGCTTTGATGTGGAGTTTCAGGTCGAATCCTATCTGCGCTATCAGGGGGAAACCTTCTCTGAGCGCTTTGATGCCAACACCTATCTGCTGATGACCAAGGCCCTCGATTACTTTGACCCCGCTGCAGAATGTGATGGCAATCTGGCCGCGGCCCTCGCGCCAGCGCAATGTCGCTTTCTGGTGATCAGTTTCAGCACGGACTGGCGCTTTTCGCCCAAACGCTCGGAGGAGCTGGTCAATGCTCTGACCGCAGCCAGAAAATCAGTCAGCTATGCCAGAATTCGCTCCCCTCACGGCCATGATGCCTTTTTGATTCCCGATCAGCGTTATGAGGCGGTCTTCTCTGCCTATATGCAACGCGTTGCCAAGGAGACCTGTTGATGCGTCAGGATTTAAGTATTATCGCCGATTGGATTCGCCCTCAAACCCGCGTTCTGGATCTGGCCTGCGGTGATGGCGAGCTGCTGGGCTATCTGCAACAACACAAGCAGGTCAGCGGTTATGGGCTCGAAATTGATGCCGAGAAGATCACGGCTTGTATTGCCAACGGCGTGGATGTGATCGAGCAGGATTTGAACCGTGGACTGAGCAACTTTGCCGATGCCAGCTATGACACAGTGATTATGACGCAGGCCTTGCAGGTGCTGCGCCGCCAGGATCTGGCCTTGGATGAAATGCTGCGTGTTGGGCAGGAAGCCATCGTGACCTTCCCTAACTTTGCCCACTGGCGCTGCCGCCTGTATTTGACCTTTCGTGGCAAGCTACCCGTCTCCAAGACACTGCCCTACGAGTGGTACGACACACCCAACATCCACTTAATCACCTTTAAGGATTTTGAAGCCCTCTGTGCCGCCAAGGGACTCAAAATACTGGATCGTGCCGTCGGCGATCTGGCCTACAAGGGGCACTGGAAGGCGCGCCTCTGGCCGAATCTCTTTGGTGAAGTGGCGATTTACAAGCTTGGGCGGGCTTAGGCTGATCGGGCAGGGAGCGCCCGATTCCAGCACCCAGGATCATCACGCCAGCCAGTAATCTGCCAGCAAGCCCAGAAACACCGCCATGCCTGCATAGTGGTTATTGAGGAAGGCACGCAGACAAGGGCCGCGCGCCCGATCACGCAACAGCCACTGCTGCCAAATAAAGAGCAGCGCCATCACACCAAGACCCAGCGCAAAAAAGACACCACGCTCAAAGACCCAACCCGCCAAGGCCAGCAGTAAGAGCGTTGCCAACTGCAGCAGACCTATCGCCAAGCGATCATAGTGACCAAAAAACACCGCCGTAGATTTCACACCTATCTTCAGATCGTCTTCACGATCTTCCATCGCATAGGCCGTGTCATAGGCCACCGTCCAGGTGAGATTGGCAGCAAACACCAGCCAGAGCGCCCAGGGCAAGGCACCGGCTTCTGCGGCAAAGGCCATCGGAATCGCCCAAGAAAAAGCCGCGCCCAGCACCAGTTGTGGAAAGTGGGTATAGCGCTTCATAAAGGGATAGCAGGCCGCGAGTAGCAGGCCGCCAGGTGCCAGCCAGAGTGTCAGGCTATTGGTGTGCCACACCAGCAACAAAGCCACCAGGCCCAGCAGGGCAAAGCAGATTAAGGCTTCTTTGGGTGTGATTTCCCCTTGGGCTAACGGACGCTGCTGGGTGCGCTGTACATGGCCATCAAAATCACGATCGGCATAATCATTAATGACACAACCGGCCGCACGCATCACGATCACCCCAAGCACAAAGATGATCAACACCCTTGGCTGCGGCCAGCCCTCTGCGGCCAACCACAGCG
>SKOQ01000207.1 GCA_007119985.1 Marinospirillum sp.
GGTATAAATCTCGCTCAACTGCTCAAGATCGGCCGCCGCCACTCGCTCATTGACTTGGTGGATCGTCGCGTTGACTGGCCCAAGCTCAACCACCTGAGCTCCAGTTGGCGCAATAAAGCGCCCATCTGAGGTGCCGCCAGAGGTCGAAAGCTGCGTCTGACGTCCTGTCACCTGCTTGATGGCTGTTTGGGCTGCGGCCACAAGACTGCCTTCTGCGGTTAAAAAGGGCAGTCCACTCAATTGCCATTCGATCACATAATCCAATTGATGGGCTTTGAGGATCGCCTCGGTACGCTGCTGGATGGCTTCGGCAGTCAGCTCAGTTGAAAAGCGCCAGTTAAATAGCACTTCCAGCTCACCGGGTACCACATTCGTGGCGCCTGTTCCGGCATGAATATTCGAGATCTGAAAACTGGTCGCGGGGAAGAAGGCATTCCCCAGATCCCAGACTTCTTCAGTGAGCGCCGTCAATGCTGGTGCTGCAAGATGAATCGGATTGCGTGCCAAATGCGGGTAGGCAACATGGCCCTGCTTGCCCTTGATGATCAGGCGTCCGCCGAGTGATCCACGGCGTCCGTTCTTGATCACATCGCCCACCTGCGTTGTACTGGATGGCTCACCAACCAGACACCAGTCGATTTTTTCATCGCGCTCTTCTAGCCATTCGACCACCTTCACGGTGCCATTTTTGGCTGGGCCTTCTTCATCGCTGGTCAGCAGCAGAGCCAGATCGATTTGAGGATCAGGATGGCGTGCCAAGAAGACTTCTAAAGCCTCAATAAAGGCCGCAATACTGCCTTTCATATCGGCCGCACCACGGCCGCGCAAAAAACCTTCGCTATCGATTTCAGGTGTAAAAGGGTCTGTCTCCCAGCGCTCTTGTGGGCCTGGGGGCACAACATCCGTATGCCCGGCAAAGCAGAATAAAGGCTGCTGCTGGCCACGGCGTGCCCATAGATTATCCACCTCACCAAAGGGGAGGCGATAGAGGGTGAAGCCTAGCTTCTCAAGGCGTTGGCTCAGGTAATCCAAACAGCCTGCATCTTCTGGTGTTACGGAGGGGCGGCGAATCAATTCAAAAGCGGTGGTCAGTGTGGGGGACAGTGAGGTCATAATTTCTCTTATTTAGCGGGCAGTCAAAAAAGGAAAAATAGCTTATAGTGGAGCGTTATTTTTTAAGATGGCTGGGCCTATCGTAAACTAAACAGGCTGGTTCTATCCAGCGTGTCGGACGGAGTAGAAGGATGAGGATAAAAAGACAGTGGGGTTGGGGTCTGCTCCTCGCCTGCGTGGTGTTTTCGGCCCAGGCCGTACAAGAGATCGATAATCCCTTTGGTGTGCGTATTGCGCTGCCAGATCACTGGTTGAAGCTGACGCAAGAACAGTTAAGCACTGTCGATCCTGCTGAGGGAGAAAACAGCATCGATTTACCACTTGAGACACGCCAGCTGCTCTCTGCACAACTGCGTGCCGGTGGCGTGATGCTGATTTTTAATACCCAGCCCGAAGAGCAGGATTTTTACGACAATATCACCGTGATTGAAATCGAAGATCAGGTACCCGAAGCGGCGGCTCAGATACGTCAAACCTGCCAAGCCTTGCCACGTGTACTCAGTCAGCGCTTAGGCCAAACCATTCGTCTTGATCAGTGCGCAGGGCGTGAAGTCGCAGGCTTCCCTGCTTTTATACTGGTTTATCCAGGTAAGACACCAGAGACGCGCATCGTGCAATACATGGTGCAAGTTGGGCAAAACCGCAGTCTGGTGTTGACGCTGGCTTATCACCAAGCACGGCCAGAAAGCCTCGCGGCTTTTGAGCAGCTCATGGCCAATCTAGAGCTCGTCAACGCTGAAGACTAGATCGCGCCTCTACTCAGGCACGCCTCGTGGTCAGGGCGATGATTAGATTGGATTGGAGTGGAGTTCGCCTTGACCCTTAGGTAAAATGTTCCGTTTTCCTCATGGCTCTGGTGTCATCAAGACGCCAAGAATCTTGCCAACCATTTATTTGCCAACCTAGCGGAGAGCTTTCCAGATGCTGGAAATCAACCCTTTTGTCTCCCTCAGTAAAGATATGCAGGCACGCGCAGACGTGTTGAGGGGGTATCTTTGACTATGCCGAAAAGAAAGAGCGCCTCGAAGAAGTCACGCGCGAACTAGAACAGCCAGATGTCTGGAATGAGCCAGAGCGCGCGCAAGCGCTCGGTAAAGAGCGCGCTCAACTTGAACAGATCGTTCACACACTCGATGCGCTGGATGCTGGATTGACGGATGCGCGGGACCTGCTTGAACTGGCCGCCGCTGAAGACGATCAGGATACCCTAGATGCCGTCGATGCCGATTTGCAAGCCCTGCTCAAGCAGCTTGAGGGTCTTGAGTTTCGCCGCATGTTCTCTGGTGAAATGGATCCGATGAATGCCTACCTCGATATCCAAGCGGGCTCTGGTGGCACAGAGGCCCAAGATTGGGCCAATATGATGCTGCGGATGTATCTTCGTTGGGCTGATGCACACGGCTTTAAGACGGAAGTGGTTGAATTATCGGATGGCGAAGTCGCAGGCATCAAATCTGCAACGCTGCGCATTGAAGGTGACTACGCCTATGGTTGGCTCAGAACCGAAACTGGCGTGCATCGCTTAGTCCGTAAAAGCCCCTTTGACTCAGGTGGACGGCGTCATACCTCCTTCAGCTCAGTGTTTGTTGCACCTGAGGTCGATGATAGCTTTGAAATCGATATCAATCCCGCGGATTTACGCGTGGATGTTTATCGTGCCTCCGGAGCGGGTGGTCAGCACGTTAACCGGACTGAGTCAGCGGTACGGATCACCCATTTACCGACCAATACTGTTGTCGCCTGCCAAACACAGCGCTCGCAGCATGCCAACAAGGATTTTGCGATGAAGCAGCTCAAAGCCAAGCTTTGGGAGCTGGAGATGCAAAAGCGCAATGCAGAAAAGCAAAAACTGGAAGACTCCAAGGCCGATATCGGTTGGGGTAGCCAGATTCGCTCCTATGTTCTGGATGACTCGCGCATTAAAGATTTACGCACAGGGGTAGAGAATCGCAACACCCAAGCGGTGCTAGATGGCGATCTTGATAAATTTATTGAAGCCAGCTTAAAACAGGGGCTATAAGATGACTGAAACAACCGCAGCAGAGCCAAGTAACAATTTTGCCAGTAGCCACCGTGTCAGCGAAGAAGACAATAAGCTGATTGCCGAGCGACGCCAAAAGCTGGCTCAGCGCCGCGCTCAAGGTCAAGCCTTTCCCAATCACTTGCGCCGTGATGCCCTCGCTGGTGATTTGCAGCAAGAGCTAGGTGCGCTCAGCAAAGAAGAGCTAGAAGCCTTAGGGCGTCGTGCTCAGGTGGCCGGCCGTGTGATGCGGATGCGTGGCCCCTTTATCGTGATTCAAGATGTCAGTGGCCAGATCCAGCTGTATGTGGATAAAAAAGGTCTCGAAGAAAGCCAGCGAGAAGATATCAAAACCTGGGATCTGGGGGATCTAGTCTATGCACAGGGTGTGATCCACAAATCAGGCAAGGGCGATTTGTATGTGCATATCGAACACAGCCAGCTGCTGACCAAGAGCCTGCGCCCGCTGCCTGATAAATTTCACGGCCTAGCTGATCAGGAAATGCGCTACCGTCAGCGCTATGTCGATCTGATCGTGAATGCCGAATCGCGCCACTGCTTTGCCGTGCGCTCGAAGGTCATCAGTGGTATCCGTCGCTTTATGGAAGCGCGCCAGTTTATGGAGGTGGAAACCCCCATGCTGCAGGTGATTCCCGGCGGTGCCACAGCACGGCCTTTTGTGACCCATCATAATGCGCTTGGTCAGGATATGTACCTGCGTATCGCGCCCGAGCTTTACCTCAAGCGCTTGGTCGTTGGTGGCTTTGAGAAGGTCTACGAGATCAACCGTAACTTCCGTAACGAAGGCCTCTCCACCCGTCATAACCCTGAATTCACGATGATTGAATTCTACTGGGCCTATGCCGATTACCGCGATCTGATGGATTTCACCGAATCACTGCTGAAAAATCTGGCTGAAGAAGTGCTGGGCACCACCCAAGTCCCTTATCAAGGCGAGGTATTTGAGTTTGGTCAGCCCTTCCAGCGCCTAACGATGCAAGAGGCCATTATCCAGTATGGTGAGGGCATCAGCGCGGCAGATCTGGCCACGCGTGAGGCGGCTGCACAGGTCGCTGAACGCCTGAAAATCCAAGTGAAGCCTATTTGGGGGCTGGGGCGGATTATCACCGAAATCTTTGATGAAGTCGCCGAGCACCAGCTGCGTCAGCCTACCTTCATTACTGAATATCCGGCCGAGGTTTCGCCTCTGGCGCGGCGCAATGATGCCAACCCAGAAGTGACCGATCGCTTTGAATTCTTTATTGGTGGCCGTGAGATTGCCAACGGCTTCTCCGAGTTGAACGATGCCGAAGATCAGCGTGATCGCTTCTTAGAGCAGGTGAAAGAAAAAGAAGCTGGAGATGATGAAGCCATGTTCTATGATGCGGATTATATTCGTGCATTAGAATACGGCTTGCCACCAACGGCAGGTGAAGGGATAGGGATAGATCGTCTGGTGATGCTGTTTACCGACAGCCCCTCGATCCGTGACGTATTGCTCTTCCCTGCGATGCGCCCTGAAGCCGACTAGGTGATGGCTTTACCAGTGTGAGTCAGCTCACAGCTTAAGCCCTCCATCACGGAGGGCTTTTTTGTTTGGCTGGATTTTAACCGCGCACGCTGTTGCATCACCAAGCGCAACAGTTTGTTAGAGGCTTCTTAACTAAATGTCAGCTCAAATCCGGCCTGAGCCTGCCAGCTGGCTTCCTGCTCTAAATCTGCTTGTAGTAAGGGCTGTTCGGCCAGCCAGCCTTCAGGAAATTGCAGGTGCAGGCTTTCTTTGGGCGTAGTGTTATTCACACTGAGCTGGGTATTCAGCAGCGGAGTATCAGGTCGACTGTGGTGCAACAGCACGGCAATGCGCAGTAAGCGCGCAAGACGTTTGAGTTTGAGCGCATCCTCAGGCGAGAAGCTTTTGAAATCACCTTGGGCAAACTTGCGCCGATGGGTACGAATCAAGACCGCCAGCTTTCTTTGTTCAAGGCGTGTATAGCCGGGAAGATCCGCATACTGCATTAAGTAAGCGCCATGCTTATGATATTGCGTATGCGCCACACTGAGACCTATCTCGTGCAAGGCCGCAGCCCGCTTGAGTTTATCGCGCCATTTAGGTTGCATCAGCCCCCAAGCGCCTTGGACTTGATCAAGCAAAAAGAGGCTGCTGTCTTGCACCAGCTGGCTTTGCAGCAGATCCACCTGAAATCTTTCTTGCAATCCATTGAGCGTGCGATCACGAATATCAACATCCGCAGCCAATCCAGAAAGCTCATACAGTAGCCCTTCGCGCAAGGCCCCTTCGACAAAATGCATTTCTTTAATCTGTAGCGCTTCAAAAAAAGCTGAGGCGATAGCTAAACCGGCAGGCAGCACCTTGGCCCGATCCGCGCGCAAACCGTAGACAGTCCAATGATCGGCACTTTTTTGCTTGAGGAGTTCTTTTTCAAGTTCATGCAGTTTTTTCGGGGTGAGGGTGGCAAACTCCCCTTGTCCGGCGATCAGTGATAGCGCTTTGAGGCTACCCGAGCTGCCTTGCGCCACCTGCCAGCCACAGCCTAAATAGCTTTTTTGGATATGCAAAAGCTCGCTCAGTGCGGCCAATCTGGCTTGCTGAAAAGCCTTGCTGCTTACCTGTCCGTTCTTGAAGAAGCGACTGGTGTAGCTGACACAGCCCATATGAAGGCTTTCCATCAACACGGGTTCTGCGCCATCACCAATAATGAACTCTGTGCTACCGCCACCGATATCAATGACCAGTCGGCGGCCCTCAATTTTAGGTGAAGTAAACACCACACCGGTGTAGATCAATCGGGCCTCTTCGCGGCCGGCAATAATCTCAATCGGCACACCCAAAATCTCTTCAGCGCGTTCGAGAAACTCTTGGCTATTGTGTGCAGCGCGCAGGGCATTGGTGCCTACGGCCTTGACTTGCTGCTCGCCGAGCCCTTGTAAGAAAGGGGCCATCTGCTGCAAACAGGCGAGGCCTCTTTGCTGAGCTTCTTCGCTTAAATGACCTTGATCATCGAGTCCTGCAGCAAGCTGGACCTTCTCTCCAAGTCGCTTAAGTAGATTAAGCTCACCGTTCATTTTACGCGCCAGCAAAAGATGGAAGCTGTTCGAGCCAAGATCTAAAGCTGCTAAGGTGGTGCCATCGGGTAGGTTGGCGTCTGTCATGAACCCTGCCTTTGTTGAGTCATCAGCAATCCTAGTGAAGTGGCTCAAGATACCACTTCAAAAGCGAATTATATATTCTAATCTAGAATGGATGTGCCACTGAGAGCACAAATCACAGGGGACTTTAGCCCTTGCAAAGAGAGTGCTATGATAAAGCGCATCACTGAATGGCCAAGCGCCGAGACTGCATGATTTTGGGAGAGACACCATGAGTAGTACGATTGTGAATGTGACCGATGCCAGTTTTGAAGAAGAAGTCCTGCAATCCACCCAGCCTGTTCTGGTTGATTATTGGGCTGAATGGTGTGGTCCTTGCAAAATGATTGCCCCAGTGCTCGAAGAAGTGGCCAGCGAATATGAAGGTCGCATTAAAGTCTGTAAACTCAATATTGATGAAAACACGGAAACCCCAGCCAAGTTTGGTATCCGTGGCATTCCAACACTGATGATCTTCAAAGGTGGTAATGCTGAAGCCACTAAAGTCGGTGCTTTGTCTAAAACTCAGCTCTCCGCTTTTATCGACGCTAGCCTATAAATACTGAGGCTTGTCTTGGCCTGCCTAGGCGCGCAAAAAAACTTGCACCTCGGCAGGCACTCAGGCAAGATAGCTTGGCTTTGATACCTCGCTCGCTTTTTTGATCTTTCTTAATCAACAGGATCAACCTAAGCAAGTGGCTCAGCCAAGATCCAAGCATCTGGCCTTGAGTAGGCCTACAATCACCGTCATGCCCCATATCCTCTGAGTGATTTCCACGTTTTCTGCTTTTCCATGCCTGCAACAATGCGCCGGCGAGTCCAACAGCGGAAGCAAAACCACTCAGCACTCTCAACTGGATGCAAGCACGGTATTCTATCCGCTCCGCTTAGACGGAATTGATCCCAGTAAGACCACCAATACAAAACTCATGAATCTGACCGAACTCAAGCAGAAACCCGTTGCCGAATTAATGGAAATTGCGAATGAAATGGGCATCGAAAGTGTCGCCCGTTCTCGTAAGCAAGATATTATTTTTGCCATTCTCAAACGTCACGCCAAAAGCGGTGAAGATATTTACGGAGATGGCGTACTGGAAATTTTACAGGATGGGTTTGGTTTTCTGCGTTCAGCAGATTCCTCTTACCTTGCCGGCCCTGACGATATCTACGTTTCACCTAGCCAAATTCGCCGCTTCAATTTACGTAAAGGCGATACCATTTCTGGCAAGATTCGCCCACCCAAAGATGGCGAGCGCTATTTTGCCCTGCTGAAGGTCGATTCGATTAACTTTGATCGCCCTGAAAATGCCAAACACAAGATTCTATTTGAAAACCTGACGCCACTCTTCCCTGATGACCGTATGGTGATGGAAGTCGGTAATGGCTCTAGCGAAGATCTCACCGCACGGATTATTGATTTGGTCTCGCCGATTGGTAAGGGCCAGCGTGGGTTGATTGTCTCGCCACCCAAGGCGGGTAAAACGCTGATGCTGCAAAATGTGGCTAATTCCATCAAGCGTAACAATCCAGAATGTCATCTGATTGTCCTGCTGATTGATGAGCGCCCTGAGGAAGTCACCGAGATGCAGCGCACCGTGCGCGGCGAAGTGGTGGCCTCGACCTTTGATGAACCCCCAGCGCGTCACGTTCAAGTCGCGGAAATGGTCATCGAGAAGGCCAAGCGTTTAGTGGAGCACAAGTTGGATGTCATCATTCTTCTTGATTCGATTACTCGCCTTGCTCGTGCTTATAATACCGTGGTGCCCAGTTCAGGTAAGGTGCTGACTGGTGGTGTGGATGCCCACGCACTTGAAAAGCCAAAGCGCTTTTTTGGTGCTGCACGGAACATCGAAGAAGGCGGCAGCTTAACGATCATCGCGACAGCACTGGTCGATACAGGCTCTAAAATGGATGAAGTCATCTATGAAGAGTTTAAAGGCACGGGCAATATGGAAGTGCACCTGGATCGTAAAGTCGCTGAGAAGCGTGTTTACCCAGCGATCAATATTCGTCGCTCAGGCACGCGCCGTGAAGATCTTTTGGCTTCAGAAGAGGATCTGCAGCGCATGTGGATTCTGCGTAAGCTGCTCAATCCGATGGAAGATGTGGCCGCGACCGAGTTCCTGATCGACCGCTTAAAAGATACCAAAACCAACATGGAATTCTTTGAGGCCATGAAACGCAAATAGCGTGAACGGCTTGATCTGAATTTCAGCGATCAGACACAGAGGGCAAGCCATCAGGCTTGCCTTTTGCACAATTGGAGGTCAGAAATCCAGATGAACTACAAGGATTTACGCGATTTTATCGATCAGCTTGAAGCCCGTGGTGCGCTGAAGCGGATCACCCAAGAAGTCGATCCCTATCTTGAAATGACTGAGATTGCTGACCGCACCCTGCGTGCTGGCGGTCCGGCGCTGCTCTTTGAAAACCCCAAAGGGCACTCAGTGCCTGTTTTAGCCAATCTCTTTGGCACCCCAGAGCGAGTCGCTTGGGGCATGGGCGCTGAATCGACTGAAGCCCTGCGCGACATTGGGCGTTTGCTTGCTTTTTTGAAAGAGCCAGATCCACCCAAGGGCTTAAAAGATGCCTGGGAAAAACTGCCGATCTTTAAAAAGGTGCTCAGCATGAGCCCAAAGATCGTCAAAAAAGCGCCTTGTCAGGAGGTAGTGCAAGAAGGCGAGGCGGTCAATCTCTACGACCTGCCAATCATGCATTGCTGGCCTGGCGATGCGGCCCCACTGGTGACCTGGCCACTGGTGATCACCCAAAATCAGAAAAAAGGCCGCGAAAATCTCGGTATCTACCGTCAGCAGCTGATTGGGCGCAATAAACTGATTATGCGTTGGCTGGCCCACCGTGGCGGCGCGTTGGATTTTCAAAAATTCTGCCGTGAGAATCCAGGCCAGCGCTTCCCTGTCTGCGTGGCTTTAGGTGCTGATCCAGCCACCATTCTCGGTGCTGTCACGCCGGTGCCCGATACTCTTTCTGAATACGCCTTTGCTGGCTTGTTGCGTGGCAGCAAAACCGAACTGGTTAAATCCATCGGCTATGATCTGCGCGTGCCCGCCTCGGCAGAAATCGTACTTGAGGGCTATATCGAACCCGGTGAAACGGCACCTGAAGGCCCCTTTGGCGATCACACTGGCTATTATAACGAAGTCGATCACTTCCCTGTTTTCACGGTTGAGCGTATCACGCGGCGTGCCGATGCGATTTATCACTCCACCTATACAGGACGGCCACCAGATGAGCCTGCCGTGCTGGGTGTGGCGCTGAATGAAGTCTTTGTGCCGATCCTGCAAAAGCAGTTTCCTGAGATTATTGATTTTTATCTGCCACCTGAAGGCTGCTCCTATCGGATGGCCGTGGTCACGATCAAAAAACAATATCCAGGCCATGCCAAGCGTGTGATGCTGGGTGTCTGGAGCTTTTTGCGCCAGTTCATGTACACCAAGTTTGTGATTGTCACCGATGATGATATTAACGCGCGTGATTGGAAGGATGTGATGTGGGCCATTACCACACGCATGGACCCAGCGCGCGATACGGTGATGATTGAAAACACCCCGATTGATTATCTGGATTTTGCCTCACCGGTTTCAGGTCTTGGCTCCAAAATGGGGCTGGATGCGACTAATAAATGGCCAGGTGAAACCACGCGTGAGTGGGGGACAGCCATTACCATGACCGATGAAGTGAAGAGCAAGATCGATGCTCTTTGGGATGAGCTGGAGATCTGCCCAGCTCCACGTAAAAACACGCCGCTGAGTGCTGGCTAAACCAGATTGAACCCGCGATGCCGCCGCGTTGGGCTTATCAAGCCAGCGGCGGATGACCAAGAAGAAGTGAATCATGCCTAACCAACAAACACAGCAACGCGCACGGGTTATCCGTTATCAAGCATTGAACCAAGATGTGTACCATCTCGTCTTAGCTCCAGAAGAACCCATTGAGTTTCAAGCTGGGCAGTATATCGAGCTTCAAGCTGCAGCTGAGCAGTGGGGTGCTTTTTCATTGGCCAGTGCACCAGGTGCGCCTCACCTTGAATTGCATATCCAGCATCTGCCAGAACGCCCCACCTCCGCTTTACTGCACCAATTGTGTCTGCGCGCCAGTCAAGAAGAAGGCTTTATCACGCTACGTGGGCCGCAGGGCGGTGCTGTTCTGCCTGATTCACGGCCTGAACACCTGCGTCTGATTGCAGCAGGCACAGGCTATGCGCAGATGAAATCCATCCTTCTCAGGCTCGACCAGCAGGCACCAGAGCAAGCCATTACTCTCTATTGGGCGGTTCGCACGTCAACTGATTTTTATGATCTGCAATGGCTGCAACACTGGCAGCAAGCGCCGCAGCACCAGTTGATTCAGGTTGTCGAGCTGGCCGATGCGCATTGGACAGGCCGCACGGGGCGTATTACCGAAGCCCTTGCACAGGATTTAATCCAACCCGATAGCGCAGCAGACTGGCAGGGATTACTGAGCGGCTCACCTGCCATGGTCTATGCTGTTGAGGACTTTTTGATTGAACGGGGACTCACGCCAGGTGCACTGATCAGCGATGTGCACTTTTATGCCCCGCGCCATACATCAGCCTAAGTTAGCGTGATTTAAGCACAACGGATTCAAGAGGACATGCCATGCCATCCACACCCTTACCAGAAACCCGAGTCATCACTGGCGCTGGTCAGCGTGCTGGTTTTGCTCTTGCCCAGCATTGGCTTGATGCAGGGTACCGCGTCCTCTTTAGTTATCGTCAATTCAAACCAGGCGTGGCTGAGCTAGAAAAGCAAGGCGCGCTAGGGATACAAGCCGATTTCTCAACCGATGCCGGTATTCTGGCCTGCGCTCAGGCCCTCCAACAGCAGGCACCAGAGATCCATCTTTTGGTGCACAATGCCTCTGAGTGGTCGGCTGATCCGAAGGAAGATCAGCCGGATCTGGCGCACGCGGCAGAGCTGAACCGACGCTTATTTCAAGTACACCAGCAAGCCCCTTACCTGCTGAATCTTGCACTTGCGCCCCAACTTCGGGCTGGCGCTGAAGCCGCTGGGCGGCCTAGCCAGATTCTTCACCTCACCGATGATGCCGTGCGTCGAGGCTCAGCCAAACACGGCGCCTATCTCGCCAGCAAAGCCGCGCTCGAAAATCTGACCTACTCTTTTGCTGCGCGCTTAGCACCGCAGATCCGTGTGAACGCTATTGCGCCTGCCTTGCTGGCCTTTAACGATGGCGATTCTGAAGACTACCGCGCCCAAGCCTTGCAGAAATCCCTGCTCGGCATTGAACCCGGTTTTAGCAGCCTCGTGCAGGCCGTGGATTATTTGATTCACCAGCCTTATACCACAGGCAGTATTTTACCCTTGAACGGTGGGCGGCATCTTAAGTAAGCCCTTGAGTTTCATTTAAAAACCCCCATCTCAGTGAAGACATTGATGTAACTGATGTAAAGGAGCGATGATGAGCCAACATTTTGAAGCTGCCCCAGGTTTGCACCCCAGCAAAGACCCAGCCACCAAGGGCTTTGTTTTTAACCAAACCATGCTGCGCATTAAAGACCCTGAAATCACGCTCGATTTTTATACGCGTGTGCTGGGGATGACGCTGGTGCGCAAGCTGGATTTTCCTGAAATGCACTTCACGCTGTTTTTCTTGGCTAGCCTAGAAGAGCAAGATTTGGCCAACTGGTCACAAGATGCAGCCGAGCGCACAGTTCAAACCTTTAGCCGCCCAGCTCTGCTAGAGCTGACTTGGAACTGGGGCAGCGAAGCCGACGACAACTGCCAGTATCACAACGGTAATGAAGAACCCAAAGGCTTTGGGCATATTGGCTTTGCTGTTCCCGATTTAGACGCCGCCTGCGCGCGCTTTACCGAGCTGGGTGTTGCCTTTGTGAAGCGTCCTGAAGACGGCAAGATGAATGACATCGCCTTTATCCGCGATCCTGATGGTTACTGGATCGAGATTTTTGAGCCTGCTCGTTTGCCCAAGGGCTTGGAAAGCCATTTGGGGTGATAAGTTGCTTGGCCCCTATGTTGATCCTGAAAGCCACCTCACAAGAGGTGGTTTTTTTTGGCTTGGGGGTGGGACTCTTTATAAGAGTAGATTAACTTTCTGGGCTGCCTGTGTGGCAGCGAGCCTGCGCCATTCAGCTGGGGTGTAAAACTCTGTTTCTGAGCTGCCTATGCGGCAGCGAGCCAAGCCATCTGCATGATCGATCACGAAAGCATGGCCGCGCGCGCAACACTGGATCACGGCAATGCAGAAAAGCCGCTGCATGGCAGTCACAAAGCAACGCTCAAGCTGGAAAAAACGCCTGAGTATGCCGCACTGCTCAAA
>SKOQ01000129.1 GCA_007119985.1 Marinospirillum sp.
CCCCTTTGGTGCTGAAGCGCTGCTACGTTGGCAGCATCCTCAGCAGGGATTGATTTCACCGGCTGATTTTATCCCTCTGGCCGAAGAAAGTGGGCTGATTATCCCGATTGGTTATCAGGTTTTGCGTACCGCCTGCGAGCAGCTCGTTAAGTGGCAAGCCCATCCCGCCACCGATCATCTCACGCTGGCGGTGAATGTCAGCGCCAAGCAGTTCTCCCAGGCTGATTTTGTGGCGCAGGTATTGGATATTCTCCAGCAGACACAAGCGCCGAGGCACTTGCTGAAACTTGAGCTGACAGAAAGCATGGTGCTGACCCAGGTCGAAGAAACCATCGAGAAGATGCATCAAATTAAAGCCCTTGGGCTGGCCTTCTCGATGGATGATTTTGGGACGGGTTATTCCTCGTTGCAGTATTTAAAGCGCCTGCCCCTGGATCAGCTTAAGATCGATCAATCCTTTGTGCGTGATCTACAGCATGAGGATGATGCCACCATCGTGCGTACGATTATTGCGATGGGTAAGGCGCTGAATTTGCAGGTAATCGCGGAAGGTGTGGAAACCCGTGAACAGCAGGATTTTCTGGCGCGCTATGCCTGCGATGCCTTTCAAGGTTATCTCTTTTGTCGTCCTGAACTGGCCAGCGAGATCACGCTGCGCTTAGAAAACTATGCGCGGCCTCATGTGCCGGCCAGCGTAGATTAGCCTCTTCCCCTTCTCTTTTTTGAGATGAATTATTTTCTCTTTTGTCTCGCTTTAAAATGAGTTTCTTTCATTTTTGAATGCTTAAGCAGGTGAAGTGCCCCTGTTCAGTGCATTGTAGACACTCTATTCACCCAAGGATGTTGTCAGACTCGGCTACTTTTGTCCTCATAGTGGGATGAGGCCGAGTGGGGCCAGGTCTGCCGTCACCACATTGTCGACAATGTGGTTTTTTGCCCTAGAGCTGAGCCTGTTTTTAGTCGATTTTTAGGAAGCAAAACTACAGTATTTCCGCGCTGCAGCAATCAAATCTCGTGCTGAGGGTAGTCAGACTACATAAAGCCACTTGTAGTTTCTTTACAACGACTTGTATAGCCCAAAGTCGCGTTTGCAAAGGGCTGGCGGCTTGGTGCATAGTGAGTCCACAGCGAACAACAAACGCCCGTTTAAAGCGCTAGATTGCAGTCCATCGAGTCAACAAAAGTGGAGTTTAATCTAGGTCGCAGCAGTAAAAGTCCCGCCAAGGTGCAGACTAAGGCAGGCAGAAAAGAGACCTGAGATGCTCATCGCAATATGGGGATTGAAGGTACAACCCTAACAGGCACACTCTGTAGAGGAAAAAGCATGTCAACTTATCAACAAGATATCGATGCAGTCGCACAACTGAAACAAGCTAACGGCTCAGCTTGGGATGCGATTAATCCTGAATATGTCGCGCGTATGCGTGCTCAGAATAAATTCAAGACCGGCCTAGACATTGCCAAGTACACTGCAGGCATCATGCGTCGTGACATGGCTGAGTTCGACAAGGATAAAACCAAGTACACCCAATCTCTGGGTTGCTGGCATGGTTTTGTCGGTCAGCAAAAACTGATTTCGATTAAAAAGCATTTTGGTACCACTGAGCGTAAGTATCTCTACCTGTCTGGTTGGATGGTTGCCGCACTGCGTTCTGAGTTCGGTCCCCTGCCTGATCAATCGATGCACGAAAAAACGGTTGTTGCTGATCTGGTTGAAGAGCTTTACAAGTTCCTGCGTCAAGCGGATGCACGTGAGCTGGGCGGCTTGTTCCGCGAGCTGGATAAAGCCCGTGAAGCTGGCGACAAAGCCAAAGAAGCTGAAGTGCAAAAGCAAATCGATAACCACCAAACGCACGTAGTGCCGATCATTGCCGACATCGATGCTGGTTTTGGTAACGCCGAAGCCACCTACCTGCTGGCCAAGAAAATGATCGAAGCCGGTGCTTGCTGCCTGCAGATCGAAAACCAAGTGGCTGACGAGAAGCAGTGTGGCCACCAGGACGGTAAAGTGACCGTTCCTCATGCCGACTTCCACGCTAAGCTGCGCGCTCTGCGTTACGCTTTCTTGGAGCTGGGTGTCGATGATGGTGTGATCGTGGCTCGTACCGACTCTGAAGGCGCAGGTCTGACCAAAGAAATCGCTGTTGTGCGTGAGCCAGGCGATCAAGGCGACATCTACAATTCCTACTTGGATGTTGAAGTTGTGGCTCCTGAAGACACCAATCCAGGTGATGTTCTGATTAGCCGTGATGGTAAGCTGGTGCGTCCTAAGCGTCTGGCTTCTGGTCTGTATCAGTTCCGCGAAGGCACAGGTCACGAGCGTTGCGTTTTTGACTGTGTTGAAGCCATCAATGCCGGTGCTGACCTGCTGTGGATCGAAACCGCAGTGCCGACTGTTCACGAAATCCGCGACATGATGAACGAAGTGCGTAAAGTCCACCCAGATGCCAAGCTGGTGTACAACAACTCACCTTCTTTCAACTGGACGCTGAACTTCCGTCAGCAAGTGTTTGACACTTGGGTTGAGCAGGGTAAAGACGTGTCTGCCTATGACCGCGCTGACCTGATGAATGCCAAGTATGACGATTCTGAGCTGTCTGCCGAAGCCGATGCGCGTGTGCGTACCTTCCAAGCGGATTGTTCACGTGAAGCCAACGTGTTCCATCACCTGATCACGCTGCCGACTTACCACACCACCGCCCTGTCTGTTGACAACCTGGCGAAAGAGTACTTCGGTGAAGCCGGTATGCTGGGTTATGTTGAAGGCGTACAGCGTAAAGAAATCCGTCAGGGTATCGCTTGTGTGAAACACCAGAATATGTCTGGTTCCGACATTGGTGATGACCACAAGGAATACTACGCTGGTGAAGCGGCGCTGAAAGCTGGTGGTGCGAAAAACACTTCCAACCAGTTCGGCTAAGCTCAGCTGACAAAGGAAGCAGTTTGATTCGCCTGTTGGTCAATTAAACTGCTCCTGATCAAAAGGCGACCCTTGCAGAAGGTGTCGCCTTTTTGCGTTAGAATCCATGGCCCTAGAATGCGTAACCCGTGTTGAATCCACCTCGATAAAAAGTGATCAAAACGATGATTGAGACGCCTGTTTTTCTACAAGATGCACAAGATATTCTGACTGAGCAAGGCTTCACCGCGAGCCAAGTTTGGTATCACGGGACTTCTTCTGCTTTGGTCCCTGCGATTCTAGAGCAGGGTCTGAAGCGTTCGGGAGATCAAGCCTTGGCCGAGAAAGAGCAGAAAACCTTGGCCACAATAGGGGATCAGTACCAGCCAGCTGTCGAGCCGGTATTTCTGACCCCCAGCCAAGAGCTGGCCTACTACTGGGCCTGCCAGACAGTGCGGCGGCGTGGAGTGCGCTTTGCCGGTGAAGAAACGCCGGTGGTCCTCGCGCTCACGCTGCCCGCCGATGTGGCGCAGCAGGTCAGGCCAGATGTTGGCGCGGCCAGTCTATTGTTATTAGACGAAGGCGAGGCTTATCTGGCTTATCTGGCATCGATCTATCAGCGTTTAGGATTGAATCCGCCAGAAATAGATCTTGCCAAGGCCGCTCGCGAGGATTACTTGCAGCAGCTGGGTATGGCGTATATTGATGCGGATCTGCCCGCCAGCTGTGTGAGCCTCTGCCAGCCTTAGCGTTCTACCGCTTGCCTAGTGAACTGTCTTCTTCTCTGTGCCGGATAGATGAGATTTCTTGACTGTTTAGACTCATCAGTCTAAGCTGCTGAGCTGATTTAATCGTCTTGCCTCTCTATCTTGCCGGAGAAGAATTCATGATGTCTGTGCACCGCTTATCCTTAGGGGGCCGCCTTGCGCTTTTGGCCTTGGTGATCCCTTTTTTAACTGCCTGTGGTGATGAAAAACCAGCGGCAGGTTTTCAGTTTCCTCCTTCTGCCGTGACTGTGGAACGTGTGACGCCCACCAGTGTGGATGTCAAGGTGGAATATGCAGGGCGAGTGCGCGGTTCTCGTGAAGTGGAAGTCCGTGCGCGTGCTGGTGGCATCCTTGAAGAGCGTCTCTATGTTGAAGGTCAGATGGTGGAAGAGGGCGAGGCTCTGTTCCGTATCGATTCTGAGCCTTATGAAATTGCGCTGCGTCGCCAGCAGGCCGAACTCAGTAACGCGCAGGCCAATCTGGAAAGTGCCAACCGTGAATGGCGGCGTATTTCTGATTTGTTCGCTCGTAACGCAGTCAGTGAGCGCGAGCGGGATCAAGCCCAAACCGCGCGTGAGCTGGCTCAGGCTCAGGTCACGGTCGCTCAGGCTGCGGTGGCCGATGCCCAGTTGAATCTGCGTTATACCCATGTTGTTGCTCCTATTTCTGGCGTGACCGGTATGGAGAGTGTGCCTGAAGGCAGCTTGATTCAGCAGGGAGCCCTGTTGACCACCATCACCCAGAACCATCCTGCGCATGTCCACTTTGCCCTGCCAGAAACAGACGCTGCTGCACGCCAACTGGCGCGTTCGGCGATGACAGGTGAAGAGCGCAACCATAGCTATCATGCGCGTTTGATGCTGCCTGGTGGTCAGGTCTATGAGCAAAGTGGTGCGGTGGATTTCACCAATAGCAGCATTGATCCGCGCACGGGTACGGTGACGGCGCGGGCGGTCTTCCCGAATGCGGATCATCAACTGGTCCCTGGCCAGTTTGTGCGTATTCAGCTGGTCTTACAGCGTTTAGAGAACGTGTTCTTGATTTCACCTGCTGCTGTGTCTGATACCCGCTCGGGCTCGCAGGTTTTTGTCATTGATGACGAGCAGCTGGCCCAAGTTCGTAGCGTCGAGCTTGGCCCTGTTGTCGATGGACGTCAGGTGATTCTGAGCGGATTGCAGGCGGGAGATCGTCTGGTTGTCAACGGACAGGTGGCCCTGCGCCCTGGCGCTCCTGTTGCCGTACAAAACGGAGAATAGCGGCATGCTACGTTTTTTTATTGATCGGCCCATTTTTGCCTCGGTAATCTCGATTATTATCGTGATTGCTGGCTTGGCCTCTTTACGCACTCTGCCTGTCGAGCAGTACCCCAATGTGGTGCCGCCTGAAATCGTCGTCAATGCCAGCTTTCCTGGTGCCAGCGCGCAGGTGATTGCCGAAGCCGTCGCGGCCCCTTTAGAGCAGGAGATCAACGGTGTTGAGAATATGCTCTATATGCAATCGAGCAGCACCGACTCAGGCAGCTTGACCATCACCGTGACTTTTGAAATGGGGACCGATCCAGATCAGGCCGCCATTAACGTCAACAACCGTGTTCAGCGCGCTCTGCCGCGTTTGCCGCAGCGGGTGCGGGATCTGGGGGTGTCAGTTCAGGCGCGCTCAACCAATATTCTTTTGGTGGCGGTCTTAACATCACCTGGTGGTGTGTATGACTCCCTCTATACCAGTAACTATGCGCTGCTGAATGTCCTTGATGAGCTGGTGCGCTTACCCGGTGTGGGTGAGGCGAGCCTGTTTGGTGCGCAAAACTACTCGATGCGGATCTGGCTGCGTCCTGATCTGCTGGCCCAGTTTGATCTCACTCCCAGCGATATTGCCGCTGCCTTGCGCGAGCAGAATGCGCAGTTTGCCGCCGGACGCATAGGGGCGGAGCCTTCTCCAGAAGATCAGGCTTTTACCTTTACGGTGACCACGCCCGGCCAGCTGGATTCAGCAGAAGCCTTTGAACAGATCATCCTGCGCTCGGATCAAGATGGCGGTACGCTGCGTTTAGGTGATGTGGCTCGCGTTGAGCTGGGCTCACAAAACTACGATATCAGTGCCACCTATAATGGCGAAAGTGCGGTGCCGATGGCGGTTTATCTGCAGCCGGGTGCGAATGCGGTGGATACCGCCAAGCTGGTCAGAGAGACCTTTGCTCAGCTGGCCACGCGCTTTCCTGAAGGGATGGAATACACCATCCCCTATGACACCACTGAGTTCGTTGAGCTCTCGATTCGTGAGGTGGTGATCACACTGATCATTGCTGTCGTGCTGGTGGTTTTTGTCACCTTCCTGTTTTTGCAAAACCTGCGTGCCACGCTGATTCCTGTGGCGGCGATTCCTGTGTCGTTGATCGGGACCTTTGTTGGGATGACGGCCTTTGGTTTTTCCGTCAACCTGCTGACGCTCTTCGGTCTGGTGCTGGCCATCGGGATCGTGGTCGATAACGCAATTATCGTGATGGAAAACGTCGAGCGGCTGATCCATGAAGAAGGTCTCAAAGCGCGTGAAGCCGCCATTAAAACGATGGAGCAGGTTTCTGGTGCGGTCGTGTCCTCAACACTGGTGCTGGTGGCGGTCTTTGCGCCGGTCGCCTTTTTGGATGGTATGACGGGTGAGCTGTATCGCCAGTTTGCGGTGACCATTGCGGTATCGGTGGTGGTATCGGGCTTAGTCGCCCTGACGCTGACCCCCGCCATGTGTGCGATGCTGCTCGATAAACAGCCTAAAGAACCGGCAGCGCCCTTCCGTCTCTTTAACCGCCTATTTGATGGTTTGACCAATGGCTTTGTGGCCCTTGTCGACTTTCTGCTGCGTCGTTGGGGTCTGGGTCTCCTACTGTTTGCTGGCTTTGTTGGCGCGACCGTTTTGGTGCTGGATCGCCTGCCTTCAGGATTGGTGCCAGCTGAGGATCAGGGGGTGGCACTGGTGGTGGGGCAGCTGCCGCCTTCTTCGGCCTTAGGGCGAACTGAGGCCACTAGCGATGTCTTGGCTGAGCGTTTGTTACAGCTGCCAGATGTGCAGGAGTTCACCAGTATTGCCGGTTTTGACATTATTGCGGGTTCTTTGCGTACGAATGCGATGATTGGCTTTGCTAATCTGACCGATTGGAGTGAACGCACGCGTCCAGATCAGCAGGCTTCTGCGATTGCAGGCCAGATTATGGGCATCGGCTTTGGTATCCAAGAAGCCAATGTGTTTGCCTTTACACCACCGCCGATTCAAGGGCTGTCTTTAACCGGCGGGGTTGAGGGCTTCTTGCAGATACGTGAAGATCGCACGCCAGAAGAAACCTTTGAGCTGGCGAATCGGATCGCGATGGCGGCCAATGCGCGTCCTGAGCTGGTCAATGCGCGCACGACGCTGGATACCAGTATTCCGCGCTATGTGGCCAGTGTTGACCGCGAAAAGGCCAAGGCGTTGGATGTACCGATTAACCAGATCTTTGAGGCCATGCAGAGTACCTTTGGTGCCCTCTATGTGAACGACTTCACCTATCTGGGACGCTTGTGGCAGGTCAATATGCAGTCAGAAGGTGATTTCCGTAGTCAGCCGGATGATCTGCGTCGCGTCTTTGTGCGCTCGACGACAGGGGAGCTGATCCCGCTGAGTTCGCTGGTCACAATGGAGCGCACGACAGGGGCGGATATTATCAACCGTTTTAATATCTACCCAGCGGCCAAATTGATGGCAGATCCGGCTCCTGGCTTTACCAGTGGTCAGGCAAAAGAAGCCTTAGAAGCAGTCATCGCTGAGTTTACTGGTGAGGCCGATATCCATCTGGGATGGATCGGTGAGGCCTTCCAGCTGGATGCAGCAGGGAATGCGGGTGCAGCGGCCTTTGCTATGGGCTTGCTGATGGTGTTCCTGATTCTGGCAGCCCAGTATGAGCGTTGGACTCTACCTTTGGCGGTGGCTTCTGCGGTGCCCTTTGGTGTGTTGGGCGCGGCGTTGGCAGCGTTATTGAAGGGCTTCCCGAATGACATCTACTTTCAGGTGGGCCTGTTGGTATTGATCGGTTTGGCGGCCAAGAATGCGATCTTGATCGTTGAATTTGCGGCGCAGAACCGTAAGCAGGGTATGAGTTCGACAGAAGCGGCCAGCAAGGCTGCGCGTCAGCGTTTCCGCGCGATTATCATGACGGCCATGACCTTTATTATCGGCTCTCTGCCCTTGGTGTTTGCAACCGGTGCCGGTGCGGCCAGTCGTCAGGAAATCGGTTTTGCGACCGTTGGCGGGATGTTGGCAGCCAGTAGTTTGGCGCTGGTCTTTGTCCCCGTGATTTATAAAATCTTGGACGATCTGGCCTCACGCGGTCAGAGCAAGGCGCAGCAACAGAGTTAATTCGCAGCGCTTGGATCAGCACAAGGCCCCTCACTCTAGAGTGAAGGGCCTTTTTTGTGCCTGCTGGGTTGTGATCCGCCCCGCAACACCGAGCCTTTAGCTTGTGCTAAGCAGCGGCTTCAGGAAGTGTCCAGTGTAGGAAGCGGCTTCTTCTGCGACCTCCTCTGGCGTGCCCTGTGCAACGAGCGTGCCGCCGCCCTTGCCGCCTTCTGGGCCGATATCAATAATCCAGTCAGCGGTTTTAATCACATCCAGATTATGCTCGATAATCACCAGCGTGTTGCCGTGATCGCGTAGGCGATGCAGCACGGTCAGCAGCTGGCGGATATCTTCAAAGTGGAGTCCGGTTGTTGGTTCATCAAGAATATACAGGGTTTGGCCGGTATCGCGTCGTGCCAGCTCTTTTGCTAGTTTCACACGCTGCGCCTCACCACCAGAAAGGGTTGTGGCGCTTTGCCCAAGGCGGATATAGGACAAGCCCACATCCATCAGCGTTTGCAGACGACGTGCCACTGCAGGAATCGCGGTGAAGAATTCGCGCGCTTCTTCTATCGTCATTTGCAGCACTTCATGGATATTCTTGCCTTTATAGCGCACTTCGAGTGTTTCGCGGTTATAGCGCTGGCCCTTACAGATATCGCAGGGCACATAAATATCGGCCAGAAAGTGCATTTCTACCTTGATCAAACCATCGCCCTGGCAGGCCTCGCAGCGACCACCCTTGACGTTAAAACTAAAGCGCCCAGGCTTGTAGCCGCGCGATCTGGCCTCTTGGGTACCGGCAAAGAGTTCACGAATGGGCGTAAAAATGCCTGTATAGGTGGCGGGATTCGAACGCGGTGTTCGACCTATCGGGCTTTGATCAATATCGATGACCTTATCGAGATGCTCTAATCCAGTGATCTGGTCATGGGCCGCGGCCGTCAGCGTTGTGGCTCCATTGAGCTGGGTGGCGGCAACAGGATAGAGGGTTGCGTTAATCAGCGTGGACTTGCCTGAGCCAGAGACACCGGTGACGCAGGTCATCACACCCAACGGAATCGAGACATCGAGGTTTTTCAGGTTGTTGCCACGCGCACCGTGAATCACCAGTTGGCGCTCAGGGTCAGCAAGATGACGTAGCTCAGGGAGGCTGATCTTGCGACGGCCACTGAGATAATCTGCCGTGATCGATCCCTCTGCCTGCATCACCTGTTCAGGTGTACCCTGGGCGACAATTTGGCCGCCATGCACCCCAGCTCCCGGCCCAATATCAATCAGCCAGTCTGCCTGACGGATCGCATCTTCATCATGTTCAACAACCAGAACGGTATTGCCCAGATCGCGCAGATGCTTCAGGGTTTCCAGCAGGCGCTCGTTATCACGCTGATGCAGGCCAATCGATGGCTCGTCGAGAATATACATCACGCCCACCAGCCCCGCGCCGATCTGGCTGGCCAGACGAATCCGCTGCGCCTCACCACCGGAGAGGGTTTCGGCACTGCGCTCTAGCGAGAGATAATCCAATCCCACGTTGACCAAAAACTTCAGGCGCTCGGTGATTTCTTGCAGGATACGCGCCGCAATTTCACCCCGTCGACCCGGCAGGGTGAGCTGGCTAAAGAGATTCAACGCTTCGCCCAGAGGCAGCTTGACGACTTGAGGCAGGTTCCATTCACCGACAAACACATAGCGCGAGGCTTGCTTCAAGCGGCTGCCTTCACAGGTTGGGCAGGGCTGGGTGGTGAGTAGGCGGCTCAGATCTTCACGCAGCTGCGTGGAATCTGTATCTCGATAGCGGCGCTCTAGATTAGGGATCACGCCTTCAAATGGATGCTGCTTATGGATGCGCTGCCCGCGATCACTGATATAGCTGAAGTCGATCTCTTCACGGCCACTGCCATACAGCAGCAGCTGCTGCACTGAGGAAGACAGCTCTCCCCAAGGCGTATCCAGGCTAAATCCGGCATGTTTGGCCACCTGTTCCAGCAGACCAAAATAGTAAGCATGGCGACGATCCCAACCACGAATCACGCCTTCGGCCAGCGATAAGTTGGGATCACCCAGCAGCTTCTTTTCATCAAAGAACTGCTTCACACCTAGGCCATCACAGGTTGGGCAGGCCCCAGCAGGATTGTTAAAAGAGAAAACGCGCGGTTCGAGTTCGGTCACCGCATAACCGCAGTGGGGGCAGGCATGGTGTGCTGAGAAAACCAGATCTTCATGCTCTGGATCATCCATCAGGCTGACCAGTGCCATACCCTCTGCCAATGCCAGCGCGGTTTCAAAAGATTCGGCCAGACGCAGCTGCTGATCGGCCTTGATCTTCAAGCGATCCACTACGGCCTCAATGGTGTGCTTGCGCTTTTTATCCAGCGCAGGGGCTTCGTCCAGCTCGACGAGCTCGCCATCAATACGAGCGCGAATAAATCCTTGCGCCCTTAAATCTGCCAGCAGGTTGAGATGCTCACCCTTGCGATCCTGCACCACGGGGGCGAGCAGCATCACCTTCGTGCCTTCGGGGAAGTTCAGCAGGTGATCGACCATCTCTGAAACGGTTTTGGCCTCAAGCGGCACATCATGCTCTGGGCAGCGAGGAATCCCCGCGCGCGCATAGAGCAGACGCAGATAATCATAGATTTCAGTGATGGTGCCCACGGTGGAGCGCGGATTGTGCGAGGTGGATTTTTGCTCAATCGAAATCGCAGGCGAGAGGCCCTCGATATGATCCACGTCGGGCTTTTCCATCATGGATAAAAATTGACGCGCATAGGCGGAGAGGGATTCGACATAACGCCGCTGGCCTTCAGCATAGAGGGTGTCGAAAGCAAGGGAGGATTTCCCTGATCCTGAAAGCCCAGTGATCACCACCAGCTGATCGCGCGGCAGATCGAGCGAGACATTCTTAAGGTTATGCGTTCTGGCACCACGTACACGAATTTGATCCAAGGCCACTTGAGCTTCTCCCGATAGACATGCAGCCGAATAGTATAAAGCCAGAGTCAGGGGTGTGTCTGTTTTGTCTCACGAGAGAAGAAGCTGGGCTGATCCAGCGAGCAAGACTTAAGCTGGCTGCCAGCGCGTACAAGCGGTAGAATGTTCGGCTTATTTTGTCATCTCACCTCTGATGCTCGACTCATCACAGATCTCTGCAGGGAATAAAAACGCCATGTCGCGTGATGCTTTAACCACTACAGAATTACGTGCCGTGACAGGGCTGGCTGGTCTTTATGGCCTAAGAATGCTTGGCCTGTTTATGGTTTTGCCGGTCATGCCCTTGCTGCTGGAAAACTTCCCCGGTGCGACACCTCTGGCGATAGGTCTCGCCATCGGGATCTATGGCCTGACGCAGGCCATGCTGCAACTGCCTTTTGGCTGGCTCTCTGACAAGCTGGGCCGTAAGCCGCTGATCTATGCAGGCTTGGCGCTCTTTGCGCTGGGGAGCATGGTCGCGGCGGCGGCGGATTCGATGTTGGGTTTGATCCTTGGGCGAGCCTTGCAAGGTATGGGCGCGATTGCCAGTGTGCTGATGGCGCTGCTGGCGGATCTGACCCGCGATGAAAAACGCACTCAGGCGATGGCGAGTGTGGGTATCAGTATTGGTCTGGCGTTTATTGCCGCGATGGCTCTTGGGCCTTGGCTCGCGTCATGGATAGGCTTATCTGGCCTCTTCTGGATGACGGCTTTGCTCAGTGGCGCGGGGATGCTGATCGTCTGGCGTTGGGTCCCTGACCCGCTTCGATCCACCAAGCATTTGGATGCCGGGATTCAACCTGCGCGCATCAAGAGCGTGATTTTGCAGCCGCAGTTGTTGCGTTTGGATGCCAGTATTTTGGTGCTGCATCTGTTGCTGACGGCGGTTTTTATTGCCGTTCCTGGTTTACTGGTCCAAGCCGGTTGGGATTTGTATCTTCATGGCTGGATTTATCTGGGTTCGATGCTGCTGGGTTTTTTTGCAATGATTCCACTGATTATCATTGCGGAGAAGGGGCAGAAGATGAAGCCCATGCTGCTGCTCGGGATTGGCTTACTGGCACTGGCGCTGCCAATGCTGGGCACTGGCGCGGTCTTCTGGTTGTTGTTTGGCTTGTGGGTGTTTTTTATTGGCTTTAATTTGCTTGAAGCCAGTTTGCCCTCACTGATTAGTAAACAAGCGCCGATGGCCGCCAAGGGTACGGCTATGGGCGTCTACTCGACCTCGCAGTTTCTGGGCGCTTTCCTTGGTGGCCTGCTCGGTGGTTGGGTGATGCAGCGCTGGGATGCTGAGCTGCTTCTCTGGGGCGCAACGCTGCTGGTTGGTCTCTGGTGGTTGCTGATGTTAAGTTTTGCAGCACCCAGACATCTTTCAAGTCGTGTTTTTTCCTTACACCCAGCACAGGTGCAGGATGCAGCAGGATTTAAAGAAAAATTACTTGGCCTTCCTGGCGTCGTTGAGGTTGAACTGATGCTTGAAGAAGCCACTGGCTACCTCAAACTGGATCGCAAAGAGCTGGACGAAGAGGCGCTTGACAGCCTGATTGCAGGCAACTAAACCTGAACAGACATTCAGTAAAGAAGACAACTTAAATTAAGAA
>SKOQ01000094.1 GCA_007119985.1 Marinospirillum sp.
CAGGTGGACAAATAGAGGGGAACGCTGCGGCACAGCGTATTGAGATAGACGGTGGGGCAGGGTTTAATGCGAATAACCCTGATACTGAGCTACGCCTAGGTTATGAAGATATCCAAGTGCCTGATTGGTATACCTCTAATCCACCTGCATGGCATGTTGACTATGTTCGGCCTCGTGAGAGCTATCTTCCGCCTAAAAGTGACCCCCTTAAGTTAGCAAAATGGTTAGCTGATGCACAAACACAGCCCCATTCTGGTGCCCCGCTTACGATAGCGCCAGTGATGCATGTGCGTGCTGAATTGGCTGCCATGGACAGTGCAAAAGAAATAGGTGCGTGGCCTTTTCAGCAGGCGCGCCTAACACTAGAGCCCGATGGTATACACTTTGAAGTCTATGATGATCGCGAGGGAATCAAAGAATGGGTCACCTTGAGCGGGCTACCTGCTGATCAATACTATGCGCAGGTGAGCCCAGCTTTACCGACGGAAGTTGATCGTGAATCCTCTTCTGCTCTTTTTGCCTTACAGGATTTAAAGCTTAATGCTGGTGGACCCCAGCCTACGCTAGCCGTTCAAGGTGGTGATATCACCCTCTATGTACGGGGTGATGTGCATTTTGCAGGCGGCACCAAGATACGTATTGCACCTGATAGCAGCTTAACCTTGATTGTGGAAGGCCAGGTAGATATAGGCAGTGGCTTCCAGTTTGATCTTGATCGCGCCGAACCCTATAACGCCGAGGGTCGACGTTATTTCACGCTATTATCAACCAACACCAGCGAGCAAGCAGTGATTTTACGCAGTGATAGTCGTGTCTATGGGGCCATCTATAGTCTTGGTGATGTTCGCTTGCTCGAGGGTGGCTCGGTTCATGGGCAGGTTTATGGTCGTGATATTCTGGTGACTGGAGGCACAGGTATCGATGCATCAGGTTTAGATCGACAAGGGACCAAAATTAGGCCAGTTCTAGATTTCGAATACTAAAAAGCAGGGCCCAAGCCCTGCTTTCCATCACTGCTGTTTCTACCCGTTGGCCTAGCGCGCCTTGCGACTGACGGGGCCTTTCTTCTTGCCCTTGCTTGTTGCCTGCTGACTTCTTGGCGGTAGTCCAGTGTGCTGCGTTAACACAGCTTGGCTGCGCTGACGTTGCTGGCCTTGTGCTGTGCCTTTGATTGGATCGGTGGGCGGAATCAAGTGCTTCTTGCCATAGCCAATCAGGTCGGCGCGCCCCATGTTTTTTAACGCATCGCGCAGTAAAGGCCAGTTTTTAGGATCATGGTAGCGTAAAAAGGCCTTATGCAGGCGGCGCTGGCGCTCTCCCTTGACGATCCCCATCTTCTCGCTCTTATAGTTCACCTGGCGCAGCGGGTTGCGTTCAGAGTGATACATAGCAGTGGCAGTGGCCATCGGAGAAGGGTAAAAAGCTTGGACTTGATCAGCACGAAAGCCATTGCGCTTGAGCCACAGCGCCAGATTCATCATGTCTTCATCGCTGGTGCCTGGGTGGGCCGCAATAAAGTAGGGAATCAAATACTGTTCTTTACCGGCTTCTTTCGAGAACTGATCAAAGAGCTGTTTAAAGCGGTCATAGCTCCCAATACCTGGTTTCATCATCTTCGAGAGAGGCGCTTCTTCGGTATGCTCTGGAGCAATTTTGAGGTAGCCACCTACATGATGGGTCACCAGTTCCTTGATATATTCTGGTGATTCCACGGCCAAGTCATAACGCAGTCCTGAAGCGATCAAGACTTTCTTAACGCCCGGAAGCTTGCGCGCAGCCCGATACAGCGCAATCAATGAAGAGTGATCCGTATTGAGATTCTGGCAGATGGTCGGATAGACGCAGGCAGGTTTGCGGCAGGCCGCCTCGATTTCTGGGCTTTTGCAAGCTAGGCGGTACATATTCGCAGTGGGACCACCTAAGTCAGACACCACACCAGTAAAGCCCTTGACCTGATCACGCATCGCCTCGATTTCGCGGATAATCGAATCCTGCGAGCGGCTTTGAATAATCCGTCCTTCATGCTCGGTAATCGAGCAAAAAGTACAGCCACCAAAGCAGCCGCGCATGATATTGACTGAAAAGCGGATCATTTCCCAAGCGGGTAAGCGCGCATCGCCATAGGCTGGATGCGGGGCACGGGCATAGGGTTGATCAAAAACAGCATCCATTTCTTCGGTTGTCAGCGGAATAGGCGGCGGGTTGATCCATAGATCCTGAACACCGTGTTTTTGTACTAAAGCACGCGCATTGCCTGGATTGGTCTCAAGGTGCAGGACACGGTTGGCATGGGCATAGAGAACAGGATCTCTGGCGACCTTCTCAAAGCTCGGCAGCCGAATCACACTCTGATCACGAAGTTCGCCACGGATCTGCTTTTCGAGCTGCTTGCGCTCAGCCGCCTGCTCAGGCGTTAACAGCTCCAAGGCCTGCTCGGTTTGTGGATCAAAACCAGGGTTCTGCTCTTGTACAGCGGCGAAGGTTTCTAAAGCCTCAGCAGTGGAGCCTTTTTGCTGCTCGACCGCACAGGCCTCTAGATCCTGAGTATTCACGTAGGGATTGATGATTTTGTCCACACGACCAGGGCGATCCACACGGGTCGAATCAATCTCAAGCCAGCCTGTTGGGGTGTCTTGACGAATAAAAGCCGTACCACGTACATCAGTGATCTGCTCGATCAGCTCGCCCTGCGCAAGGCGATGGCTGACTTCAATCAGCGCGCGTTCAGCATTGCCAAAGAGCAGCAGATCCGCCTTGGCATCCAATAAAATGGAGCGCCGCACTTTATCCTGCCAATAGTCATAGTGGGCAATGCGGCGCAGAGAGGCCTCAATGCCGCCGAGTACCACCGGCACATCCTTCCAGGCTTCTTTGCAGCGCTGGGTATAGACTATGCTGGCGCGATCAGGCCGCTTACCGCCTTCGCCACCCGGGGTGTAGGCATCATCGGAACGGATTTTACGCTCAGCGGTATAGCGATTGATCATCGAATCCATATTGCCAGCAGTGACACCAAAATAAAGCTCTGGCTTACCGAGGCGCATAAAGTCTTCTTTGCTGTGCCAATCGGGTTGGGCGATAATGCCGACGCGAAACCCTTGGGCTTCCAGCGTTCGTCCAATGACGGCCATGCCAAAGGAAGGGTGATCGACATAGGCATCCCCGGTGACCAAGATAATGTCGCAGCGATCCCAGCCGAGCAGGTCCATCTCTTCACGGCTCATTGGCAAAAAAGGTGCCGTGCCAAAGCACTCGGCCCAGTATTTGGGATAGTCAAAAATCAGGCGCTTGGGCCGTGGGGGCAGAATACGAGAAGAAGTCACAGATCGATGTCCAGCAAAGAAGGGAGAAAAGAAGTTGATCTGGATCATTTTAGCCTAAAAGCGAGCTGAACGCAGTAAAAGTCGGTGTGCATTGCTCGGAGTCTGCCGAGTGGGTCATCGCTGGGATCAATAGAGTTGGAGTGAAGTATGAAAAAGTCTTTGTGGAGCATGGCGGGTGTTTTGGTGTTGGTCTTGCTGTGTCAGTCGGCCTATGCTGCGCCGCAGCCACTGATGGGTGTGCGCTGGTCGATGCAAGAGGCACAGGTGGAAGGGCTGCCTGATCAAACCAGTGGCAGTGCGGCCTTTATTTTGGGTGTCGCCGCAGAGCGCTATCGTATTTATGCCGATTTATCGCTACAAAGCTGGGATGATTTTAGCAGCGTGATGATGCTGGCGAATGCGGAAAAGCGCTGGCCTGTGCATCCTCGTCTTGCCCTGGTGGCTGGTGTGCATGGTGGTATTGTCGATTTTGAGCTGGATGGCCGTTTTGGGGCCAAAAAGTTTCAATCTGGCCCTGCCGCAGGTGTGCAGCTGGGCGGCCTTTGGCAATTTGATACGTCTTGGCAGCTTGAGGTGGGATTACGTTGGACGCAGGTTTGGGCTGAGCAGACAGGCCGTATTGATGAGCAGGCCACCACCTATCGCTGGGAGGAGGTCTATGGTAGCTATATTCAGCTTGGTTATCTGTTTTAAGACGCCTTTGATTTATGGCTGCGCTAGTGATGAACGCCTGCGCTGAGTGATGCTGTGTCTAGCGCGATTAAAACAGCAGCTCGATTTGCAGCCCCATCCAGCTTTCATCAGCAAAATGCGGGCCTTGCTCTTGGGTCATGCCCAGCGGTGTGGATTGAATCACCCAGTAGGAGTTGGCCTCTTGAATCCAGCGGTGAGAGTCAAAATAGCGATTCATGCCTTCAGATAAGCGCCCAGCCGGATTGAGCAAAAACAACACCGCCTGCCCCAGTGCAGGTGAACCTGCCACCTCTCTGTTGTTCGCCAGAATGCGCTGTTCCCAGATATAAAAGGCTTCACCGATCACTGAGCCGATCAGTGGGGTGATAATCAGATCCTGCTTGGAGGGGATTTCTGCCAGCGCCTCGATGCCCATTTCCCACCACAGGGCCGACATTAAAAACGAATAGCCAAAGGATTCAAGCTGATTCAATCCTTGGTTACGCGCGACCATATAATAAACGGCGCCAAAATAAGGATGGCCGATATAGTTGATCACCCAGTCATCTTCATCCCAGACAGGCCCAGCCTGATTGTTTTCAATCCACTTATCGCCGAGCATACCCGGCTTCATTTCACTGCGTTCCCAGTTTGAAATATCTTCTGGCAAGGCAAAGATCACCAGCATGATCCCGACAGACAAGATCGCGATATTCCGTGTTTCTTGTCCTAGGCCAGCAAAGCGTGGATCGCCTTCCCAGTGGATTGGCGTGAGATACTGATAGCAGCCTTCAACAGGAGCCTGCTCTCTGGCCTCGCGGCTGCGATGACAGCCGATCTGATCAATCCAGATCGGTCGCGTGGGCAAAAAAGGGTTGGCGAGATCTTCTGTCAGCCAGCGACAAGCGGGGGTATGGCAAGTCAGATCCGGTGTCGATGTGTCGCGAAAAAAAGGGGTTGACGTGGTCAGCTGATTTACAGGAGTAAAGAGGGCGCTGCTGGTAAGTGGCTGAGTGTAAAAGCGCACATCATGGGCCTGAACCGATGGGGCTATCCAGCTCACGAGGGTGAGGAGGACCAGTAGCACCAAGCGGAGCATCCAAGGGTGGCGTAAGAATAAAGACTGAGCGTAAAAGAAAATAGGCATGAGATGAGTGTACAGGCTTGATCAGGCTATCTTGATAAGACCATCTTGATAGGCAACAAGGTGCTTGTGAGCATCAGGCTTATACAGTAGAAACTCAGTGCTGCACCAACAGGAGCGCATCATAGCATAGTGGGTGGGTTCAGCGTCAGGCGGGGTGTTGTTTTGGGGTGTGGAAAGCACAAAAAAATAAGGGCGACCTCGTGGGTCGCCCGTTATCTTCCTTGATCGCCGCTCCTTGCTTGTCTGATATCCTGATCAGAACTCAATGGCGCTGTCCTCGCTTCCTTGCACCTCGCCTCCCTCGACTCTTCCTGAGTTGACTCCTTCCTGAGTCCTTGGCGGTTTCACTCCTTGGAAACCTGCGCATCCACTGCTCCTTGTCATCTTGTGCGTCCCTCGTCCTTGCTCCCTGATGACGTATGTAGAATAGAAGGCCTGAGCGCAAAATAAAAGAGGGGGCTGCGCGGCCTATAAAGAAGCGCAAAAAATAAATCTTATATTAAACAGTGGCTTGTATTTTTAAATTGATTTTGATCAAGCCAGATACAGTATATTGCTGCTTTTATAGCGCAAGCATGTATGCAAATGCGTACAAAGCGTAGGTCGATTGATGACAGAGTAGGTCGCTTCTGGTCAGATGATCTTCAGTCTGTCTTGCGTTGACCCTCCCTTCAAGCATGGAAAACAGCTATAATCGCTCCTTTATGTCACCCTTGACGGCCTTGCCTGATCGCTTTTTTTGTTGCTGATCTGCGCCGCCCGTTGGGTGTTGCCAAGCGCTATGGCGACCTCTCTTTATTTCGCGATTAACGGATACACTGATGACCAGCAAACCTGAGCCTTCACTGGATAAGACCTACCAACCTGCCGATATAGAACAACGCTGGGCCAAAGAATGGGAAGAGCAGGGCTATTTCCGTCCTCGTGGTGAGGGCGAGAGCTACAGCATCATGATCCCGCCGCCAAACGTCACTGGCAGTTTGCATATGGGGCATGCGTTTCAGGACTCGATTATGGATACCCTGACACGCTGGCAGCGCATGCAGCAGAAAAACACCCTCTGGCAGGTCGGCACGGACCATGCTGGTATTGCGACGCAGATGGTGGTGGAGCGCAAGCTGGCGGCAGAAGAAGGCAAAACTCGCCATGATCTCGGGCGTGATCAGTTTCTTGAGAAGGTCTGGGAGTGGAAGGAAGAATCTGGCGGCACCATCACCCGCCAACTCCGTCGTTTAGGCGCTTCGGTTGATTGGGAGCGCGAACGCTTCACTATGGATGAAGGCTTTTATAAGGCGGTGCAGGAGGTTTTTATCCGCCTGTATGACGAAGGCTTGATTTATCGTGGTAAGCGATTGGTGAACTGGGACCCTAAATTGCATACTGCGATTTCGGATCTGGAAGTCGAGAATAAAGAACAGCAAGGCCAGTTCTGGCACTTCCGCTACCCGCTGGCTGATGGTGTGAAAACCGCCGATGGCAAGGATTATCTGGTGGTGGCCACCACCCGTCCAGAAACCTTGCTCGGTGATACTTGTGTGGCGGTCAATCCTAAAGATGAGCGCTATGCCTCAGTGATTGGCAAGGAGATTATCCTGCCGCTGGTTGGGCGACGTATCCCCATCGTGGCCGATGAGCATGCCGAGATGGAGAAGGGCTCTGGCTGCGTTAAGATCACCCCTGCACATGATTTTAATGACTATCAGGTTGGCAAGCGCCATCAGATGCCACTGATCAATGTGATGACCATCGATGCGGCGATTCGTGAACAGGCCGAAGTGTTTAATCTAGATGGCACGCCGAACGAAGAAGTGGATCCCACACTCCCCGCCCTCTTCCAGGGTTTAGATCGTTTTGCCGCACGCAAGAAGCTGGTTGCCGAAATGGACGCGCTGGGCCTGTTGGAGCAGGTGGAAAGCATTAACAACACCCTGCCCTATGGTGACCGTTCTGGCGTCGTCATCGAGCCGCTGCTGACCGACCAGTGGTTTGTCAAAATTGCGCCCTTAGCGGAGCCAGCGATCAAAGCAGTTGAAGAAGGCCAGATCGAGTTTGTGCCCAAGCAGTACGAAAATATGTACTTTGCTTGGATGCGTGATATTCAAGACTGGTGTATCTCTCGCCAGTTGTGGTGGGGCCACCGTGTTCCAGCCTGGTACGATGAAAGCGGCAATATCTATGTGGCGCAGAGCGAAGAAGCCGTACGCCGCAAGTATAACCTTGGTGATGACGTCAGCCTCGAACAGGATAGCGATGTACTGGATACCTGGTTTAGTTCCGGCCTGTGGACTTTTGGCACGCTAGGCTGGCCAGAGAAGACGCCTGAGCTGGAGACTTTCCACCCCACGAATGTGCTGGTCACTGGCTTTGATATCATCTTCTTCTGGGTCGCCAGGATGATCATGCTGACGCTGAAGTTTACGGATCAGGTGCCCTTCAAAACGGTTTATGTCACGGGTTTGATCCGTGACGAGAATGGGCAGAAGATGTCCAAATCCAAAGGCAATGTGATCGATCCCTTGGATATGATTGACGGTATTGATCTGCCGAGCCTGCTGGAAAAGCGCACCAGTGGCCTGATGCAGCCGCAGCTGGCAGAAAAAATTGCCAAGCAAACCGAAAAAGCCTTTCCCGAAGGCATAGGTGCACATGGCACTGATGCGCTGCGTTTTACTCTGTTGGCGATGGCCTCGACAGGACGGGATATCAACTGGGATATGAAGCGTCTAGAAGGCTACCGTAATTTCTGTAACAAGATCTGGAATGCGGCGCGCTATGTGCTCAGTAATACCGAGGGAGAAGACTGTGGTCAGCAGCAAGGTGAAGTCGAACTGACGCTGGCTGATCGCTGGATTTTGGCACGCTTGCAAGAAACCCAAGCCACCCTCACGCGCCATCTAGAAAACTACCGCTTTGATCTCGCCGCGCAAACCTACTATGAGTTTGTCTGGAACGAATACTGCGACTGGTATCTAGAGCTGTCTAAGCCAGTGTTGTGGGATAAGCAGGCCAGTGCTGAGCGTTTACGCGGAACGCGCCGCACGCTGGTGCAGGTGCTGGAATCCATCCTGCGCTTGGGTCATCCGATGATGCCTTTTATCACTGAAGAAATCTGGCAGCGGGTAAAAGATCTGGCTGGTGTTGAAGGGGCCACGCTGATGCAAGCGCCCTGGCCGCAATCTGATAACACGGCAAGCGATCAGGCCGCTGTGGCGGATATTGAATGGATGAAGCAGGTGATCTTAGCTGTGCGCGAGCTGCGTGCGATCAACAATATCCCACCTGGACAGGCTCTGCCGGTGTTGATCCACAATGCCAGTGATGAGGATCAGCGTCGTTTAGAGGATCAGCGCGCTTCATTACAAAAGCTGGCCAAGCTGGAATCGATTGCCTTGGCAGAAGAAGACTTACCCTTGAGCGCGATGCAGCTGGTTGGGCAGATGGAAATCCACCTGCCTCTTGCGGGCTTTATCGATCAGGATGCGGAAATCGCGCGCTTGCAAAAAGAAATCGATAAGCTGGAGCAAGAAGTACAGCGTATCGAGGCCAAGCTCAGCAATGAGGCTTTTGTGAGTAAAGCCCCAGCGGCGGTGGTCGATAAGGAACGGGCGCGCAAGGTAGAAGCGGCCGCAGCCAGTGTGAAGCTAAAAGAACAGCAAGAGCAGCTACGTCAGCTCTAAATTTCTTTGTAGTATCCGCAACACGGCTCTCGTGACAACGAGGGCCGTGTTTGTGTTTGGGGCCTTTCCTTTGATCTCAACAAGAGACGCTTGATGAACACTGATCTTCTCATCACCCTTGGCTTACTACTGACCTGTATCGTCATGTTCAGTCTCAATAAGCCCCGTATGGATATGGTTGGCCTGCTGGCGCTGATTGCCTTGCCGCTGACTGGCGTACTGACGCTAGAAGAAGCGCTGGGCGGCTTTAGCGAAGCCAGTGTGCTGATGATTGCTGGTCTTTTTGTGATCGGTGAAGGGCTAGTGCGCACCGGCGTGGCGTATCATCTGGGTGATTGGCTGGTCAAAGCGGCGGGGGCCAGTGAAATACGCCTGCTGGTGCTGCTGATGCTGGCCGTTAACCTGCTTGGCTCGGTGATGAGTTCAACCGGCATTGTGGCGATCTTTATTCCTGTCGTGCTGGGTATCGCGCAGCGTTTACAGTTGCCAACCAGTCGCTTAATGATGCCGCTGGCTTTTGCGGCTTTGATCAGCGGCATGATGACTCTGGTGGCCACACCGCCGAATTTGATTGTGCATGCTGAATTGATGCGTCAGGGTTTTGAGGGCTTTCACTTTTTTGCCTTCGCTCCTGTGGGTGTGCTGGTGTTGCTGATGGCGATTCTCTATATGCTGGTGGCGCGCCGCTGGTTACAGCCCCATGAGAGTGTGCAACCCAGTGGTGTTGAAGTCAGTCTGGATGATCTCGCCAAGCGCTATCAGTTGAGTCATCGTGAGCGCCGTCTGCGCGTATTGCCTGGCTCCCCCTTGGCTAATAAGCCGCTGAATCTTCTGTCTTTACGTCAAGAACACGGCATCAATATTATAGCGATCGAGCGCCGTCATCATTTACGCCAGCAATTGCTGATGGCCTCACCCAGTACCCTGCTGCATGAGAATGACCTGCTGCTGGTTGATCTGGCTGATCCCCAGCTGAGTAACCCGAGCCAGTTTGAGCAACTGGGATTGCTGCCTCTGCATCTGAATAACTCCTACTATGCCGAGCATCAGCACGAGCTGGGTCTGGCAGAAGTCGCGCTGCTGCCTGAATCCTCCTTACCGGGGCGCAGTATTTTAGAACTGGGTTTTCGCAGTCGCCATCGCTTGAATGTGGTGGGTCTAAGACGTCATGGCGAGCCTCTGCCCGGCATTTTTGTAGAAGAAAAACTCAAGCCCTCAGATACCTTGCTGGTGGCGGGCAGCTGGAAGGCGATTCAGCAACTCAGTCGCAGTCGTGACTATATTGTGCTGGGCCTGCCACGCGAGGCGGCATCAGAAGTGCCCAATGCCAGTAAAGCGCCTCTTGCGCTGTTGGCTTTAGCGGTGATGGTGGTGTTGATGGTCACTGGCTGGGTGCCGAATCTCTTGGCGGTGCTGATTGCCTGTGTCTTGATGGGGGCCTTTGGTTGCCTGAGTATGAACCGCGCCTATCAATCTATTCATTGGCCAAGTTTGGTGTTGATCGTGGGGATGCTGCCTTTTGCCACGGCCTTGCAAAAAACGGGTGGTATTCCGATGGCGGCTGAGGCTTTGGTGCAGCTGGCCGACCAACTGGGGCCGCGAGGTTTGATGGCCGCGCTGTTTGTGCTGACCTCGGTAACCAGCCTTTTTATTTCCAATACCGCAACGGCGATTTTGCTCGCTCCGATTGCGGTCAGCAGTGCCTTAACGCTGGGTCTATCGCCCTATCCTTTTGCCATGACCGTGGCGATTGCGGCTTCGGCTGCCTTTATGACGCCTGTTTCTTCACCGGTGAACACCTTGGTGTTGAGTCCGGGCGGCTATCGCTTTACTGATTTTGTGAAGATTGGTGTGCCGCTGAGCTTGGCGGTGCTGGGCTTATCCGTGGTGGTGATACCCTGGCTCTTTCCCTTCTATCTCTCTGTTAGTCCTTAACCTGTCAGTCAGCTCCTAATCTGTCAGTTCATGCCTAGATCAATGTGCACAAAAAAGGCCAGCATCAAGCTGGCCAAAGAGCTGTGAACCTGAAGATGCAAACAGTGATGTGATTAGGCGGCGACAGAGACCAGTGCCTCCTGCGCACGGTAGATGTGATAAGCCTCTGGCCCAAAATCATCAATCGCCGAGGCGAGATAATCAAAGGATTTCGGGATCGCCTCGCCGGTACGAAACACGCGCAAAGCAATATTCTGCTCGGGCAGAGACAGATCCAGCGGCACTTCAATCCAGACAAAAACAGCTTTTTCAGTGACCAGATAGGCACTGTGAACGACACGGTAGCCCTCACGCAGTTTAAGCTGATGCTGGGTGTTGTCATGCTCTAAGCGATACTTGTGGACGGTTTTCATCTCGACCTCCTCTCAACTGAGCTGGTGTAGTCAGACTCTAGTCAATCCATAAACAGAAATAAACAGGTTTAATCTGCCAGATCATCTGATTTTTTCGATGTGTTGGCCTGAAGGATTGCCTGAACACCCAAATGCTGAGTGCTGGCACGGCGTGACAGGGCATAGATCACATCCTTCACGCCATCCAAGCGAGCCAGCTCTTTGACTTGATACTGGCGACAGACTTCAGCGCGAATTGCCGCAGGCGCAGCAAAGAGCCCTTGTCCATGATGACCAAAGACCTTAATCAAGGCGCTGTCATCAATTTCAGCTACAAAGCCGGGTGTGATTTGATGCTGTTGAAACCAGAGCATCAACTGCTGAAAGTAAGGCGTGGTATAGGAAGTGGCCAGTAAAGGCTGCTGGTGCAAACTGGCTGGAAAATCAGCCTTGAGGCGTGATGCAAGAGGCTCTGCGGCAAAAAGGCTGATTGGGCTGCGCAACAGCTCGGTGATCACCCAGTCGGTTTCTGTGATCGCTTGTGGGAGTTGATCCGTGAGCAGCACATCGAGGCGCTGCTTTTTGAGTGCCAGAATAAAATCACTGGTCTGCCCCGTATGGCAGCGTAAATGGATGGGGCGATCCAGCGACAAGGCAGGCTGAATCAGCTGGTAGGCAATCAGTTTATGGATAGAAGCCGCCACGCCGACTGTTAATTGAATCGGTGCTTGAGGCTCACGCTGCGTCCAACCAGTTTCCATTTCTTCAGCCAGCGCAAAAATTTGTTCAGCATAGCGATAGAGCCATTGGCCTGAATCGGTCATCTGCAAGCGTCGATGCGCCCGCCGAAAAAGTGTCTGCCCAAGATGGGTTTCCAGAGAGGCCAGCTGAGCACTGAGTGTTTGTGGTGCCAAATCCAGCCGCTCGGCCGCCTGAGCAATTGAGCCTTCACGGGCGATCAACCAGAAGTAATGTAAGTGTTTAAGATTGATATTCATATTTTGGATTTGAGTGCCAAGCTGGGTGTTGTGGATTTTTTAATGAGTCCATTTCTGCAGAGTCAAGCATAGCGGAGAATGGCACTTGTGACTGGCGCATTGGCCGCCTTGTGAACAGGTCTCTTGTGAGTCAGCCAATTCAACGATGCCTTGAAGCGCTATTGCCTTTTACTTTGGATGACAGATATGTCGTAGCTGTCTGTCAGTTCTGGCATAAAGTTGCGTGCTGGAAAGCAGCTCTTTTTAAAAATTCCTTTTATTTCATGGTCTTAATATTAAAGATGGGCTGGCATGGGGCTTGCTATAGACAGGTTACACCCCATTAAAGGAGTAAGATGATGTCAATGCCAACTGAATTTGAAACCCTGAATCCTGTGCTCGCGCTGGTGCTGATGTTGGTGAGCCTAGTGATGGGCA
>SKOQ01000025.1 GCA_007119985.1 Marinospirillum sp.
GCTGGAGGCGGTGAGCTTGATACGCGACTGGCCAGTGGGAGCTCGGCCAGCTGTTCGGCAGATTGGCCGTCAGGTAGATCAAGCAGAACATACACCTGTGCGGGTTGTTGCCATTCATGCAGAGCCAGCTGACCACGCCAATAGTCAAGTTGAGTCAATAAGCTCAGCATACCAAGAAACTCACCTTCGGGTGTTTCCAAGCGTCTGAGCTGACCGACGACCTCCTGATGACCTGTACGGGCGCGCATCGGGCGGGTAAAGCCATCGTGAGAGAACACTTGATCGCGCAGATGAATAAAATGGGCGCGATCACCAATCTCGACACTAAGCTGCCCTTGTGTTGAGCAGACGAGTCTGCCTTGCGCATCAAAATAATTAATGGCATAGACACCGCGAAAATGTTCGACAAGCTGATTCAGCTCTGCTGTCCACACAGGTGTGCAGTCTTGGGTTTGTAGAGGAGAATGTGGCTGTAGGGCCATTCGGGATTCAACGAGATCGAGTAGCTGCGTAAAACGGGCGATATCGCCATCAAACTGCAGGGCAATCACATCGGCCAGATGTTGAGATTGAGCGCGGACTTCTTGCGTTGTGTGACGAAGATCGATGCCCATGCCAAGAAACAGCAAGGTGAGCATCAGCACCACCAGTGCAACAAGCTTGTGCAGCGGGTGTGAGATAGGGCGGGGTAATAGAGGTTTATCTGAGCGCATACTCTTCCTGATCATCCATGATGGTGTGCGATTTTGCTAGGTAGATGAACTTAGCTGGCTACAAATCGAAAAGGAAAGATAAATAATGATACATTGGCGCAGCAAAGAAAAGCCTCATGCTTAAATAAACGGGTGATTGGGGTGATCAACTAAAACAGGATGGCTCTGAGGCCACCCTGTTGATACCCTGAGGTCCACACTGTTGCTTGAGCCTCAAAGCGGGTTTGTTAGCCAAGATCAAAGCGATCGGCGTTCATCACCTTGTTCCAAGCGGCAACAAAGTCTTTGACGAACTTCCAGCGTGCATCATCCTGTGCATAGGCCTCGGCCAAGGCACGCAGCTGGGAGTTGGAGCCAAAGACCAGATCCACGCGTGAGGCCGTCCACTTAACTGCACCGGTGCTGCGATCACGGCCTTCAAAGGTTCCGGCCTGTTGCGCACTGGGTTGCCAAGCGATGCTCATGTCGGTCAGATTGACAAAGAAATCCTGGCTGAGTTGTCCAGGACGTTCGGTGAGGACGCCCAGAGCACTGCCACCATGATTGACATTCAAGCTGCGCAAACCACCGACCAAGACCGTCATTTCTGGTGCGCTCAAGCCGAGCAACTGGGCTTTATCGACCAGCATTTCTTCAGCCGAAACGGTGAAGTTGGCGCGGCGATAGTTACGGAAGCCATCGGCCTCGGGTTTGAGCACTTCAAAAGATTCGACATCTGTCTGCTCGGCGCTGGCATCAGTACGCCCTGGTACAAAGGGAACCTCTATTGGTGTACCGGCTGCGGCTGCGGCGGCTTCAATGGCAGCGGCACCACCTAGCACAATCAGATCAGCCAGGCTCACTTTTTTACCGCCATACTGGGCTGCATTAAAGGCTGTCTGAATGGCTTCAAGCTGATCCAGTGCCTTAGCCAGCTGTGCAGGCTCATTGGCTTCCCAGTCTTTTTGTGGTGCCAGACGAATGCGTGCACCATTGGCGCCACCACGCTTGTCAGAGCCACGGAAGGTGGCAGCAGAACACCAGGCTGTGGCAATCAGCTCTTGGTGTGTGAGACCAGATGCCAGCAGTTGCTGTTTGAGCAGGGCAATATCGCGCTGATCAATCAGCACATGATCGACAGCCGGTACTGGGTCTTGCCAAATCAGATCTTCTTGTGGGACTTCGGCACCGAGGTAGCAGGCTTTGGGGCCCATATCGCGGTGGGTCAGCTTAAACCAGGCGCGTGCAAAGGCATCGGCAAACTCTGCTGGGTTCTGATGGAAGTGCTCAGAGATTTTGCGGTACTCTGGATCTTCGCGCATCGCCATGTCGGCAGTGGTCATCATGATGCGGACTTTTTGCTGGGCATCTTCGGCATCAGGCGCGTGATCTTCTTCTTTCAGCCCCTTAGCTTCCCACTGCCAAGCGCCAGCGGGGCTTTTGACCAGCTCCCACTCATAGCCAAACAGCACATCAAAGTAGCCCATATCCCATTGCGTGGGGTGGGGTGTCCAGGCGCCTTCGATGCCACTGGTGATGGTATCGCGACCCTTGCCACTACCATGGCTGCTTTTCCAGCCAAAGCCCATTTCTTCAATTGCGGCTGCTTCTGGTTCTGGACCAACATGGGCCGCATCGCCAGCGCCATGCGCTTTACCAAAGGTATGGCCACCGGCGGTCAGGGCAACGGTTTCATAATCATTCATTGCCATGCGGGCAAAGGTTTCGCGGATGTCCTTGGCTGAAGCCAGAGGATCAGGCTGCCCATCTGGGCCTTCTGGGTTCACATAAATGAGGCCCATCTGTACGGCAGCCAGAGGGTTCTCTAGATCTCGCTCACCTGAGTAGCGGCTGTTGGGCTTGTCGCTGGTGGCGAGCCACTCGGTTTCCGCACCCCAGTAGATATCTTCTTCAGGCGACCAAATATCTTGGCGGCCACCGGCAAAGCCAAAGGTCTGAAAGCCCATGCTTTCTAGCGCGACATTCCCCGCCAGAATATACAAGTCAGCCCAAGAGAGGCTATTGCCATACTTTTTCTTGATGGGCCAGAGCAGGCGTCGTGCTTTATCGAGGTTGCCATTGTCAGGCCAGGAGTTGATCGGTGCAAAACGCTGGTTACCCGTCGAGGCACCACCACGCCCATCTGCGGTGCGATAGGTCCCGGCGGCGTGCCAAGCCATACGAATCATCAGCGGGCCATAGTGGCCATAGTCTGCTGGCCACCAATCTTGCGATTGGGTCATGACCTCAGCGAGATCTTTTTTGACCGCTTGCAGATCCAGATTTTTAAAAGCTTCGGCATAGTTAAAATCTGCACCGAGCGGATTAGAAGCAGGGGTGTGTTGGTGGAGAATATGGAGGTTGAGTTGTTCTGGCCACCAGTCTTGCGCGCCACCGCCACCACCAGCGCGCTTGGTGCGGCTGCCGTGCATGACTGGGCATTGTCCTTGAGGTGTTGTTTTATCATTCATCTTGCGACTCCTATCACTACTTTTTGACGGCTTGGAAAATCAAGCGGCTCATTTCAGCGCGCGGCTGATTGAGTGAGGCTTTGGGCCAAGCCTTGACCCTGACTACAGCATGGACGCTGAAGGTGGGTTTGTCTAAGTTTGAATATTGATCGCAATCATTAAATGATTTAATTGGATGGATTCTGGGGCAAGAAATAGTCTATTGAAAGGAGCCGCATCCACCTGCAGATGCGGCTGGGGGGTCATAGAGCGAGTTTAGCTGATCGCGGCCAGCAGAGTTTCGGCGCTGCTGAGATCGATTCCCTTCGGATCAATATTCAGCAGTTCCAGTTGGCCGTCGTTGATCAGCATGGCATAGCGCTGGCTACGCAGACCCAGTTGGGGACCTGCTAAATCTTGAGTGAGGCCAACGGCTTCAGCCCAATGGCCGAGGCCATCTGCCAACATGATGATCTCTTCTGCATTTTGCGCCTTGCCCCAAGCATCCATCACAAAGGCATCATTGACAGAGGTACAGATAATGGCATCGATGCCCTTGGCTTTGATCTTATCTGCCAGCGCAACATAGCCAGGCAGGTGGGTCATGGAGCAGCCAGGAGTGAAGGCACCGGGAACGGCGAACAGGATGACCTTGCGGCCAGCAAATAAATCAGCAGTCTGAACGGCTTCAGGGCCTTCGGCACCCATCACACGCAGTTCGATATTCGGGAGGGTTTCACCCACTTGTACTGTCATAACTTACTCCTTGATATGATGGAATCACAAACAAATACCCGAGTATCTTAGTCGGAATAAGCGTGGAGGGCTAGTTTTTTTCACCTGTTGGCGACAGGGCAGCGTTATCGTGTTTGATCGGGCGCTGTGCATAGTCTTGTGCCAGATAAGCGCAGACCACCAGCTGAATTTGGTGATAAATCATCAGCGGAAGCAGGACCGGCCCAGCTGCCGCGCCAACGAAAATAAAGGGCGCCATTGGCGCGCCGGTCGCTAGGCTTTTTTTCGAGGCGCAAAAGACCAATGTGATTTCATCCTCGCGCGAGAAACCCTGTGCCCGAGCGATCCAGCGCGTGCCCACCAACACCAGCGCGAGCAGCAGGCAGCAGATGAGCGTAAGACCCAGTAGTTGCATCAGGCTCACACTCTGCCAGAGTCCGGCGACCACTGCGGCACTGAAGGCGCTGTAAACGACCAGCAAAATACTGCCCTGATCGACTCTTTTCAGCCAGCTTTGTTGGCTTTGTACCCAAGTGCCGATCCAAGGGCGCAATAGATGGCCAATCACAAAAGGGAGCAGAAGCTGAAGGCTGATGCCACCCACTGCGGGCCAAAAAGGAAAGGCATCGCCTTGCGTGTTGAGCACAAGCTGCACTAAAAGCGGTGTTAGGAGCAGACCAATAAAGCTTGAAGCTGAGGCGCTGCAGATGGCGGCCGCCAAATTGCCTCTGGCGATGGCAGTAAAGGCGATGGCAGATTGCACTGTGCCAGGGAGAACGGCTAGATAGAGTAGCCCTTGCCATAACCCCTCGCCGAGCCAAGGCCGCAGCAGCGGTTGCCCAAGTAAGACCAACAGAGGAAAGCCGATAAAAGTGCAGCCAAGGATCCAGCCATGCAAACGCCAATGGGTGAGTCCATTCCACAAGGCTTGGCGTGATAAACGCGCGCCATGCAGGAAAAATAGCAGACTGATCGCCGCGCTGGTGAGGCCCGCCACCCAGAGAGCAGCCTGACCGCTTGCTGGCCAGAGAGAGGCCAGCAGCACCAATAGCATCAGTAGCAGAGTAAAGGGATCGAGCAGTGGTCGAAGAAAAGAGGTGAGCACAGCGCTGCATCCTTGCGAAAAGGTCTGAGACGTTTAGGTTAGGGCGCGCATTTTTGCCAATCGACTTGGGGGAGTTGCTCAAATTCAGGGCGTGAAAAAAAGTAGCCTTGCATCAGCGTGACGCCAAGATCAGCAAAAAAACGCATTTCTTCTGCTGTTTCTACGCCTTCAGCCAATAAAGTGATATTCAACTTTTGGCATAGGTCCGCCAAGCTGCGCGCAATAATCTGCTTGGTTGGATGGAGCGTGACATCGCGTACTAACTCCATATCCAGCTTCATCAGCTGTGGGATAAACTTAGACAGGAGGGTCAGACCGGCATGCCCAGCTCCAAAATCATCCAGTGCGGTCAAAAAGCCTTGTTGATGGTAGTGCTCAAAGATATTAGTGAGGTGAGCTGGATCATGAACGCGCTCGGATTCGGTAATTTCAAACATAATCCGCTCTATCGGAAAGTTCACCGCTTTGGCCGCTTGCAAGGTGCTGCGAATACAATGCGCCGGCTCGTAAACAGCATTAGGCAAAAAATTAATGCTTAAAATCGAATCGAGCCCCAGTTGCGCCGCTAAGGAAATCGCTTTGACGCGACAAGCCTGATCAAAAGCATAGCGGTTATCGTCATTCACCTGCTCTAGCACCCATCCGGCGCCTTGTTTTTCTGGGCCGCGCACTAAAGCCTCATAGCCCCAGATGCTCTGCTGCTGGATGTCCACAATCGGCTGGTAAGCAAAGCTGAATTCAAAATCCAGTGGCGTAGCGCACTGACCGCAATCACCAATGCCAGACAAAGAAGTGGCTTGGATTTGAGAAGACATGATTAATACCCTGATTAAAGTAAGCGCCTAAGAAACCTCTGATTAACTACTATGCTGTGTTGAACTTGGCCTCAAAATGCTCATTGACTCCATGTAAACTCCGCTTTTTCGTCCAGTTTCGCCTTGCCTGACCTGCGCTCATGACGTTAATCAGAGGCTCTCTAAGAAACCTCAGCTTCACGACGACGCCTAGGGTGTTAATGAGAGGCTCCCTGAATTTTAGACTTCATTTTACAGAAAAAAAGCACAAGGAGCTTGGCTTTTATTGATCCGCTATTCATCAGCAGGCCCTTCTTCTTGGAGCCGATAAGCCAGCAATGAGTGAGGTTGTTGTTCCAATAACCAACGATAGACCTCCTGAAAAGCCAGCAGGCTTTTCACGTAATCACGAGTTTCACCATAGGTAATGCGTTCCACCCAGAGGGGTGTGATCTCCGCTCCCAATTCGGTGATCCAGCGCTGAGTACGATTGGGGCCGGCATTATAAGCAGCGGCAGCGAGCGCAGGTTGCTGCTGAAAGCGATCGAGCAGTTGGCTGAGATAAAACACACCGATGGGCAGATTGATGCTCGGATCCAGCAAGTCTGGCGCAGAACGGCTGCTGAGCCGCATTTGATGGGCAACCTGCTGTCCAGTGCGTGGCATCACTTGCATTAAACCTAGGGCGCCAGCAGAAGATCGGGCGTCAGGGCTGAAAATACTTTCTTTGCGAATCAGCGCCAAAACCAAGGCGGGATCAATCTGATGTTGTGCGGCTAGCAGCTGTAGTTCATCGAGATGCCCCAAAGGAAATCGTAGCTGTAAGGCGTGAGAGTCCGCCGCGTTGGCTGTGCGCGCACTGAGTTCATACCAGCCCCAAAACTGGGCGAGCCAAGCCGCTTGCAAGCGCTGATCAGTGTTGAGTTGGCGCACGGCAAAAAACCACTCGCGTCGTGCCTCATGTAGATAACCTAGCTGAAAGAGCTCGTGGCTGCGTTGAAAGCCAGTCTCGTCCATCAGCTGCTGGAGCTGAAGAGGATCAGGAAGGGGCGTGCGATCATTCATCCGTGGAGTGATCCCCAAATCGCGTGCGGCAAGAAAGCCATAGTAGTGGCGCTCACGCGCTAGATTGGCATAGAGCGGCAAGGCTAAGGCGGGTTGATCCAGCTGCTGATAAGCCGTTGCCAGCCAATAACGCCACTCGCTTTGCTGTTGCAAATCTTCCGGCATACTGGTGATGATCTGGGTGAGCGCCTCCCAGCGCTCATGGCGCAGCAGGGTGCGAGCATACCATTGCCAACCGGGGGCTTCTAAATAGTCGGCAGGAATCTTAGCAAAGAGCACCAAAGCCTCGCTTGCGGTACTGGCGGCATAGGTGATGGCCTGCTGCTGTTGCAGCTGAGCAAGATGCGCCTCGCTGAGCAGGCCTTGCACGGCTAAGTCCTCGGCCAAGGCCAGAGTCGTGCTTGGTGATTGACGCAGGCTGTGGCTCAGGCGTTGTAGTAGAAGCTGCTCAGCCCATTCAGCAAAGTGCCAAGCTGCATCGAGGTTGTCTGATGAAGCATCCAGTAGGCGAGGGCGTAAAGAGGCGAGGCTGCGCCCGTAGTGGTGCCAAAATTGGAAAAAGGCCAGTGCTTCGGGTGAGGTGTGTGTCGCCAGCTGAAGGGCAGCATCGCGCTGGCCTTGCATCAATAGCTGCATGCTGGCTTGCGCATAGTCTTCGGGTGTCAGTAGTTGGCGGCCCTCGAGCAAGCTAGTTAGAAACTGGCACGCCTCAGGCAAGGGGTGGCCTTGTTGCCATAAAAGCTTGGCGCGAGTGATCTGCCACCAGTTCGGCTCGGCTTGCGTTGCCAAAAAGCGACATTCTTGCTGGCGCGAGAGACGATGTCCTTGGGTGCGGCTTAGAAGAATCAGTTCAGGCCAAGCCGATTCAGGGGCTTGGTCTAGCGCCATATTGAGTAAATCTTGTGCCATCAAGGTGTGAGGATGCTGTTCGATAAAGCTAGCCAGTTCTTGAGGAGAGAAACGCTGGTAGGCAATTAGGTTTCTTAGGCGTTGATGCTCTAAATAAGGGGCGAGAGGGTAGTCTCCCAGCTCGGCTAAAGGACGATCCAGCGGTGGCAGTTCACCACGTCTTAAGAGCTGATAGTGTTGATCAAAGTGGGCGCGTTGATCGCTCAGCTCCGGTGCGATAAAACCAGGGTGCCCAGCTAAAGCCCAAGCGGGCGTGATCCCACCAAGGAGCAGTACCAGCAAAAGAAGGCATCTTGGCAGTGAGAGCCAAAGGTTCACCACACCTTGAACACCGAAATGGAGAGAATCGGAGGGCGTAAGGGGCTGAGCAATCAAGTTCGTCTTTTGATGGTCTTTAGCTCCTTGCCTTTGTAAATCCATTGTTGCCTCCCATCTCATGACTTGCCTTGTGGCGCAGCTTGACCTCGCGCTTGACTCAAGGTAGTTTGTCGTTCCATCGAACCAAAACAAGTAAGCGCTCGTTCACTTTTATGAATAAAAACAAAAACTCCAAAAGAAGACAAGAGCTAGTCGCCATTGCAGCGCGGCTGTTTTGTGATCAAGGCTATGAAACCACCACCGTACGCACTCTTGCGGCCGAGATGGGGATTCAATCTGGTAGCCTGTTCCATCACTTCAAAGACAAACAAGAAATTCTCTTTGCGGTCATTGAGTCTGGCATGTTGCATGCCATGGAAATCGCCCGTCAAGCCCTTTGTGAAGCACAGACGCCTGAAGAGCGATTGCATGCTCTTGCGCAAGCCCATTTATCGACCTTATTGCAAGATCGTGATGCCCACGTGGTTGCGATTTATGAATGGCGCAGCCTGACGGATCTCTCGCGCGCTCACTTGGTTGAGTTACGCGATGCCTATGAATCCATCTGGCGAGAAGTCATCTATGAATGCCAGCAGGCCGGTTTGGTTCCAGATGATCAGGGGTTGCGTCGCCGTCTCGCCCTAGGTGCGCTGAACTGGACTGTACAGTGGTATCGCCCTGATGGACCCTTGCGGCCTGAAGATCTGGCGCAGACGCTGGTCGATATGCTGCTTGGTCGTTCGCCTCTCTAGGGATGTCGCGCATCAGCGTGATCGACCTTCACTAGCGCCAAAGCCTCAACCTGTTGCGCACCAGCAGCTTTTAAAGCTTTTGCCGCCCAGTGGAGTGTCGAACCAGTGGTGACGACATCATCAATCAGCAGGCAAGACTGTCCAGCAACAGCGGGATGGGCCAAAAAAGCGCCCTGTGGATTACTCAGCCTCTGATGACGACTCAGTTTTTGCTGGCTCGGTGTCTCTTTGATGCGCATTAACCACTGGGATTGATAAGGCTGCTGCCACATCCGCGCTAAGCGCTGTGCAATCCACGCCGGTGGATCTATCCCTCGTTGGCGTTTTCTGGCCCGATGCGCTGGAATGCTGACTAAAGACCAGTGGCCCTGCGGCTGTATCTTGGTTTCTAGCCAGTCTAAAAATAAGCCTCCAGCATTTAGATCTTGCCGATATTTAAAGCGCAGCATGAGGCGATCCAGCGGCTGCTCATAAGGCCAGAGCACCGTGAGCTGATCATAGCTGGGTGGGTGCCTTTGGCAGGCTGGGCAGCAGGCTTGACGTGCTTGAGTGGATGGCAGCTGTAAAAAAGAAGGACGCTCTATTATTGGTGCTTGCTCATCAAGTAGGTGTTGCGCATCAGGCTGAAGAATTTCAGCGCAGAGCATGCAGCGTGGCTTGGCTTCAGGCAGTGCTTGTCGACAAGACAGGCAGATATCCTGCGGCCCCATGACAGGTTGATGACAAAAAAGACACTCGCCTGCCATCAGCCAACGGCTTCGGCGCCAGAGCTGAAAGGCTCTTGAGGCGGTCAGTCTGCTGATTTGGTCAACTCGATCCTTGAGTTTGGTTGACAAGGTATTCGCCCTCCTCCATGATTGCTCTGTCAACTTATAAAATCAGCTTGGTTAACAGGACGACTTATGGCAAACCTGCGTTATGACTGGACGCGCGAAGAAATTGCGGCGCTCGCTGCCCAGCCTTTTAATGATCTGCTTTTTCAAGCCCACACGGTGCATCGTGCCCACTTTGACCCGAATCAGGTGCAGATTTCCACGCTGATGTCGATTAAAACCGGCAGTTGCCCAGAAGATTGCAAATACTGCCCCCAATCGGCCCACTACAACACTGGCTTGGAAAAAGAAAAGCTAGTTGAAATGGCTAAGGTCGTCCAGCAAGCGCAAGCGGCTCAGGCAGCGGGTGCCACGCGTTTTTGTATGGGTGCGGCTTGGCGCTCGCCGCACGAACGCGATATGCCTCTGGTCATCGATATGATCCAGCAGGTTAAATCTTTGGGTCTTGAAACCTGCATGACTCTCGGTATGCTCAAGCCTCAGCAAGCGCAGCAGCTCGCTGAAGCGGGATTGGATTACTACAACCATAATCTGGATACCTCTCCTGATTTTTATGGCGATATCATCACCACGCGCACTTATCAGGATCGCCTAGAAACCCTGGCTCATGTGCGTGAAGCGGGGATGAAAATCTGCTGTGGCGGTATTTTGGGGATGGGTGAGGCAGAACAGGATCGCATGGAGTTGCTGCGTCAACTCGCCAGTATGCAGCCCCATCCTGAAAGTGTGCCGCTGAATATGCTGGTTAAGGTGGCGGGCACGCCACTGGAAGAAGTCGAGGATCTGGACCCACTGGATTTTGTGCGGATGATCGCGATTGCCCGTATTCTGATGCCGCAATCTCATGTGCGTCTCTCTGCTGGGCGCGAGCAGATGGATGATGCAACTCAAGCGCTGGCCTTTTTTGCAGGCGCGAACTCCATCTTCTATGGCGATAAGCTGCTGACCACCGCCAACCCAGAAGCGCAGCGTGATCAAGTTCTCCTCGCCCGCTTAGGTATCAATCAGCAGCGGCACACTGCCGTAGCCGATGACAAGGTGCATGAGGCGCTGCTGCGTGAGGCTTTGCAGCAGGAGCAAGCCCTGTATCAAGATGCGACGGCCAAGCCACGTGAGCGTAAACCCTGCGGCTTGATGGTTTAATTTTTAAGGGTTGACAGGCGCGAAAACTTCTATATAATACGCGCCTGTTGCTCAGCAACTTCCCTTCGATTTATGCGGACGTGGTGGAATTGGTAGACACGCCAGATTTAGGTTCTGGTGCCGTAAGGTGTGAGAGTTCGAGTCTCTCCGTCCGCACCATCAGTAAACATCAATAGCTTACATCACTTTTCCTACTTCGTTTTTGTTGGCCTTTTCCTGCCAACGTGACCAAATCGTGACCTGAAAATGAGTTCGTATGATGCCATGGCCGAGCACTGAAGACTGCTATAAGGCAATGTCTCGTTTTGTTGAGCATTACATGGAAGGCGAGCAGCAGCTCTATTGGCGTTGTTTGATTGCAGATGGCCTGCACAGTGATCGCTTTCCTCCCGGGAAGGGTTTTTTATTCGATCTAGATCAAGTGATCGCCGTTTCAGAAAAGCCTCCTCTGCCTGATCAGGCTGCGCTCTATCAGCTCATCTGCACGGTATGTATTTAGTTTGCACAAATCTAAGTTTTGTCGTCTTATGTAAGCTTGGAGCTTGTGATCCAGCGCTTGGCTAGGTGGTACAGAGTTGAAAGCAGGGGCTCCTTAGATTCATGTTATCAGATCCATGTTAGTAGGCGCTCTGCTAGATCATCTTCCATACAGTCGGCTGACCATCTGTATCCATGATTACTTCCACTTGTATAGATAATAAGTATGTCTTTGCTGTTGCTATAGGATCTCAAAAGATGCAGAAAAATTTGCCTTATTCTTAAGCAAAAGCGCCTATGCTCGTTGTCGTTCAGTTGGTTGGGATCTCCATAAGCGAGAAGCCATCTATAGGCTGGATCGAGTCGCCAATCTTTATTCCATTCGCACCAGTTGTCGACAATCCAGAGTGCATCTTCTTCGGTTGATTCGATGTCATCAAAGTTCTTTAACGCAAAACTCAGTGATGTGAAATCAGGGTCAGTGATAATAGCGAGTGCATTGGATGATGCGAACTCTTTTGCATTAGAAATGACTGAATGGATTTCCTGAATTAAAGTAGACTCGTCACATTGGCTGAGGTCAAAAAACCATTGGCGCTCTAGCTGGTAGCCTTCTTTGATTAAGTGGCTTGTACAGGCTTCAAAAGATTCTGCTGGCATGATTTGGCCCTGCGTAAAAACCTTGCCGCTTTTAAGTCTTGTATGGCCGTTTATAAAGAGAAGTTCAGCGAATTCAATTTCACCGGTTTCACTTTTTCTGTAGAAAAGTCGCCAGTTTTTTTCCATTTTTGACCCCATTCTTCCTGATAGCTATAGATGATAATTTTGGCTGTTTACTGTGTAGAGATTTACCTTGCGCAGTGTAATGCGGTTGGATAAAAAAGCATTCATTTTTTTGTAGGATGCTTGTTTCAAGTTGGCTTTTTTATCTTGAGGTTGTTCATAAGGGATAGGTCCGATGAGATCGCTATGCTTGTGTTGGCTGTATGCTAAGCTGTTTTAGCCTGTTCGATGGTGGGACAGGCGAAGGTGATTTGCAGTGAAGCCAGGTGTAGAAAAGTAGACTCTGCCTCTATCGTAAGCAGAGTCTTTTTGAGTGTTCGATATTTTTGACTGGATTAAAAACCCAGTGGGATGCCAAAGCTAAAAAAGCCGATCAGCAGCGCCACCCAGACCAGCATAAAGGCGATCGAGTAGGGCAGCATCATGGCGATGAC
>SKOQ01000017.1 GCA_007119985.1 Marinospirillum sp.
CATAAGCAATACAACCGCCAAGGGCAGGCTACGCAGGAAAAAGCAGGGTTACTGGCGGCCTATCATGCGCTGGGCCTGAATAGCACTGCCTCCGACGAGGAGATCAAACTCGCTTATCGCCGCCTGATGAGTCAGCACCATCCAGATAAGCTTGTGGCCCAAGGCCTAACGAATCGCGCTTTGGAAAAGGCCACGGAGAAAGCCCAGGATATTCAACAGGCCTATGCCCTACTCAAGAAGGTCCGCCAACTTTAAGATCAACCTGAGACAACCTCTGCTGAGTGCGCTGATCCAGCAGAGGATGAGGGACAAAAACAAGTCGAATTACAGAAACAGGCTTTTCTTCTGAGGCCAACCGACTCAGAATCCATGTTCTCGATTTGATGATTTACGCTCTACAGGGAGTCACTGACGTGCTGCATTTATTGCCTTCTTCTCTTCACCCCCTTGCCAGAATGCTAGGTGTCTTCCTTTGCCTGCTCCTGAGCAACCCCAGCTGGGCGAATCCTCTGTTTGGTGCAGATGAAGAGGAAACCACTGAGGCTCCCAGAGAGCGCCAACATCTGGATGAGTATCAGCAGCTTCTACAAGCCCTGCGCCAGGAATTGCGCGGGACAGATTTATTAGAACTCCCTTTGCCCAGTGAAAGTGACACTCCAATGCACTTTCTCACGCTGTATATCGAAGCCCTTTCAGCCAGCCCAAAAGGACAGATCATTCTGCTGCCCGCCGATGGCTATCACCCAGATTGGCCACGGGGCATTGCCCCACTGCGACGCCAACTCCCTGAATATGGCTGGCATAGCTATTCGCTCAGCCTACCCCTCTATCAGGCTTCCAGCTTGCCTGAGCGCACGCTCCCCCCTGGCCCCCTGCTGATGCGCTTGGATCAACTGGTCACCGAGACCAGCACAGAAGCAGAACAGGCGAACAACGATCCCTTCGCACCAGCAGAAGAAGAAAGCAGTGCGCCAATCCCAGAGCGCCCAGATCCCACAGCACAGCTCGCACAGCAGCGCGAGCAAGTCGAAGCGCGTTTACGAGCGGTACTCAGCGAATCCGGAACCCGTGGACGCACTGTGCTGGTACTGCAAGGCCAGAGTGTCTTCTGGCTCCAACCTTGGCTTGAATCTGGCGGCCTGCCAAGCAATGCGGCCTTGATTCTGCTGCAAGTCGAAGTGCCCGCTGGGGCCGAGGCCGCCAGTCTCCGTCAAACGTTGGCGGGCCTGACACGCACCCCCCTGCTTGATCTTTATGATCCACGCCATGCCCAACAACAAGCTTGGGCCGCAGAACGCCAAGCCATCTATCGCCGTCTAGGTTACGAGCGTGCCAGCCAGCTCCCCATTCACTTTGAGTTTGGTCGCCGCGCTGAAACCACCGATCACTGGATCGTACAACGTGTCGAAGGCTGGCTGCGAAGTCTTTAAGCCCCCTCGATTCTGCACCGAGCACGCGAGAAAAAATTTTGAAGACGGCCTCTGCACGGAGGCTGTGATCCATCACCTCCTGAGGCTGTCTTAGGCGTGAAGTTTTGTTAAGATGGCGCTCTTTACCATCAATGGATTCTGTTATGCCTTCATCTTTACACCCCTTTGTGATTGCACCTTCTATTCTTTCTGCCAACTTCGCCTCGCTCGGCCAGGAGGTGGATCATATTCTCGCGGCAGGTGCAGACTGGGTGCATTTTGATGTGATGGATAACCACTATGTGCCCAACCTAACGATCGGCCCGATGGTGTGTCGTGCTCTGCGTGATCATGGCGTCACCGCGCCGATTGATGTGCATCTGATGGTCAAGCCGGTTGATGCGATGATTGCCGCCTTTATTGAAGCCGGCGCCACCAGCATTACCTTTCATCCTGAAGCTTCAGAGCATATCGATCGTAGCTTGCAGATGATTCGTGACGGCGGCTGCCAAGCGGGTCTGGTCTTTAATCCCGCCACACCCTTGCAGTTGATGGAACATGTGATGGACAAGATGGATATGGTGCTCTTGATGAGCGTCAACCCAGGTTTCGGCGGCCAGAAGTTTATTCCGCACACCTTGAAAAAAATCGAGCAAGCCCGAGCGATGATTGATGCCTCAGGACACGCGCTGCGTCTTGAAGTGGATGGCGGTATTGGTCTGGGTAATATTGCCCAGGTCGCTGCGGCAGGCGCGGATAGCTTTGTTGCTGGCTCGGCGATCTTTGGTGCCGCTCAAGCAAGCGATCCCCATCGCTATGATTCAATTATTGCTGCCTTACGCCAAGAACTGGCGCAGGTTAAAAGATGAACAACCTCGATGCAGCGCTGTTAGCGCGCCTGCAACAAGCCGAGCTCTTTGCCTTTGATCTCGATGGCACCTTGGTGGACTCAGTCGGAGACTTGGCGCTGGCACTGAACCTAGGATTGAAGGATCTCGGCTGGCCACAGGTCAGCCCAGATCAAGTACGGCATTGGGTGGGGCAAGGCAGCCTGCGCTTGGCCCATCAGTGCGCGCTTGCACACTATCAATCCTTAGGTGGGTCTGACCACACCGCAAGCCTGCCCCTAGAGGCGGATGAAGTGCAGCGCCTTCATCAGGCCTTTTTGCACCACTACCAACAGGTGAACGGACACACGACCCAGCTCTTGCCCGGTGCGCTGGCCAGTGTGCAGCATCTCAAAAAGTGTGGCAAAAAACTGGCGCTGATCACCAACAAACCCAGTGCCTATTTGCCCGCATTGCTGGCTTTATTTGAGCTGGACACCCAGTTTGATCTGCTGCTCGGTGGCGATAGCTTGTTGCAACGCAAACCTGACCCAGCCCCGCTGCTGTATGCGGCGCACCATTTGGGTTGCTCGCCCCACACCAGCGTGATGATCGGCGATTCACGTCATGATATCCACGCTGCACGCGCCGCTGGCTTTATCAGCCTTGGCCTGCCTGCCGGTTATAATCATGGCGAAGATTTAAGCCTCAGCCAACCTGATGCCATGCTGGGCTCTCTCAACGATCTGCTGTTGATCGAATCTGCTGTTGATCGAATAGGATAAACATGATGACGCCTGATACCTTTGCTCAGCTCGCTGCACAAGGCTACAACCGCATTCCACTGACACGCGAAATCCTGGCTGATTTAGACACGCCACTTTCTGCCTATATGAAGCTCGCGCAGCAGCCTTATAGTTATCTACTTGAATCCGTCCAAGGTGGAGAAAAGTGGGGGCGCTATTCGATTATCGGTCTGCCCAGTCATGAGCGGATCGAGGTATGGGGGCATCACATCCAGCACTGGCGTGACGGTGCTTGTTTGCGCGATGAGCAGGTCAAGGACCCACTGGCTGAGATCGAGGTTTTTCAGCAGCAGTTCAAGGTCGCGCCCATCGCGGCACTCCCGCGCTTTAGCGGTGGACTGGTGGGCTACTTTGGGCATGAAACCATCCGCTATATCGAGCCACGTCTAGCTCAATCAGGCCGTGAGCAACAGGA
>SKOQ01000193.1 GCA_007119985.1 Marinospirillum sp.
AAGTAGCCCTGAAAATGGCGGCAACCGAGTTCTTGCAGCAAATCTCGCTGCTCTTGGGTTTCAACACCCTCGGCCAAAATATCCAGACAAAAGGCTTCACCCAAGGACACGACACTCTTCACTATCGCGGCATCAAACGAGTCTTTTTTGAGGTGGCGTACAAAGGTTTGGTCAATTTTAATCTGATTGATGGGGAGAGAGCGTAGATAGCTGAGTGAAGAATAGCCAGTGCCAAAGTCATCCAAAGAAAGGCTGATCCCCATAGCTTTGAGTCCTTGCATTTTCGCGATGGTTGCATCGAGATCTTGAACCAAAACGGCCTCAGTGAGTTCGAGTTTGAGTTTCTTCGGATCGGCTTGAGTGGCCTGCAAACACTGGCTGACTTGATCCACAAAATCATCCTGCTGAAACTGCAAGGCACTGACATTCACAGCCAGCATCCAGGTGGCACAAGCTGGCTGCTGCTGCCAAAGAGCCAACTCAGTGCAGCCTTGGTGGAGCACCCAGTTGCCTAGGGGCAAAATCAGCCGTGAGCGCTCAGCAACGGGAATGAACTCTGCTGGTGAGATCAGCCCTTTTTGTGGATGCCGCCAGCGCAATAAGGCTTCAGCGCCTGTAATCTCCCCCTGATCATTGCACTGTATTTGATAATGGAGTTCAAATTGCTGCTCCTGCAATGCTTGAACCATCTCCTGCTGCATTTCTAAATAAGCGTGAACGAGATGCTGGGCTTGGGCATCAAAGAAGCAGGGGTGGTGCTCCTGCGATAACTTGGCCTGCTGGAGTGCAATTTCAGCCTGTTTAATGAGTTCGCTGGCATCTTGCTGTTGGTCTTGTAGCAAAACGATGCCGACACGAACAGTTGAGTGAACTTGTCTGGTTTCCAGTTGGTAAGGGGCTTGTAGAAAATCCTGTAGCTGTACGGCCTTTTCTTTGGCCAGCAGTGTTGCGGATTCGAGTGTGGGGCCCAGTTGTTCCTGTAAGGTCAGAAACAGATCATCCCCAAGACGCCCAATGCGTGCCTCCTCGCCCCAGAAATGACGTAAGCGTCTGGCCATCTGTTTAAGCAGCTGATCACCTATGTCATATCCATAGCTTTCATTGATCAGCTTGAAATTGCTCAGATCAAAACACAGCAGGGCAGCAAAGTCGCACTTTTCAGTCGGCTGATTTAAAAAGTCATCCAGTCTTTGTGTCATCAAACGGCGATTGGCCAAGCCGGTGAGCGGGTCATAGAATCCAAGGTATTCGGCTTCTGCTTGGGCTGCTTTGAGCGCGGTGAGGTCAACAAAACTGCCGACATAATAAGCCACCTCGCCCTGCTGATTCAGTACGGCCTGAATGGTCAGGCGTTCTGGATACACCTGCCCATTTTTATGGCGGTTCCAGACTTCGCCTTCCCAACGCTGCCTTTCCTGCAAGGTTTGCCACATCTTCTGATAAAAGTCCTTGGCATGGCGACCTGAACGCAAGAGCGCGGGCGTGGCACCACTGACCTCCTCAAAGCGATAACCAGTGATAGCGGTAAAGGCTTGATTCACTCGCAGTATTTTTTGATCCGCATCCGTAATCATCATGCCGGATGGGGTTTCAAAAGCGACTGCGGCGACCCTTAAATCTTCATGCGCGGCCTGGATACGATCCAGCATGCGATTGACTTCATGATAGAGGCGTCCAAATTCATTGTTTTCTAACCATTGAGGGCGCTCTTTTGCACGTGTTAGATCCTGAGTCTGCTCAAAAAAATGCACCAGTCGTAAAATCGGTGTCGTGAAGTAGGCCGCAAACAAGCTGGCAAGAAGATAAGAAAACAGCAGCATGCCCAAGGCGATTCCACTCAGGATGGGTGCATCCTTCAATAAGCGCTCCTGCACGCTCGGCTTATGGAAACTGAGCCAGGCTTCTCCAAGGGGGCGCTGTCCAAAGGCAAGAGGTTGATAAAAGCTCAGTCGATTGCTGGCCTCCACAGAGGTGGTCTGCGGCCGACTGGCAGGAGGCAGCGCTGGAGTTGAGTCGTCGGCGAGATATTGGAATAAGGGGCGTTGCTGGCGATCATAAATAATCGCCGCCTGCAGCAGTGTAAAGGAGCTGAGTTTGATATGAATATCGGTGGCGACGCGTACATCGTCTTGCAAAATCAGGCGTGCAAAGTCTTCGCTCAGTAACTGGGCCAAAATACTCGCCTGCTGCCGAGTTTGTTGCTCCTGCGTCCACAGTGTCCAGCTCAGAAAAGTGCCATAGCCAAGCAAACCCGTGGTGAAGGTCACCAGTAGAATCAGTAGGCTCAGGCGCTTTTGGATAGATCTTTGCCAGACAGTTTGCATGATCAGCCTAGTGTGGAGGTTGGCGTGATGGGTTGACCTTGGGCAGGCTCAGATCATTGCCCCACTCAGACCAGGAACCCTCATAAACAGCGACCTGATAGCCTAAGGCTTGCAACACCACATAATTGACTGCTGCTTGGGCGGAGCCAGTGCAGTAAAGAATAATGTTTTGATCCTTCGGCAGGCCTTCATAAACGCTGGCCATGCTGCTCAGATCACGCAGTCGATAAATACCTTCGACTTCTTCACGATTTTGCGTCCAGGGGAAATGCTGAGCGGTGGGGATATGCCCAGCACGTCGTGCGCCACCCGATTCCAGACCCAGGTAGTGGGCCTCAGTGCGTCCATCCAGAATGGGTTGATAGCCGATCGCAGCCAGAACACTGAGCTTAGTGGCCAGGCGTCGTTCATCAATACGTGGAATAAACTGGCGTGCTGTTGGCGGTTGCGGCTCTTGGCTGATAGGAAGCAGGCCTGGCTCCCAGTGGCCCCAAGCCGTATCGAGGAAATACACTTGCTGATGCCCAAGAAATTCCAGTATCCAATAAAGCCGCGCTGCCCAGATAAAGTCTTGATTGCCCACCACCAGCACTGGGCGCTGATGATCAATACCGACAGCACCCAGCAGACCTTGGAGCTCACTTAATGGCGGCAATAAGAAGTGTTCAGCGAACAGGCTCATCGGCGGCAGGTTAGCCGAGCCAAGAATATGACCGGCAAGAAACTCTTCTGGTTCACGCACATCAATGACGAGCAGGTTGTCATGACCGAGTTGGTTTTTGAGCCAGGTTGGATCAACAATTGTCGCCTGCACAGCGCAGGTCCAACCGAGCAGTATCACCAATAAAAGGCAGGCAAGTCTTGTGTTCATCCGTGTTGGCCCCTCAAAGAAGTAGGGCTTTGACTATAAATGAACCTTTGAGAATTGATATGATGTAGATAGGGTTTTATTCTTTTTGTATGCGGTTTGGAAGAAGGCAGTCACACCCAGCGGCCTGATGAGGGTGTGACTGCTGTGCCTTGTTTAAACCTTAAAGCGTCCAACACGTTCTTGGAGATCGCTGGCCAGCTGTGCCAGTTCATCACTGGCGGTGGCGATATGCTGAGAGCCGCTAGAAAGCAGCTCGATCCCTGAGTGGATACGCGCCAGAGTTTGGTTCACATCGTCGGCTGTTGCTGATTGTTCCTCAGTGGCACTGGCAATCTGGGTGTTCATATCATTGATCAGCTGAACCGCTTGAGAGATGGTCTTCAGTTTCTGTGCGGCTTCCTGTGCCCAATCGACGACTTCATTGGCCTTATGATAGCCACGGTCCATCACTTGTGTGGCTTGACGTGAGACCTTCTGCAAGCGCTCAATCATATTGCCGATCTCTTCCGTTGAGGATTGGGTTCGTGTCGCGAGATTACGCACTTCATCCGCCACAACGGCAAAGCCGCGTCCTTGTTCGCCAGCGCGAGCGGCCTCAATTGCGGCATTCAATGCGAGCAGGTTCGTCTGTTCGGCGATGCCGCAAATGACATCGAGGACTTGGCTAATGGCATCGGTATCCTTTTGCAGCTGTTGAATCACTTCAGCGGCCTGTTTCACTTCATTCGCCAGTAGGCCGACTTCATCCGCTGTTTTATCCACCACCTGTTCGCCTTCTTGCGCGGATTGGCTGGAAACCTGCGCTGAGTCAGCCGCCTGTGCCGCATTGCCGGCAACCTGCATCACAGCGGCGGCCATTTGCGTCATCGCAGCAGCAGCTTGATCGGTTTCATGCTGTTGGATATCCACCTGCTGATTGGCCTCACGGCTAGATGCAGCCAGTTCTTCTGCGGCGGCGCCAAGTTGAATCGAGGCTTGCTGCACCTGTTGCACCAGTGTGTGGATACCACCAACAAAGTGATTAAAGCTACGGGCCAGATCACCGAGCTCATCGTAACGGCTTTCATCTAGGCGCTGTGTTAGATCACCATCTCCGGCGGCGATTTGATCCAGTGCTGCGCGCGTTGTGGCAATTGGCGCAACGATGAGGCGTGCTGTCAGGACGACGAGAGCAAGCAAGAGGGCAAGAGTTAAGGCGAAAGCAAGGAGCAAAGAAAAACGCAAATTCAGCGCGGTCGCCATGACCTCGTCATAAGGCAAGGCAACGGCGAGCGACCAGCCGGGTGTCTGCTCGACAGGTGTATAGGCCACAATAGAGGCGATGCGCCCATCCAGAGCGACCTCTCCCACACCTTGATGGCCGGCCACCATTTGTTGCGCAAGCTGTCGGTAGGCAGGGAGTGTTGATTCTTGTGCATTGTCACTCATCCGCCGCGCGACATCAGGGTGGGCAATATAGACACCGCGTGAATCCAGTAGCCAAGCGGTGGATTGCGCGCTAGATACACTATCGACCAGCTGCGTAAGGGTGTCGAGGGTCACTGTTGCGGCAAGCAATCCCTTCACTTGTCCAGAAGCATCCGTGACCACCTGTGCCAAAACCACGATGGCATTGCCTGAACTACCGGAATAGAGAGGGTCACTCACCAAACTGGTGGCTGTTTGTTGCACCACCAGCTGTTGAAAGTAGCCACGGTTCGCGCGACTTGCGATCAGGCCATGATGATGGTGCGCCTCGCCTTCAAGATCGACAAAAAACAGCACTTCAAACTCGCGGCTCATGTGCTGGCCATATTGTTGCACGAAATCAAAAATCTCGTCCGTGCTGCCATTTTTAAGCGTGGCGGTATTGGCGAGGGTTTGGATCACCGTCATTTTTGAATCCACCCAAGCACTGACCAGTTGCGCATTACTCTGTGCATTTAAGTGAGCGCTTTCTTCACCCAGTAGGGTGACTTGCTGGCTTACTTGTCGAATGACGATAAAGGCCACCAGCAATAAGCAGAGCGCCAAGGGTAAGCCAAAAGTGAGCAAAAGCCGGGGGCCCATCTTGAGTTTTTTGAGCATAATGAAAGTGCCTTCGATCTATCCATTGAGATAACAAGCTGCTTGAAATCGGATCAGCAGAGTGTTTGCCTTATGACATAATAGTTTAAATAAAGAAGCTGGGTTGATGTGCTTTTAATTAATGATTTAACAGGTGACTTGAGTCAGCAACTGAAGTCCATCCCTGATCACATCGGCTATAAGATAAATGCTGCGCTGCATAATAAGATTTTTATAAATAATCCACTCTAGATAGACCGTATTTTTTGAGCTTGTCATACAAAGTCTTGCGTGGAATGTTTAGCTCTTCGAGCGCATTTTTAATCGAGCCACGATGCCGAGCCAGGGCTTGTTGAATCAGGCTCTTTTCAAAAAAATCGACCTGCTCAGGTAGGCTTAAGACGGGCTGGCTGGCATGGCCTGAGAGCAGGGCTTCTATTGCATAATCATAGCTGGCACCAATCAGCACATAGCGTTCAGCCAGATTACGCAGTTCACGCACATTGCCCGGCCAGTTATGGCTCATCAGGACCGAGAGCTGCTCTGATTTGAGACTCGGTGCATCCAGCCCTGTCCGCGCGCTGGCGACGCTGGCAAAGTGTTGAAAGAGCAGTGGAATATCATCGCGCCGATCGCGCAAAGGAGGGATTTCCAGCGTGACCACATTCAGGCGATAGTAGAGATCTTCACGAAAATCACCGGCTTCTGCAGCAGCTTTGAGATCAGTTTTGGTGGCGGCGAGGATACGTATATCCAGCTCAACCGGATGATTCGAGCCTAGTCTCTCTAGCTGGCGCTCTTGCAGCACACGCAGGAGTTTGACTTGTAAATTCAGCGGCATGGATTCGATCTCATCCAGAAACACCGTGCCGCCGTGGGCATGCTCAAACTTACCGATACGGCGCTTATGGGCTCCGGTGAAGGCACCAGGTTCATGGCCAAACAGCTCAGATTCAATCAGGCTTTCAGGTACGGCACCACAGTTGATCGCCACAAAGGGTTGTTCTGCGCGTGGACTGAGATCATGAATATAGCGCGCGAGGCGGTCTTTACCCGCTCCTGTTTCGCCCCAGAGCAGCAGATCCGTCTCGATTTTGGCCAGCTGGTGGGCCATTTCTAAGAGACGGATCATTACCGGCGCGCGGGAGAGAAGTCGCGGTCCTGGGACAGATTGCAATGCCAGCTCTTCTTTCAAATGGCGGTTTTCCAGCACGAGGCGGCGTTTATCCCAAGCGCGGCTGACCACATCCAGCAAGACTTCATGGTGAAAGGGCTTTTCGAGGAAGTCATAAGCCCCTTGACGCATGGCGCTGACAGCGGTGGAGATATCCCCGTGTCCGGTCATCAGAATCACGGGTAGCTCGGCATCCAGCGCCTTGATCTTTTGCAGAAAAGCCATGCCATCAAGATCTGGCATGCGAATATCACACAAGATGATGCCTGCCCAGTGTGGGTCCAGCTCGGCGAGTGCGTCTTGTGCCCGTGCAAAACAGGTGACTTGATGCCCTGCCAATACCAGTGTTTGCTGGAGGCTGAGGCGTAAATGAGGCTCATCGTCAATAATAAAAATGGTCCAGTCAGCAGCTTGCATGATGTTGATCCTTGCGTAGTCCGACGCAGTGTCTTGTTTTTGTTGTGATGGCGGTCTTGGGAGCAGGTAGTTTTGCCTCTGGTCTACGGGGGTAGGGCAGGGTCGAGAGGGCGTGAGCTGGTTGAAGCCTGAGCAGGGCTGGTGTGTCGCTCGGTTTGATCGCGCGGTAGTATCAAAGTAAAAACAGCGCCACTCGGTTGCCCTTGGCCACTGAGCTGTCCTTGCCAATGATTGGCGGCGCTGAGTTGGCCCTGTAGCTCTTGCGCTAAGCGGCTAGAAATGGAAAGCCCTAGCCCGAGGCCAGACTCCTTTCGTGTATAAAAGGGCGTGAACAGATCATCAAGATGGGCTGGATCGATGCCGCCACCCTGATCCCAGACTTGCAAGACCACCTGTTGAGCATTGACGGCGCGGGCACTGATTTTGATCCAAGGTTGCGGCTGATCCTGTACGGCATGGAGGGCGTTGGAGATCAGATTGACCAGGATTTGCTCCACGCTGACCATATCTGCCCAAGCAAAAAGCTCTTCATCTGGCATGTCTTCCACTAGTGCAATCTTCCCCTGAGCCAAGGGTGTTGCATACAGGCGAAGTGCATAGCGACAAGCCGCTTGCAGGGAAACCGGCCCTAGCTTTTGTTCACCTTGACGTGAGAAGACCCGCAGTTGTGCACTGATCTTTGCCATACGATCAATCAGCTCCAAAATAATGACAAGATTGTGTTGGGCCGTATCGAGCTGGCCCCGCTCAATCAACGTCAGAGCGTTTTGGCTGTAGCTGCGCAGCGCACTCAAGGGTTGATTGATTTCATGGTTGATGCTGGCCGCCATCTCGCCGAGTAGGGCCAATTGCGCCGCTTGAATCAGCTCTTTCTGTGTGCTTCTGAGCTGGGCCTCTGTTTTTTGATGGCGCTGAATCTCATGCAGCAAGCGCTGATTGCTTGCAGAGAGGTCTGCAGTCCGCTCATGGACGCGTTGTTCCAGCTGGTCATGGGCTTTTTGGAGTTGGCGATGGGCTTGATGTTGCCAGAGGCGCTTTTCTTTTTGCGCGTGGCGTCGTTGATCCACAAACAAGGCCAGTAAAATGAAGGCCAGAAAAAGTAAGCCTGTCAGTAGACCGGCCAGCAGCACACGCCGATAAAGCGGGGTGAGATCCTTAATAATATGCACTGTCCAGCCGAGTTCAGGCAGCGGGTAGTGCATCATCAGATAGTCGCGCTCCTGCTCTCGTGGTTGAGTTAAGCGGACTCGAAGACTCTGCTCACCTAACTCGGCTTGATATTCGATTGCCAAGGGTCGCAATTGACGACCGGCATATTGGAGTGAACGCTGGATATGCTGGAGGCGCTGTCTTTCTAAAGGTTGAAGTGTCAGTAGTCGCCAATCTGGGCGTGAGCTGATAAAAATCACACCATCTTCGTCGGTGACCATCAGCTCGCCGAGTGGATCACGCCAAGGCTCTTCAATAGCATGGATTTCGATTTTGACCACCAGCACCCCAATGGGCTGCCCTGCATCAAGCACTGGGTAAGAGAAGTAATAACCACGCGCACCCGAGGTGGTGCCCAGCCCAAAAAAGCGCCCCTGCTCGCCCTGCATGGCTTGTTGAAAGTAGGGTCTAAAGGCGAAGTTTTGCCCAACAAAGCTATCGGGTCGCCACCAATTGCTGGCCGCCAGCGTCCAGCCTTGAGCATCCATTAAATAGATATCAGAAGCCTCGGTCACTGCACGAAAGCGATCAAGGCGTTGATTGAGCTGTTGCCAGTCATCCGCTTGATTGGGTGCCAGCAGCAGAGGCCGCAGGTCTTCCTGCTCGGTCAACAGCTGGGCGAGGTATTCGTATTGAGACAACTTGCCACGTAGGCCCGCCACATGCAGCAGGAGCTCATTATGGCTTTGCTCCTGTAGCTGATGGAGTTCTTTGTTCCAAACGCCCTGCGTAATCGGCCACAGGCTCGCGGCCAGTAGCAGCGCGAGCACAGCAATCAGCAGGCGCTGGCGCACAATGGAGGAAGGTGGCTGAGAGAAGGCATCATCGCTATGACTCATGAGGTCGAAGCCACCTGCACACGGCGTAAAGCCCGTTGGACGCGGGTTTTTTGTTTGGACAGTTCGAGTAACCCGTCCTCAACATACACCAGATGACTATGGGATTTCGCTTGGGCTTTTTCGGGATCACCTTCCAAAATCGCCTCTAATAACTCCTGGTGTTGGCGATAGAGCAGCTCACGTGAATCCGGTCGTTCAAAAAGACTCGAGAGGTTATCGACGATGCTTTTTTCAAGCAGGTTAAAGAGACCGCGCATACTATGCAGCAGCACCACATTGTGGGCAGCCTCGGCGATAGCAAGATGGAAGGCCGCATCGGCTTCGGCCTCTTTTACTGGATCTAAGGCCGCATAGGTGGCCGTAAGCTCTTCAAAGCGTTGCTTTAAGAGCTGCTTATCGGCTTGAGTGGAGCGCAGTGCGGCATAATAAGCGGATAAGCCCTCCAAAGCATGACGAAACTCAAGCAGGTCATAGTGAAACTCATCATGCTGGCCGAGCAGCTGCATCAGCGGATCAGAAAAGGAGGTGCCGACCTGTTCGCTCACATAGGTTCCCCCTCCTTGGCGACTGACCAACAGCCCCCGTGCAGCCAGTTTTTGAATCGCCTCGCGTAGTGAAGGGCGTGAAACACCAAATTGGGTCGCCATTTCACGCTCTGGAGGCAGCTTTTGCCCTGGTTTGAAGCTGCCTTCTAGAATCATGCTTTCGAGCTGTTGCATAATCACATCGGATAAACGCGGGGTGGCAACACGGGTATAGGCCATCTGGTCTCTCGTCTCTCAGTCCAATCCATCTTGCTGCCAATACTAGACATATTGGTCTGACCAGTAAAGCCACTGGCTCAGTGCTTGGTGCCCTGGCGCTGAATCGAGTGGCGTTTTCTTTGAATTTCTTATTTGTTGAGTTTTCTCTATGACTCCAGCTGTTCTTGATGCACAACGTCAGCGTATCGACTTTCAGATACATGAATATCAGCATGACCCTCAGGCGGCCTCCTACGGCCTTGAAGCCGCTGAAAAAATGGGGGTGCCAGCAGAGCGCGTTTTTAAAACACTGGTGGCCCAATTAAATAGCGGGCAACTGGTGGTGGCTCTGGTGCCAGTGATGCAGCAGCTGAACCTGAAGTTGCTGGCACAGGCGGCAGGCGCCAAGAAAGCCAGTCTGGCTCCCGCTGCGTTGGTAGAGAAGACCACTGGCTATGTGCTGGGTGGCGTCAGCCCTCTGGGACAAAAGAAAAAACTGCCAACCTGGGTGGATCTTTCTGCCTTGGATGACAAGCCGATTTATGTCAGTGCTGGGCGGCGTGGTTTAGAGATACAGCTGGCGGTGGAGGATCTGCTGCAGCTAACGCAAGGGAAAACAGCGCACCTCACGCTCGCCTCCTAAGGACTTGATTCAGGCACTCGGGCGGGTAAGACATCCTGCTGCATGCCTTGTTGGCTGTACGTTTAGGGCAGATGTTTCTGTTTGTGCTGACCAGAATCAGCTGCTTTACAAACGCTGACTGAAAGATGTTTAAAAAAAGCAACAAAGGCTTTTATCTGCTTGAGAAAAGCTGTTTTAATAAACTTAATTTCAAACGCATGCTTGAATTGAGTGGATGCACTGATTTCGCACCATTTGAGTGCAAATCAAGAGCAAGTTGAGCAGATCGGATCTGAATCAGCCGATCGCTTTGACTGGGTCATTCAAGCTGTGTCATGAGCAGATCAGCGGTTTGTTGAGGAGGTCTTGATGTCTATCCAACTTCACTATACACCCGAGGGTGTGGGGCCGCTGCAGAGCGTCACCTTGTTGATGAAAAAGCCAGGTGGTCAGTTGGTTCAAGCGCCGATGCAAGAAGTGGACGGTATCTGGGTATTAAGTCGTCCTTTTCCTGAGGGTGAATATCACTATGCCTTCCTGATTGATCAGCAACTACGTTTAAATGACCCACAAGCCAATGTCTATGCGCCAGATGATCAAGAAAAGATCTGGTCCGTCTTGTTGGTGAATGCAGAAGGGCAGCGTTTATATAACAACCAAGAATATAAGGTGCATTTAGAGGACTATCGTTTAAGTGCCCACTTGGATCGTCCTGCTCCTGATTTTATTAAGAAAAAATTCAATTTAGGTGTTGATCAGCAGGTGGTTGCGCATTGGTTATTTACCCAGGTTGAGGGTTTGCATTGCGTCACTGTGGCTTGGTCCGCGCCAGATGGTCAATTAGTTCAGTGGGGTGAGCAGTATCTGGTTGAAAATGATCACAACACACCGATTGAACTGGCCTTTGCCTGTGATTTAACGCCGCCGCAGCGTCGGCAGCAATCGGGTGCATGGAGTCTGCGCCTATTTATCGATGGGGCATTTGTATTGGAAGATGAATTCACCATCAGCCGTGATACCACCTACTCCAAGTTTGGTTAGGTGGAGCTTAGGCATCTCATCTTGAGGTTGAGGTGCATCAGGATCAGGAGAAGTCATCATGATCAGTATTAATAGTCAAGTTTTGGCCGATGTTGCCCGTCCTGCTTCCTTAGGGGCCGGCCGTTTACAAGCTGAGCAAGCAGGTGTGCAAGCACCTCGTGTTGCCACTCAGGAAGTCGATGCCGCTCCTGTGATCAGCCAGCAGGCGGTGAGTGCGCCTCAGGCCGCAGAAGAAGCCAAGGCAGAAGAAAAGCGCTCTAAAGGCAATGGCTTTTTATCGCGCTTTGCCAATCGTGTGCAAGAAGGCTTCTCAGCCGTGAAGGAGAAGGTCAACCAAGGCATCAGCGTCGCGCAGGGTGTTGTTGACCGAGTTAAGCAGGCGGGTGCCAGCATCGCGAATGAAGTGCGCCAAGGCGTTGAGCGGATCAAAGAGCCAGTTGCTGAGCTGTCGAACCGTCTGGGTCAGTTGAAAGACACTGCCGTGGCGATGAAAGACAGCGCGGTGAGCCTGGTCAAGCTGGGCGTTTCCACTGCGGTGAGCGTGGGTGAAGGCGTGTTGAAAGCTGGTGCTTCTATTGCCGCTGGTGTGGCCTCAGTCGGTCAGGCATTCAGCTCAGGCAAGACTTTCGGAGAGCGGGCTTACCATTTGAGTGAAGGCGTTTCCAAGTTGGCTGGCGCGATCGATCCTCTGAAGAACAGTTGGAATCAAATCGGTGCTGCGCGTGAAGAAGGCCAGGTTCACCTGGGTGCACTGAAAGACAACTGGACTGTTGCGCAAGGCCAAATGGCAGGCGTGAAAGAGCAGTTTCAATCCGTGAAAGCGGAAGCCGCCATGACTTGGCAGGCTGTACGCCAAGAAGGCGCACAAGCCAGCTCGGATATCAGTGCTCTGCTGCGCCCTGAGGGTGCCGCTGGTCTTCAGCAGCTCGCCTAGTTTTCCTAGTGAATACCTGCAGGTTGAACAACAAACCCCGCCCAGTGCGGGGTTTTTTTTAAGGCGCTGAAACTCAGTGAGAAGAAACCAGCCCGTGGCCTGTGCGTGTCGAAATAAGCTGATCTGCCAGCAGTTCGGCTGTTGCTGGGGCGAGGGTCCAGCCAAGATGTCCGTGGCCGGTATTGTAGAAAATACGCGGATGGCGACCAGCGCCAATAC
>SKOQ01000146.1 GCA_007119985.1 Marinospirillum sp.
AGAGGGCGTCAGCAAACCTGTATGGCGTCGATCATCGATCGGAAAGCGCAGATAGGGCCAGTAAAAAACCGGCACACGCTGAATTTCCATACGCACATGCCAAGCATCGCCAAACCCCGTTTCCTGATTCAACACCAAGCGCTGGGCCACCACACGCCACGCCTGATCATCAGGAGCGCAGGTGGTCAGGCGCGATTGATGCAGCACCACACGGCCATCGGGCAGCTGCTCGAGCTGCCAAGCGGCACCGCGCAAGCGCTGGTCATGCACCACAAAATGCGCCTGTTCAAGGCGAAGGTACTCATCACTGAGCTGATACAGGCCGCGCTCGCCACGCAGTAACAGATTGTCTTGGCGCACTTCCAGCTGGCCTTCGAGCTGAGCTTGCGTTCGTTCTGCATTTAAATGTGCACGATCGGCCAGAAGATACAGTGGCCCTTGGCGTAGACGCACCTGACCGAGCAAGTCGACACCGCCGGTTGGCGAATAACCGGCTTGATCTGCCTCGGCAAATAAGCGCGCCTGATCAATCGGCAGATGCGGCTCGGGAAGATCAAGAACAGGGGAAAGATATTCGCCCCAACAAGCGCCCATCTGCGCTGCATAGGGATGCCAATCAAGCTGATCGGCCGGAAGATCCGCCGGAATACGGGCCTCGGCCAGACTGGAGGCCAGCAAACAGCCGCCCAGCAAGGCTGCACGCGTTATCATTGTGCAACGCGAAGAAAAAAAAGAGAGACAGTGAGCATGCAACAAGGACAGCCCCCATAAAACTGGTTCTTACTGAATACGCCCACTCTTGATCGAGGCCAGATGACGCCAGCAAAGAAAAACAAGTATTATAGCGGCTTCACACTTGGCACTGCCAAGGTTTTTCTCTGACTGCACAAGGGCCTGGATCACCATGCATGCATCTGCCTCGATTTCTGCTGTTGATATCGCTGCCCAAGAGGCGTCCACCCGCTCGGCACGCACTGCACAGATGCAGGCGTGGCTACACGATCTGAACCCGACACCCTGCCAACTCAGCCAAGTGGCTGGCGATGCGAGTTTTCGGCGCTACTTTCGCGCGCGCTGGCCAGATCGCCAAGCCATCGTCATGGATGCGCCCCCTGAAAAAGAATCCTGCGCCAGCTTTGTTGATCTGTGTCGCCAATGGCAAGCCCAAGGTGTCCGTGTACCCGTTCTACTGGCTGAAGATCAGACTCAGGGCTTTTTACTGCTAGAGGATTTTGGTGATCAGCAGCTGATGCAAGCGGTCATGACCCAACCCTGTGCACAGAGCCAAGTTTACTATCAGGCTGCTTTGCGCCAGCTGGTGCATCTACAAACCGCCACCTCAGCCACCAAACTGCCGCACTATTCAGCCGCTCTTCTTGAGCAAGAGATGAATTTATTCGATCATTGGTTTTTAGCCACTTGGCTGGGTATCGAGACCCACCCAGCCGGCTGGGCAGATTGGAAGCAACAGCTGATTGATCTGGCACTGTCCCAACCTCAGGTCACCGTACACCGTGATTATCACTCTCGCAATCTGATGTGTTTGGATCACCCCACACCCACACTCGGCCTGCTCGATTTTCAAGATGCTGTCTGTGGCCCCATCACCTATGATCTGGTCTCGCTGCTCAAAGATGCCTATTTGGATTGGCCTGAAGCCCAACAAGCGCAATGGTTGGCCGATTTTCAGCAGCAGCACCCACAACTGCAAAACATCCCCTTAGCTCAGCTCACTGAGTGGCATGACTGGATGGGGATGCAGCGCCATCTCAAGGTCGCGGGTATCTTTGTGCGTCTGGCCCTGCGTGATGGGAAAAGCGCTTATTTGCAAGATTTACCACTGACCTTCCAGCATCTTCTCCAAGCACTCAAGAAATACCCACAACTGGCCGTTATAGAGCAGTGGTTTCGTGAGCAGCTGGCACCGCGTCTTGGCGCCAAGCTCAATCTGCTCATCCAGTGACAGGATCAAGCTGAGGCAAGCCAGCCATCTTTCATATTCAGGAGTTGAATCTATCCAGATGATCAGGCAAGCGATGATTTTTGCAGCGGGCGAGGGAAGGCGGATGCGCCCGCTGACGCTCGATTGCCCCAAGCCCCTGCTGAGCGTCGCAGGGCGTCCACTGCTGGCCTGGCATTTGGATCGCCTTGTTGCGGCTGGCGTACAGCGCGTGGTCATCAACCTGCATTACTTAGCTGATCAGCTGCGCCAGTGGGTCAAACAATCTGCCCCAGTTGAGCTGGAGATCGTCTTTTCAGAAGAGGCTCAACTTCTTGAAACAGGTGGCGGCCTACTGCAGGCGCTCCCGCTGTTGGATTCAGCTCCCTTCTGGTTGATCAATGGCGATATTTGGCTCGACAGCCTACCGATCGCACCGCAACTAGAAGCAGAGGAGCTAGGTCGGCTTTGGCTGGTACCTAACCCACCTCATCATCCTGAAGGCGACTTTATTCTGAGTGGCACAAGGCAACGCGCCACCTTTTCTGGTTGCAGCCTGCTCAAGCCAGAGCTGCTCAGCACAGCGCAACTAGAAGCCGCCTTTGGTCACACACCCCAAGGTGCCTTTAAACTCGCTCCCTTACTGCACAAGGCACTCGAGCAAGGGCGACTCAACACTGCACTTTACACCCAAGGTTGGATGGATGTCGGCACACCTGAGCGGCTAGAAGCGCTGCGTGCGCACTTGGCGGAGGCCACACAATGAGATGGCGGCTGCCTCACTTTGCAGGCAAGGCGGGGGGCGCTTGCATCGGCTTTTTGCTTGGAGGCTGGATCGGCTTTGCGCTAGGGATTATTCTGGGGCATAGCTTTGACTATCACCGTGAACACCTCTGGTCGCGCTGGCCGCGCCTGAGATTCGGCTCCCCCTTCAAACTCGCGCAACCAGCAGAGCAGGTGTATCGCCATGCTCTCTTTGTTTGCCTTGGCCATATTGCCAAGCAGGATGGGCGCGTGACTCCGCAAGAAATCGCCGCCGCTGAAGGCATTTTCAAACAACTGAAACTCAAGCCCAAAGCGCGCCAAGAGGCCATTCAGCTCTTTAACGAAGGTAAGATGGCCGATAGCCAAATCGAAGGCCGTTTGACCCTCTTTAGCCAGCGCTATCGATCCAATAAGGCCAAGCGTCTTGAGCTGCTCGATCACCTACTCACGATCAGCTATACCAAGGGTGGCCCACATCCAGCTCAAATCGCACGACTCAAAGCCCTGCTGCCCATCCTTCAGCTCAGCCTAGTGGAGCTTGAACGCTTACAAAGGCGGCGCGATCAACAGCAGCAGCGCCAGCAACATAAGCAATACAACCGCCAAGGGCAGGCTACGCAGGAAAAAGCAGGGTTACTGGCGGCCTATCATGCGCTGGGCCTGAATAGCACTGCCTCCGACGAGGAGATCAAACTCGCTTATCGCC
>SKOQ01000179.1 GCA_007119985.1 Marinospirillum sp.
GAGCCGCGCCCTGCTGCTGATCAACCTGCTGCCTCAAAGCCGACGCCACGTCGGCGGCGCTGGCATCCTTGGCGCTGGCTGGCAGCATTGATCCTGCTGCCGTTGCTGCTGGTCTTGGTCAGCTATCTAACGCTGCGCTCCCCCTTGATGGAAAAGTGGTTGTGGCCACTGGCGCAAAAGCGACTTGCTGATCACACTGGCCTGCAGATCGATCTCGCTCGGCTGCGCATTGATCTGCTCGGCCAGATCCAGCTGGAAGGCGTGCGCATCACACCTGTTGCCCCCACCGCCGACTGCGCCGATTTTGATCTGCGCTTGCAGAGTCTGACGCTGGATTGGCAACTCAAGCCGCTGTTACAGCGCCATCTGGTCATCAATCAGTTTGCCCTGCGCCAGCTGGATGCGCGTGGCTGTTTATCCTTACAGCTGGATGCTGAACCCGTGGTACCGCCTCCAGCCCAGCCTAGCCCCACACCTGAAGCCCAGTTTGCCGATCTCTGGCAGACTCTGACCCAGCTACCGCTGACCTTCTCTATCGAGCAGCTTCTGCTGGAAGATCTGCAAGCCGATGTCGATCTGCGCTTGCCCGAACAAGGTCTGCAACTTCGCTGGACCGGGCGCTGGGAGCTAGCGAGCCAGCTCAGTTGGCAAGGGCAGCAGTTACGCGGCCAGCTGCAAAGCCAGTTGGATTCTGCCGCGCCGCTACAACTCATCCAACAGCAGCTCAGCCAACAGCCACTTAACCAACAACAGCCAGAACACCAGCTGGAGCTGACCCTGCATCCAGGTTTTGATCTGGATCTTCACTGGCAACTCCATGCCGCCGGTGCCGAGATCAACATCCGTCAGCTGGCCCTGCAAAGCGGTGCGATGGATCTGCGCCAGCAGCAAGCTGAGCAGCAGCTCGTTTGGCAGAGCGAGGGGTATCAACTGCGCATCAGGGCGCCTGAGCCCTTGCGGCTGACACCCACACCGCAACTGGCGCTCGCGCTCCAGCTTGAAGTCTTGAGTCAGCTTGGTCGCAGCGAGCTACACTGGCAAACCACCCAACATCACCTGACGACGCAGCTCACCCATCAACTTCAGCTGCGTGCGCAAGGTGAATTACAGCTGGATGCGCTCGATCCTGCCGCTTGGCACCTTTATCTGGCGCAAGAGCTCGAAGTGAACCAACTGGCTCTCAGTCTCCCTGAGGGCGAGCTGGCATTAGAGCAGTTCACCCTCAGGCTGGATCTTGAACAACCTCGCGCCAGCGGCCAACTCCATGCCAGTTTGGATCAACAGCTGCAACAGCTGCACACGAGCTGGAGTGCGCCTTTAGAGCAGCAGTCTTTTCAACTCAGCAGCCTGATCGACTGGCATCAGCTGCTTGGCCAGCTGGATCTGGCGCTGCACCTCAATCACACCCCTTTTTGGACACTCGAGACGCAGCTGATTCCTGAGCAGCAGGCGTGGCAGCACCAGCTCACCAGCCACCTGCAACTGGATACAGCCCTGCTCGAATGGATCGATGCCAGCCAAGCTCGCGCCACACGCGCACTAGAGGCAGCAGAAGAGCCGAGAACTGTGGATGAAGGCGCTCTGCTTGATCTTGCCGCATGGGGGGGCTGGCATGCTCAGCTGGATCTTCAGCAACAACTAGCCTATCAAGATACCTTCAGCTTGAACCCGATCCAGCCAGAGCAGTTCCAGTCCTATCATGCCACGCTGGATTTCTCGCTGGTGTCCTCGACGACTCAGGATCGCCTCAGCCTCCCGCAGCCGTTGCGCCTTCAACTGGCGCTGGATCTGCCTTTGACCCACTTCGCGCCCCAACTGAACTGGCAGCTTGATCTGCCAGCGCTGAAGAGTGAAAGACTGACCATGCCGCTCCAGTTTGCGGCTCAGAGCACTCTTGCCGCTGATTTTGGTCAGCTGTCTTGGCTCGATCTGGCAGAGCGGCCTAGCGAATCTCAGCTGAGTGGATTGCAACAACTGGAGATCACCAGCCAGATTCATGCCCAGCAGCATCCTTTACTGGATTTGGCCCTGAGCCTGCAGCAGCAGCCCCATCAACTGGGCTGGCAACACCAGCTCACGCTCGGCTGGCATCCACGCTGGCTAGATCTTCTACCAGAGGCCGATCGCCTCGCCCTCTGGAACGAACTGGCGCTGCCAGAGACGCTTTGGGCGCAGCTCAGCGCGCTCAGCCCAGTTGCGTTAGAGCATCAGCTACAACTGGCGCTGGATCTGCCTTGGACTCATGTCTTGACGGAGGCCGCCCAAGCTTGGCTGAGCGATCCCCAATGGCCGCAACAGGCCGGACTGACACTGGACGAACAACTGATTATTCATCCAGTAGGCGGACTAGACTGGCAGCTGGCGGCCCCCAGCGGCTGGCAACACCAGCTCTCTTGGCAGCCTGAAACCGCGCAACTGATGGCCCAGTATCAAGTCGGTGCGCTGAGTCTGGATGAACAGCTGCAAGGTGAAGGGCTCGAAGTGGTGCTGAATCTGCACACCCAAGCCACTGCTGGCCATGCCCCGCATGCCATCCAGCTGAATCTGCAAGGCCGAGGTGACACCCTCGCAGCCTATCTGCCGCAAGTCTTGGCGGCCCAACCAGAGAGCGCCTCATCTCGCAGCTGGCTGGCACTGCATCCACTGCTCTTTCCTCTGGAACTCAATCTCGATGCCCAGTGGGATGCGGATTTCACTCAGCTGCGCATTCAAGATTTCAGCCACAGCTTTGGTGCAGGCTGGTTGGCTCACCAGCTCAGTGGCGAGCTCCAGCTAGATGGACAGGCGGCTGATCTCCAAGGGGCGCTGCACTTTTCGCCACGCGCTGGCCTCGCCGATCAGCTGGTCGCACTCGAAGGTTCAGGCCAACTGCGCCTGCCTTGGTCGCTGATCAGCCAGGATCAACAACTGTTTTCCTTACAGGCGCAACTAGAATTTGATCAGCTCTCTTTGCAACTCGGTGATTGGGCTCTGGAAGACTTGCACGGCCATATTCCGCTGGATCAAGAGCTGCGCTTACAGGCCGATCAACGCCTCGCCTTTGCTTATCTGCTCACACCTGAGCCCTTCCAGCGGGTTGATTTCCAGCAGGTTGAACCCTTCCTTGGTCAGCGACCCCAAGTGCGCTTTACGCAGCTGCGCTCGCCCCACCTGCCACCCATTGGCCCCTTGCAGGCGCGGATGCCCATCCAGCAAAATCTGCTGCGCCTACAGGATTTCAGCCTCGGACTACTCGGCGGACAGCTGGCCGGCCACTTGTATTTGGATACCCGCCCCGGCGCTTGGCGTCTTGGTCTGCTCAGCCGCATTGCGCAGGTGGATTTACGGCCTTTGCTGCCCAATACCCAACATCAAGGGCAGGCTCCCATTAGTGCGCGAACTGCGATTGAGCTTGATCTGGCCCAGCGACTTCTCCAAGGCCGGATCGATGTCACGGATATCACCCGCACTCAGCTTTTGCAGCTGCTGGAATTGATCGATCCTGATTATCAAGAAGATCAAATCAATACGGCCCGTTCCGCACTGAGATTAGCCCATCCGCAAAGAGTGACCCTGGTGATGCGCTACGGCCTGCTGGATATGGATTTACAGCTCTCTTTGTTCAACGAACCCTTGCGCTTGCGCGGGCTGCCACTGACTGGCTTGATTGAACGCTTTGCTGAGGATGCCCTTGCCTTGCCGGATCAACTGCCTTTCGACCCGCCCTCTTCCGCTGCGCAACCCTAATTTGGAGTCTTGCTGATGTTGAAAGCTCTACTGTTCAAATCTCTACTGAACCCTGTTGTTTTACGTCGCCGTCCAGTGGGGAATCGGCGCGCAGCGAGTTTACGCGCAAGTCTCGCACTGGGTCTGCTGCTCCAACTCACTGGCTGCGCCAATTTTTTAAGTGGACTGGTGCCGGATGTGTATCTGGTGGATCGCCATACCGTGATGGAAGCCGATGCCGCTGGTGCCTGGCCAGATCTAGAAGCCCGCCTGCTCTATGATGATCTGGCCACCGGTCCACTACCCTTAGTCGATCCCAGCCAGAACTTGGATCAGCAAGCCGATTTTCAGCTGTTGAATGCTGAATTCCCCCAGTCCACCCCGCGCTAGGAGAAGAGCATGCCTTCTTGGATCGGTCGCGGCTGCTTGGTCGCTGCGCTTAGCCTGAGCCCCTTGGCCTCGCTGCTGGCGCAAGAAATCGATTGGCGGCATAACCGCCTGCTGAGCTTAGAAAAAATCACGGTGGGGCCAGCGGATAACTACCAATCTCAGCTGGATGCGCAGCGTTTGTTTTTTACGCGCCATGAGAACCTGCTGCCCCAACTGATGGAGCAGCAACGCACCGATGGTCGCTTGCGCCAGCTGCTGCCGGATGAATACGACAGCAAGGACCCGGCGCTGTCACCCGATGGGCGCTGGCTGGCCTTGACCAGCTTTCGGCGCTCGGCGCTAGGGGATATCTGCCTGATTGATCCCAACAGGCCGCGCTCAAGCTTTCGCTGTCTGACTAGCAGCGAGTATCGCCAGCGCCACCCTTTTTGGCTGGATGCGCACACGCTGGGTTTTGTGCAAACCCAAGGACAGCAACAGCAAATCTGGTCTTATCACCTTCCGTCTGGTCAGCAGGAACTGCTGCTGGCTGGGCAGTTTGCCGCCGTCAATGCCAGCCCCGATGGACGCTATCTGATCTATCAGCAACGCAGCGCCAGCCCAGCTCGAGGGGCCAGTGCAGAAAACGCGGCGGGCCTGTTTCTCTATGATCGCCATCAACAACAAGAATATGGGCCCTTGCAGCTCGATCTGCCCGGCGTACCCGGCTATATGCTGATGGATGCGGATCAACAGTGGCTTTACTTCAGCCATTATCTGAACGACACCAGCGGTGATCAGCAGATTGATGCCGAAGACCATAGTGTTATTTTTCGCTTGCCCATGGCCGCTTTTTGGCAGCATCAAGATCAACCTTGGCATCCAGAACAGCTCACCTCGGTGGCCCAAAACTGTAACTTTCCCAGTCTGGCCGAGAGGTGGCTTTATGTGACCTGCGCCTTTGAAGGCTCGCTCGATATCTATCGCCTGCCCATCACTGGCTTGGTGCCGACCCACTGGGGGCCAGACGAGCTGGAACAAGCCCACCAGCAGGCCAGTCGTTATGAAGATCGCTTGCTGCTGCTGAATCGACTACGCGGCCAGCCCGAAGCCAGTAGGACACAACGCCAGCTGTTAGAACGCCAGCTCAGTAACCATCTAGCCTTAAATGAGTTGACAGCAGCTGACTATTATCTGGCCCAGCTGGCCACCCTGAGCCAAGAGGCCCATCCAACCAGTGCGGATGCTGAGTTTTTTGGCCTTCTGCGCAGCTGGCTCGCCCTGCAAGCCCAGGCGCGGCAGCAGCCACAAGGCCAGCTCAGCGCCCAGTTCCGCCGACACTTGCGCGAGGCTGGCGCGGCTCTTGATCCAGCACAACCCCAGCAGGCCTTCTTTTTGGCGGGCATCCAATGGCTCAGCGGCGAGCATCAGCGCAGTCTGGCCCAACTCAACGCTTGGGGGCTAGATCAAGCACAGCATCCGCTGCAGGTCTACCTTGCGCTGGAATGGGTCAACCGCAGCCAGCCTTCCAGCGAAACGCAGCTAGAATGGCTCATTCAGGCCGCCAATCACCCCCTGATTGATGATCAGGCCCAGCTGTTTTATACCAACCAAGCGCTTCACCACCTCCAAGGCATCGCCAGAGCAGCAGGCGAACCCCAGAACCTGGCCCCCTTAGCGGCACTTGAGGCTCGGCTGGATGCGCCGGCTTTACAAGCCTTAGTCGCCAATGAGCAGGATCTACTGCGCCTGATCCAGAGCGACGCCAGCGAACAGCGGGTCATCTATCGACGCATCAGTCAACGCCTCGCTGCGTGGCAGCAGCAACCGGCCTGGCGACGGGCTGGGCATCTGCGCGCGATACAGCGCATGGGGCTGGCGCAGGAATATGATCTGATGGAGCTGATGTCGCGCCATTGGCTGACCCAAACGCGGCTGAATGAAGTCGGCTTTGCGGCCACTGCAGACCAGTATGCCATCATCAATTTGCATCGTGGTTATGCCGCGTGGCGAGCCGGCGAAACGCCAGCCGCATTGAATACCTTTTATGCCGTGAGCCGCCAAACCAATGACCTTGAAGCGCTTTATAATCTGGTCAGCGTGGGCGAGCAGGTGCCGGCGCTCCATGCCCGTTTAGAACTGCTGCTGAATCAGCTTGAGGCTGAGCAGTTAATCGGTAATAACACCACCTTTGTTGCCGCCTTACGGCGTCTGAACCGCCTGCCCCCACTGAGCCAATTGAACGCGGCACAGCAACGTGAAGCCCGACACACGCTGGAAGCCGTGATTGCTCAGCTGAGTGATTTCCAAGCACAAGGGCGGGATCAAGGGGTTGCGGATCTGCTGCTATCCAGCAGCTATCAGCGCCTACTGCTGCTGAATCAACAGGGCTATCGCTTTGATCGTGATCTGTTCCAACTGGCCCACTACCACGCCATGCTCGGCTTGGATTTTGCTTGGCAGCATCCGCGCCTTGAGGCCGCGCTGCTCAATAATCTCGGACAGCTCCACATGAGCGTGCGCAACTATGGTTTGGCCGCTGATTTCTTCGCCCAACGCGCCCAGCACCCCTTTGTGGCGGCAGAAGATGAAATCTGGCTGCGCTGGCGTTTGGCCCGCGCCTACTTTTATACCAATCGTTTTCAGGCGGCCGCCAGCGAAGGCGAGCGAGCTTATCAACTGGCGCAAGCCCTGCTGCCAGAGCCTGAGCAACGCCCGTTACAAGAGCGCGCGGCTTTTTATCAGCTTCAGGCCCGCAACTGGGAGGCCGCCACCTCGGCCTATGGTCAGCTTCTCACCGCCCCCGATTTACCTGCACAGCTTCAGGCTCAGGCTTGGATGAATCTGGGGTATAGCCAGTTTAAACAGGGGGATGGGGCGACGGCCCAGCGCAGCCTTCTCACTGCGCTGGAGCACTTGGCGGATCTGCCCCCGCGCGCGCCCCTGCCGGGTCAGCTCGGCGGATTTGAACCCTTGCGCCTGACGTGGCAGATCTATGGCCTTCTCGCGCAAACGCCTGCATCCATGACCCAGCGTCAGGCTTGGCTTGAAGCCCGCCTCAGCGCCTTGCAACAAGCGCCACAGCTGGATTTTGCAGGGCTGGATGCGCAAGGACAGCTTGAAATGCAGCTACTCACGCAGGTGCAGCTGCTCGCTCTTGAAGCAGATCAAGCTGATTGGGATCAGGTCGAGAGCCGACTCAGCCAGATCACACGCGATCTCCGCACTTGGCTCGGCAGTGGCGCTCCAGCCGGAAGCCCCGTGGTGTTAAATAGCCTGCAGAACAGTCTGAGTCTGTTGAGTCTCTACCCTGAGACCACAACGGCGCACTTGGCTCCTTTCACAGCACTGGTGGATGAGGTCATACTGGCGCTCACCATCACGCCAGTCACACCGGCGGTTCAACTGGCGCAACAAGCACGCCTACAAGCACTGCTGGAACTGGCGCGCCAACGTCATGGCCACCTCTCGCTTGAGCAGCTTGAAGCCGCCTACCTTGAGCAGCGCCAGCAGCCTCGCTGGGCTGACATCCAGCGTGAACGGCCTGATCTGACACAAGAACTGAATGCGCGTCATCAAACGCTCTTGGCCTGGGCACAGCACCAGGCTCTCACACCGGAGCCAGTCAGGGCACAGCCTTAATGAGCGTGTGAACGCGCGATGGATGGCCGTGATCGTGCCGCAAATAAAGCTTCGGCATAGGCCAGCGGGATAGGCTGCGTTGCGGATTCGGCCAGCCCGATCCACCAGGGTTGGCTGGACGTGGCCCGCAGCAAAGGCGGTAGAGGGCGCACAGGGAGACTCTCCTGCGTTTGAGGGGCGCTGGGGCAGATCAACCAAGCCGTTGAGGCGGCGGCGGGTGCAGCAGAGACCCAAGGAGCCGCAGCTGGCCAGCGGGCAGGCTCTAAGCGCAACTCCACCAGCTGAGCCTTGGCTGAAGAGGCCAGAGACCACCAGGCATCAAAATCCGGCTGATCGTGCGCGACTTCTTGCGCTGACATCAAAAAAGCGGTACAGGGTAGCAAACGCGCAGATAAATACAGCTGTTCGGCGCGGGTGAGTCCATCTTGCGACTGCGCCAGCCAAGGCATCAGCGCATCCAGTCTATAGCTATGCCGCACCTGACAAGCCGGTAACAGGAGTTCAGTCTGCTGCACAGCACAGCGCACCAGCTTCATACTGGTTGCGCTCCAGCACGGCGCTGCCACCAATCTTGCATGACACGATGCAGATCCAGCAAGGTCACGCCCTGCCCCTGCCATTCAAAAACAGCCTCGGTTTGCACAGCTAAACTGGGGGTGAGGCTATTCGATGGCGCTTGTAGCCGATCCTCACTGATCTCCAATACATCCACCAACTGCCCAACACGCACAACCACCGCGTGGTGTTGCTGATCTACCTCCGCTTCGCAGCGCAGAAGCGCGGCCTGAAAAGAAGTGGCTGCCGTGTTGGGTTCAGCGCTGAGTCCCAAAAGGCGCTCAGCCTGCCAAACAGGATAGAGCTGGCCTCTGAGTGTCAGCACCCCCTCGACAGCCTGATCCTGCCCCGGCAACGCAAAAACAGGCTGCTCGGCACTCAGCACTTCCTTCACCTGCCCACCACGCAGCGCAAAATAATCCTCACCCAGCGTAAAAATCACTAGCTGAATCTGAGGCTGTTCCAGATCGATCGGCAACGCGTCTTGACTGGGTGATGCAAGCTGACCTTGCGCCAAAAAAGCGGCGAGTTCATCTTCTGGTGTCATCTTGTGCCTCCAAAATGACGGTGTTGCGTCCACGCTTTTTGGCCTCATAAAGATATTGATCTGCCGTAATCCGGAGCGATTCGGCGGTTTCATTGCCGGGATAGCAGCTGATTCCCGCGCTGAAGGTCACCTTAAATGTGGTTTGATCAGCACTGAACTCCAACTGGGAGAAATCCTCACGCAGCTGGTTGACCAGCCCCTCAGCGACACTTGGGGTCACATCCTTGAGCACAAGAGCAAATTCTTCACCGCCAAAACGCCCGATAATATCGGTTTCACGCAGCCGATGTTTGAGCACCCGTGCCAGCGCGACGAGCACCTGATCGCCGGCCAGATGCCCATAGGTATCGTTGACCTTTTTGAAGTGATCCAGATCCAGCATCACCATCGCCAGCCGCCCTTGCTGACGCTTGGCTTGGACGAGCGCTTGTTCCAACATCTCACTGGTGGTGGTGTGGTTGTAGAGCCCTGTCAGGCTATCCTTGGCCATCAACGCGCGCAACGTACGCATTCTTTCTGCTCGCAGTACGACGGCTTGCACCAGCTCATCAGGCACCACGGGTTTGGTAATAAAGCCTTCGACACCGGCGCGCATGGCTGAAAACTGTTTACGCCGATTGGTTTCCGAAGAGAGGTAGACGATGGGCAGACCCATAAACTCAGGGAACTGGCGAATGACGGCGGTCAGCTCTTCCCCGTTGCAATAGGGCATGTAGTAGTCCACCAGTACCAAATCCGGCAAGAAATGGCGTAGCGTCTCTAGAATCTGCTGGGGCTGACTGATTTGCTGCACCTGCATACCGGCTTCTTCAAGCAGCAAAGCATGGTAGTTGGCCACTTCTGGCTCATCATCCACGATCAAAATACGCAAAGGCTCTGCACGATGCTTTTCAACCAGCAGATCGAGCGCGACGGCGATCTCAAGTGGCCGCGCGGGTTTAAGAAAGTAAGAAGAACAGCCGGCTTTGACCGCACTTAAGCGGGCTTCAAAGCTCCCCTGCCCTGAGAGCACGATGGCGGGTAGGGGTCGCCCGATCTGTTCAGCTAACTCCCGCAACGTATCGGTTCCGGCCGTACGACCTTGGGGGAACTGCACATCCATAATCACCGCATCGGGGGGTTGGCGCAGCACCGCCGCTTTAAAAGCCTGAATCTCAGTAAAGCTGTGCAACCGATAACCCAAGCAGCTGAGCTGATAGGCCGTATAGCGCATGGCTTCAGGCTCATCATCACACAGGTAAACCAAAGGCGGCCCTTGAGGTGTACGGGCATCAGGCAGGCTCTCCAGATCCAGAAAAGGCACCTGCTGTGGGTGCTCATTGCGTAAATCCGTGTAAACCAGAATCTGCGCCTGCGCAATCAGCTGATGGATCTGGGCTTCAATATTCACCAGCGCCGCTTGAGGCAATGGTTGGGTCTCGGGTAGATCCAGTAACTGCTGTGCGTAGTCTTCTGCCTCGCCCGCCACGCTGGCCAGCTCATTAAATCCAAACGAATAGCCTGTTCCCTTTAAGCTATGAAAGGCGCGATGGAGTTCTACCAGCGCAATGCGGTTGTGTTCGCTATCGAGGCTCAACTGCTGAAACTGCGCTTGCGCTGCCTCTAGCCGCTGAGGGAGCTGGCCGACAAAGCTCGCGCGTAAACGGGCGATCTTTTGTTGCAGGCTCGATGTTGGGCGGGTCATAAAAAGCTCCTCAACGCTGGGCTAGCCTAAACGGGCAAGAAGGGGTGGGAGGCTGGTTTCTAACGCGAAATCCTTAATCAAGCAAGCACTTAACCCCGGTTCCTGGGCATGTAGAGCCTCCGGTTCATCCCCACTGAGCAGAATGAAGGGCCGTGTCGAGCCTTGATCGCGCAGCTCACGAAAAAGCTCGATACCATTCATTAAGGGCATCTGTAAATCGCTGATAATCAGCTCAATCTCGGGCTGTTGGTTCAGCGCTTCCATTGCGGCTAGGGCATCACTGGCCTGCACCACCTGATGCTCTTGGTCTTCAAGTATCGCCGCCAGCATTTCTGCTGCCAAAGCATCGTCATCCACCACAAGAATATGCATATCCACCTCTTGGTTTGCCGTTGGGCCTAATCGCCTAGGGCATCACCTAATAAAAGTTGTAGGGTATCGACAAGACTGGATTGATCAAAGCTGCCTTTGACGAGATAGGCATCGGCCCCCACCTCTAATCCTCGGCGCTTGTCTTCTTCTTTTTCACGCGAAGTCAAAATTATAATCGGGCAATGCTGATAGGCCTCCAGCTGACGTAGCGCGGCAGTCAGGCTAAAGCCATCCATCACTGGCATTTCTACATCGGTAATCACCGCATCAAAAACCTGCTGGCGCGCCTTTTCGAGCCCTTCCGCGCCCTGTTCAGCCAACACCACCTGATATCCCGAAGCCTGGAGTAGATCTCGCTCGATCTCACGTGTATTGCGCGAATCATCCACCACCAAAATCCGCTGCGTTCTCGGCCGCGCGGCACGGGTGTGGCTGGGCTGGCGTTGTTGCTGAAAGGCCGCCAGCAGAGCAGGTGGATGCAAGAGTGAGATCAGCTCATCCTTGCCATAGTGCACGAGCCCAGCCACAAGTTGAGAAGTGCGTAACAAGGGTGGCAAAGGCTCAATCAGCAGATCCTGCTCATCAACCAGATCATCTATTTCCAAGGCAAGCTTGGTGTGCTGGAGCTTCAGAATCAGCCATAAAGACGGTGAAGTTGATGGCTTAGGCGTGCCCCAACCGATCAGCTGACTCAGTGAAAGACAAGGCACAAATTCATTGCGCACAATCAACGCCCGCCCATGCGAAAAATCGAGCTGGGCACCGGTTTGGGGTCGGATCAACTCGGCGACATACTGGGCTCCAAAACCCAGAATCCGCCCCTGACATGCCACCAAAAGCACTCGCATCCTGGCTAAAGAGAGGGGTAAGCGCAACGTAAAGCAGGTGCCCTGCCCTAGCTCACTGGTGACTTGTAAGGTGCCTTTTAAATCATCCTGCACCTTGCGTCGCACTACATCCAAGCCTACACCTCGTCCAGAGAACTCGGTAATCATCTCACTGGTTGAAAAGCCGGCAGTAAAAATCAGCTGGATCATCTCAGCCTCACTCATCGTTGCCAGCTCTTCTGCACTGATCAGTTGCTTGTGCAGTGCTTTTTCTGCAATGCGCTGGGGGTTGATCCCGGCACCATCATCACGCAGACGAATCAATGCCCAGTGGCCGTCTTGCCAGGCTTGCAGATGGATGCTCCCCTGCGCAGGCTTGCCCGCCTGCAGACGGACGGATGGAGACTCTAAGCCATGATCTAAGGCATTACGCAGCAGATGCACCAGTGGATCGGCAAGATGATCGATCAGCTGACGATCCAGTTCGAGCTGTGCGCCCTCAATATGGCACTGAGCCTGCTTACCCAAGGCGCGCGCCTGCTCTCGGACCAAACGCGCCGCAGGATCAAAGACCTGGCTCAGGGGCAGCATGCGCAACTGCAAGAGCTGATCATAAAGGTCTTCCATTAACGCCCCTTGCATCAAAACGCGATC
>SKOQ01000079.1 GCA_007119985.1 Marinospirillum sp.
GGACAGCATTCGTTCCAGACGAATTGCTGCACTTCCTACATCCATGTAGGTCGCAAGGCGAAATTGATCGAAAAAGCGGAGTTTACACGGAGTAAATGAGCATTTTGAGGCCAATTTCAACACAGTATGACCAAGCGCAGTAGTTAATCAGAGGCTTCTTAAGAGTGGACAACTCGACAGCGTCGATCTTTTTTGACTTGGTAAAACAGAGGTGGATATGCACATCGTTATTTTTGGTCGTCCCGGCTGCCCCTTTTGCGTGCGTGCGCAGCAGCTTGCAGGCCACCTAGAACAGAGCAAAGGTGCCACCTGGCGCTATGTTGATATGATGGCCGAAGGTGTCAGCAAGGCTGATCTCGAACACACGATTGGCAAGCCCGTTCACACGGTGCCGCAGGTTTTTATTGATGAGCAGCATATTGGTGGCTTTACCGAGTTTGATGCGCATGCCAGAGAGCAAGGCTGGACCTAAGGAGCCTCCGCGACATCGCAACACACCGCTCACAGGCTGAGCGGTTTTCTTTTTTGCGCCGCCTGTCTTTGTAAACCAAGAGCGGCTCACCAGCGAGACCCACGATGCTGAGTTATCGACACAGTTTTCATGCAGGCAATTTTGCCGACCTTCTCAAGCATCTTGTGCTTGTCTATCTTGTGGACTACCTCAACAAGAAGGACAAACCCTATGCCTGCCTCGACACCCATTCAGGAGCAGGCCTCTATACTCTGCACGGCAACGAAGCACAGAAAACCGGCGAATATCAGCAAGGCATAGCGCGGCTCATTGAGGCAACCCACATTGAGCATCCCTTATTGCAGCGCTTTCGTACCTTGGTACAAGAGTTCAATCCAGCCCATGAACTGAGCCACTACCCTGGCTCGCCCGCTTGGCTTCAAAAACTCACGCGCGCGCAAGATCGCCTGCTTTTCAATGAGCTGCATCCGCAGGACTGGCAACAGCTCACCCAGCTGATGCAAGATGACCCACGTGTTCACATCGAAAAACAAGATGCCTACGCACGCTTGAAGGCCAGCCTGCCTTTTCCAGAAAGACGCGGATTGATCTTGATTGATCCTTCGTATGAAATCAAAGACGAATACCAGCAGGTTGTACAGGCCATCGCTCAGGCCTATCGGCGTATGGCCACAGGTGTCTTCGCACTCTGGTATCCGGTGATCCAGCGTCAGCAGGTAGAACAACTCTGCCGTGATCTTAAAGCCACAGGGATAGCCCGCCTCCTACGCATCGAGCATTGCATCAGCGCAGATACCTCCGGCTTTGGCATGACCGGCAGTGGCATGCTGGTGATCAATCCGCCTTATACTCTCGCCAAGGACTTCACCTTATTACTGCCTGAGCTCAATCAGCTGTTGGCTCAGGATGCCTCGGCCCATTTCACCGTGGAATGGCTGCGAGGTGAAGCAGAGGGCTGATCGCTATACCAACATACTATTAGACTTATTGTGCAGTGCAGCGAGAAGTGTTTTACACTAGGATGCTTGCAGCTCAGGTCGCGCCTCTTTGCGCCTGATCCCGTTTATTCCTAGAAGTTCAGTTGAGGTTGACCACTATGTCTGGAAAATTCTATGTCGCGACAGCAGGCGGCTTTTTTGTCGCCGGCAGCTCTAAGCCACAAGAGAAGCCCGCTCAACCCAAGCGCATGCAAGAAGAAGCAAAAAAACAGGCCGCAGCAACTCCGGCTTAAGCGCACTACTGTCAAGGACGACACCCTCCTCACCGAAAATCACGTTTTTTCAGCGCGTTTCCCCTCTTAAAGCCGTCATGTTCTTGTCATAAAGAAGATTTTCTTTTAGTCTGCCGCTCACATTCATTGAACACGAGGTTCTTGTGAGTCTATCTTCTTCAGATCAGCCCAAAGGAATGATCGCTTTTGTCGAAAGGGTAGGACGACGCATTCCTGATCCTGTCATTATTTTTATCTATTTTTTGATCGGCACCCTGCTGCTCACTGCCTTGATCGGCGGCCTCACCTTTGAAAGCTATGGCCCTGGTGGCGCACTGGTTGAATATGAAATCAAAAACATGCTGGCCAGTGAGCATGTTATCTGGCTATTCGATAATGCACTGGTCACCAACTGGCTCAGCTTTGGTGGCGGCATTCTTGGTGTCATTTTAATTGTGATGCTCGGGATAGGTATTGCAGAGCACTCAGGGCTTTTTTCTGCCCTACTGAAGAAGATCAGCCGTGGCCTGCCCACTCACCTACTCCCCCTTTTTTTGGTTTTTATCGGCATCATGAGCTCAATTGCCACTGATGCTGGCTATTTGATTCTGATCCCGCTTGCCGGTTTACTCTATGCCGGCCTTGGCAAGAACCCCCTGATTGGCATGGCCGCTGCTTTTGCAGGCGTTTCTGCTGGCTTTAGTGCCAACCTGATTCCCGCCACCCCGATCGATGTGATTATTGGTGCCAACGCTCAGGTTTTTGCAGAAAGTCAGGGCGTGCCTTTTACCAATGCCGCAGGGGAGCCGCTGACACCGGCCACCATGCATTATTATTTCATTCTGGTTTCGACCTTTGTGCTGGCCGCTGTTGGTGCTTGGGTGACGCTGCGCTTTGTCGAGCCGCGCCTGGCGAATAAACCCTTCACCGTCCCTGAAGAGCTTTCGATCACTGATTTTGATGTGACACCGGCTGAGCAGCGTGGCTTACGGGCGGCTGGCATCGGTCTGATTCTGGCTTTGCTGGGTGTTGCTGGCTTGGCACTTGGCCCACTGGCGACTTACACCAATGAGGCAGGCCAGCAGGTCACACCCTACCTGAACAACGTCATCCTGCTGATTACACTGGTTTTTGCCACCGTGGGGATTGCCTTTGGTTATGCCAGCGGCAGTATTCGCAGCATGGTTGATCTACTGAATGCCATGGTGAAACAGATGAACACCATGGGCTATATCCTAGTGTTGACCTTCTTCTGCTATAACTTTTTAGGTCTTTTAAACTATAGCGGCCTGGGAGCGTACATCACCTATCTGGGTGCCAGTGCGCTGATCGAACTTGGCCTGCAAAGCTATCCTATCTTGCTGCTGATCGGCTTTATCATCATCACCAGCATCATCAATCTTTTTGTGGGCGGCCTCACGTCCAAATGGATGCTCCTCGGTCCGATCTTCATCCCGATGCTGTATGTCGTCAACCCAGCGATGACCCCCGATCTGGTCGCCGCTGCATTTCGTGTTGCCGACTCCGCCACCAACATCATCACGCCAATGATGACCTATGCTGGGATCATCCTAGCCTTTATGCGCAAGTACAATCCTGAGCTAAGTTTTGGTGAGGTCATCGCCATGATGCTGCCCTACTCGATCGCCTTTATGCTGGTCTGGGTGGCGCTGCTGATCGGCTTTTTTAGCTTTGGCATCCCACTGGGTTTTTAA
>SKOQ01000027.1 GCA_007119985.1 Marinospirillum sp.
GGTGCGGCATTGGTATCAACCTATCCCTTGATCTTCAGGATGGAAGGAAGGCACCAGTGTGGGGCTGCGGTCACACAGGCTGATAATCAAACGCGCGATCAAATCATGCATGATCAAAGTCTTGCGATTGGCTGTCTGCTCGTAATGTGCCTTAATTTTAGCTTTCAGATCTTGATCACCTGATACCTCCACTAAAATATCCACTTCACCCACTGCCTTGACCAGCTCCATCGGCTCCGTAAAGCAGGCCACACCCTGATCACGTGCGAGGCGCATTCCCGGTGAATCTGGATCAATATCCGCCACGCCAAGCACCTGAATATAATCATATTGCATCAAATCTTTCAGTAGCGGCGTACCTGTTCTACCGGCGCCAATGAGGGCGATACTGAGTCTTGCGCTCATTCCTTTCTCCTTGGTTAAATGTGGCTGATCAACTCAGCGAAAAGCGTACACCCTAAGGCTGGAGTGAGCTATGATCTGAGCCATGGTTTATTGTTTTAACCTCTGTTATTAAGAAGCGTTATCCTATAGAGAACAACATAAAGGAAGACGGATATGAAAGACCAAGCTTCACCGACCCAACCGATCGAGGAGTCAGGCCAGCTCCCTGCGGCGAATCAGCTCGGTATTGTCTTTCGTATTGAACCAGAATCCAATGAACTCTGGGCCGACTTTAATCCGACTGAGGCCACCCGCGAGCTGACAAAACAGCAGTTTATGCAAGTGTTTGCACGCTCTGGCTTTAATGAACAGGATTTTCCGCTGGTGCCAGCCGCCTTAGCCACCTTATTAGATACCATCCGGCGCAAGGTCTCTAAAGACATCTGCCTCAGCCTGCCGGTGGATGCGCGCATTGATATTTTTTTAAGCCCCAATCGCTTGGCTGCGGGTATGGTCCTACATGGTGCGCAGGGTCTGGGCAAACCGATTGATCGTGAGCAGATCGATACCCTACTGCGCAAAAACAAAGTCACTCGTGGTCTGCTCGAAGATGCACTGACGCAGCTGACCGATCCGGCTCTGGCAGAAAAATTGCGCAATACACAAGAGGTCTACTGTACGGTGATCGCCTTTGGCGAAACAGCAATCAACGGACAGGATGGTTTTCTTGAGCCGCTGATTCATGATGCCTCGGATCGTCGCCCCCAGCTGGACGATTATGATCGTGTCGATTTTCTTGAACTGGGTGATTTTCCTTATATTGAAGAAGGCACACCGATGATGCGCCGCCATCCACCTGAAAAAGGCAAGGATGGTTGGACAGTGACTGGCAAGGTATTACGCGGCAAGGATGGCAAGGATATTCAGCTCAGGATCAAGGATGCCAGTGTCCGACCCGATCCAGAAGATGAGAATCTGATCATCGCGGCGGTCTCTGGCCTGCCAGTGATCTATGACAAGGGCGCACAGGTTGAACAGCTGCTTAAGCTCAATCAGGTGGATCTGAGCACCGGCCATATCCGTTTTCGCGGCAGTGTCGAGATCAAGGGTGATGTACGCGACGGGATGCAGGTCATCGCGACCGGAGATATCAAAATCGGGGGCGTGGTGGATGCGGCTTTTATCAAAACCGATGGCCATATTGAGGTTTTAGGCGGCGCGATCGGCCATAAGGATGCCGTGTATCTGACAGAAAAGGCCGCACTCAAAGCAGGCTGCAGCATTAAAGCCCGCTTTGCCCATGAAGCACTGCTTGAGGCTGGGCATGAGATCATCATCAGCAACCAGGTGATGCACTCTTCGCTGACGGCTGGCACCTTTGTTGAAGTACAAGGCAAGGGGCAAATTGTGGGCGGGCAGGTCAAAGCCGTGGATCTGATCAAGGTTAACACCACAGGGGCCGTCGCCTATAGCGAAACACGGCTCGAAGTGGGGCAGTGTCAGGCACTGCAGGAAGAATACACCCAGTTGCTGGCGCAGCTGCATCAGCTGGATGAACAGAAGTACAAGCTGGTTGAGCTGGCACGCAAAACCAAGCAACAGGGACGCGAGCAGGTGATCAAAATGAAGGATCAGCTGTTGCGCGCCAAAGAAAGCCTCCAAGCGCGCTATAAAGAGCTCAACCAGCAATTAATGCAAACAGAAGAGCAGCTACGACGCTTTTATGCTGCCAAGGTTGAGGTCAACCGACGCGCCTATCCAGGCACCTTTGTCACCATTGCCGGTAAGAGCTATGAGGTGCGTAAGGAGCTGGATAAGGTGAGCTTCTTCCTGCAAGACGGCAAGGTCCACACTCACCAGTAGCACACTCACCCATCGCTGGATCAGGCGGTCGGTCTCTGACTGACCGCATCCACTAAGTACAGAATCGACTGATAGCGAATTCCCGCATGCTCGGTCAAGCCGATCTCACAAGTGCGGCTATTCGAGTAACCCTCAGTGCAGCCAGCCACTTCCTCTGCCAGATCCTGCAAGGATGAAGCATTTAACTCTGGGCGTTGAAAGCCTCGATCTCCGGCAAAACCACAACAGGTCACCGACTCAGGCAAGACCACCTCGGTCGCACAAGCCCGCGCTAAATCGACCAGCTGCTGCGCCTTGCCCTGACGCGTGGTCGAGCAGGTCACATGCAGAGCGATTTTTTCTTTTTTCGGCGTGATCTGCAGCCGCGACAAGACTTCCTGCGCCACAAAATCACTGACTTCCATTAAGCGCAGCGAGGTGAGCCCCTGTTCATTCACACGCAGGTTACAAGGGCTGGTATCGGTAATCACCGGCCAGCGCCCCTGTTCTGAGGCCTGATTGAGCGCCGCTAACAGCTCAACCTGCTTTTGATCCGCTTGTGCAAACAAGCCCTTGGATTGAAACGGCATCCCGCAGCACAGCCCATTGATGCCTTGGGGCAGGATCACCCGATAACCCGCCTTATGCAGCAGATTGATCGTCACTTCACTGAGATTACGCCCATCGCTGGCCTCACGATCCGAGCCCAGTACACGACTGGCGCAAGATGGCCAGTAGACCACCGCCGGCGCGTGAGGATCAGTGGGTGCAGGTGTCGCTGGCTGTAGCTGATCCAGCGGCTGCGCAGCCAAAGGCAAACTGGGACGCCAATGCCCAACGGCCCCAACCCCCACCTGACGCAGCAGCTTCAAACTGGTGTCCATACCTGCATCGCCGATCAAGCGCCGCCCCAGCTGCGCGGCTTTCAGGCCGGTGCGGGCCAAGCGCGTCACCCCAGCAAAATGCTCGGCGACCCAGTTGGCTTGTGGAGCTTGAGCTTGATTTTGTTGCGCCCGAATCCCGCGTACCAGATCTCCGGTATTGATGCTAACTGGACACTGAGTTGAGCAGAGCCCATCGGCAGCGCAGGTATCGAGTCCTTGATACTGATAGGCGGCTTCCAATTCAGCGATGGCGGCGGGATCTTCTCCA
>SKOQ01000194.1 GCA_007119985.1 Marinospirillum sp.
CAGCAAAAGCAAATTGAAGAAGCCTTGATACAGTCAGAAAACAATATCCGTATCTATACCGATAATGTGCCTGCACTGATCGCTTATTTTGATACTGAGAAGTGCTATCTGTTTACCAATCGCGCCTATGAAGAAGCCATGGGGGTGGATCGAAATCAGGTGATAGGACGGCCGATTTATCAAGTCTTGTCGAGCCTAGATTATGAGGCACGCCAGCCCTATATGAAGGCAGCGCTGGATGGGCGACGCCAAACCTTTGAGCTCGAAATGCCGGGTCATCACGCGATACGCTATGCGCTGGTCACCTACACCCCTCACTTGGCTGAAAGTGGTGATGTACTGGGTTTCTTTGCGCTTTACCAAGATATTACTGAACGGCGTTTGGTCGAGGTGGCCTTGCAGGAGACCAATGAGCACCTCGAAGAGCGAGTGCGTGAACGAACCTTGGCGCTCTCTGAACTCAACAGCGCCCTGTTCAAAGAGAACAAAGTACGCGCCCAGGCCGAAGAAGATATGCGCCATGCCAAACAGCAGGCGGAAGAAGCCAATGCGTCTAAAACCCGCTTTCTTGCCGCGGCCAGCCATGATTTATTGCAACCTTTGAATGCGGCCCGTCTGTTTACCTCTGCTGTCTCGCAGCAGGTGCAGGAGCCAGAGCTGAAAACCACCATCTCGCATATTGATAACTCCCTCAAAGCAGCTGAAGAGCTCCTTAGTACGCTGCTGGATATTTCGAAGCTGGATGCTGGGGCCTTGCAGCCACGTGTCACCGACTTCCCGCTCAGCGAAATCTTTGAACCACTGAAAGCTGAGTTTAGCGTGATGGCGGCAGAGCGAGATCTGGTTCTTCGTCAAGTCAAAACCCAGTCTTGGGTGCGCAGCGATGCACAAATGCTGCGGCGGATTATTCAGAACTTTCTTTCCAACGCCCTGCGCTATACCGGAGAAGGGAAGGTGCTGCTGGGTTGCCGTCGTCGTGGGAATCAACTGGTGGTGCAGGTGTGGGATACCGGCCCAGGGATTCCAGAAAGCCGCCTTGGTGAGATTTTTCAGGAATTTCGTCGCCTTGATTCCACGCCAGATAAGCGTAAAGAGAAGGGGCTGGGCTTAGGGCTTTCGATTGCAGAGCGCATGTCCCGCGTCTTGGGGCATCGCCTTGAAGTCAAAAGTTGGCCTGGGCGCGGCACCGTGTTTTCAGTCGCGCTGCCTTGTGTCCCCGCTCAGCAGCAGCCAGCCCATTTTTTGCCCGGGCGGCGCAGTTTCAATCGCCTCGATGGTCTGCAATTGCTGTGTATTGATAACGAACCGTTAATTTTGGAGGGCATGAAGGCCATGCTCAGTGGTTGGCAGTGTGAAGTCGCCACGGCAGCTTCAGAGCAGGATGCAAGCAAGCTGCTTGAGCAGATGGAAGTGCGCCCTGAAATTTATCTGGCCGACTATCACTTGGATGATGATTTAACTGGTGTCATGGCCTTGCAAGGGCTGGCGCGCTTTCTTGGTGAGGCCAGTTTGCCTGGCATTATTATTACAGCGGATCGAACTGATGTGATCAGTGAAGAAGTTCGTGAGGCGGGCTATCAGCTATTGCATAAACCTGTAAAACCAGCCGCCTTGCGTGCTCTGCTGACGCGGATGATGCAGATGCAACGCAGAAAAGCGCAAAGCAGCCCAGATGAAATATAAAAAAAGCCAGCAGGGATGCTGGCTGATACAGAGGCTGATGGCTCGGTGAAGGAGTCGCTTAAGGCGTATTTACCTTAGGTGCTTCGACTTCCAAGCGCTTGGCCGCAATGACTGCTTGGGTGCGTGAATGCACGCCGAGTTTGCGTAAAATGGCGGTGACATGCGCCTTGATCGTGGCTTCTGAGACATCGAGCTCGTAAGCAATTTGCTTATTAAGTAGCCCTTCAGTGAGCATGTTTAAAACACGGAATTGCTGTGGCGTTAGAGAAGCCAAGGCTTCTGCGAAGCGCGCTTCTTCTTCGCTGATTTCATCAAGGTGATCAGCAACGGCCGGAGGAATCCAGACTTCACCGTTCAGTACTTGAGTGATGGCTTGTGCAATGGTATCCAAAGAGGAGGACTTAGGAATAAAGCCAGAAGCACCATAATCCATCGCGCGACGAATCACATGGTTATCTTCGCTGCCAGAGACCACGACGACAGGAATGCCAGGATTGACGCCGCTTAAAAAGACTAAGCCAGAAAAGCCATGCGCACCAGGCATGTGGAGATCGAGTAAAATCAAGTCCGCATCTGGATGATGGGCAACGGCATGATGAACAGCTTCCAGAGTATCAGCCTCAACTATCTCGACATCACTTAAGGCTTGGGTGACCGCTTGTTGAAGCGCGGCACGGAACAAGGGGTGATCGTCAGCAACGATAATTTTGTGGCGCAAAGCCATTCACTTTCCTCCAGTAAAAGAGTGTAACTTTAGAGCATTATTATCTGACTGGACTGATTTATCAAGGCACAAAAAGAAGCCCCACCAGGTGGTGGGGCCAAGCAAGATAGATCGAACAGCTTATTGAATGGCGCGGTTTTCGATCAAATCGTCAACGACCGAAGGATCTGCCAGCGTACTGGTATCCCCTAGGCCGTCTGTTTCATTGGCGGCGATTTTACGCAGAATCCGGCGCATGATTTTGCCCGAACGCGTCTTAGGCAGGCCTGGAGAGAACTGAATGACATCCGGTGAAGCAATCGGGCCAATTTCTTTACGGACCCATTTGACCAGCTCTTTGCGTAGCTCGTCGCTGGCATCAAAACCATCGGCGAGGGTAACGTAGACATAGATGCCTTGACCCTTGATGTCATGGGGATAACCGACGACAGCCGCCTCGGCTACAGCCTCGTGAGCGACTAGCGCTGACTCGACTTCTGCGGTTCCCATGCGATGACCAGAAACATTGATGACGTCGTCAACGCGTCCTGTGATCCAGTAGCAGCCATCCTCATCACGGCGGCAGCCATCACCGGTAAAGTACATGCCCTTGTAGGTTGAGAAATAGGTTTGTACATAGCGCTCGTGATCACCCCAGATCGAGCGACCTTGGCCAGGCCAGGAATCCAGAATCACCAGATTACCTTCAGTTGCGCCTTCTAAAATCTGACCTTCTGCATCCACCAGCGCGGGCTGTACACCGAAGAAGGGCAGGGTCGCTGAACCAGGTTTCAGATCCGTCGCACCAGGCAGCGGAGCAATCAAAATGCCGCCGGTTTCGGTTTGCCACCAGGTATCCACAATCGGGCACTGGCTGTTACCAATTACGCGATAGTACCACTCCCAGGCTTCGGGGTTGATCGGCTCACCAACCGAGCCCAGCAGGCGCAGGCTGGAGCGCGTCGAGCTGTCCATCACGTTATCGCCTTGGGCCATCAAAGCGCGAACAGCAGTAGGTGCGGTATAGAGAATATTAACCTGATGTTTGTCGCAGACTTCGCCCATGCGGCCGTGGGTGGGGTAGCTAGGCACACCTTCAAACATCAGGGTGGTGGCGCCATTGGCCAGCGGGCCGTAAACAATATAGCTGTGACCAGTGACCCAGCCCACATCCGCTGTACACCAGTAAACCTCGCCTGGCTTGTAGTCGAAAATATACTGGTGAGTCATCGAGGCGTAAACCAAATAGCCGCCTGTGGTGTGCTTCAATCCCTTGGGTGCGCCAGTTGAACCTGAGGTAAACAGAATAAAGAGTGGATCTTCTGCGTGCATCTCTTCCGCAGGGCATTCATCGGCACAATCAGCGACCAGCTCATGCCACCAGACATCACGGCCTTCTTGCCAATCAACGCTACCCCCGGTGCGCTTGAGCACAACAACATGCTCGACGGTCTTGACGTTGGGGTTATTCAGACCTTCGTCAACATTTTCTTTTAATGGAACACACTTACCACCGCGTAAACCTTCATCGGAGGTAATGATGATGCGTGAATCTGAGCCAATCACGCGGCTGGCAATCGCATCAGGAGAGAAGCCACCAAAAACCACTGAGTGGACCGCGCCCAAGCGTGCACAAGCCAGCATCGCAATAGCTGCTTCAGGCACCATCGGCATATACAGGGTGACGACTTCGCCTTTTTTTACGCCTAGTTTTTTCAGGCCGTTGGCAAAGCGGCACACCTCATGGTAAAGCTCGCGGTAGGTAATCTTCTTGTCTTCGTTGGGATCATCACCTTCCCAGATAATCGCGACTTGATCACCGCGCTCAGCGAGATGACGATCAAGGCAGTTCACGGAGGCGTTGAGGGTACCATCTTCGAACCAGCGGATATCCACGTTGTGTGGATCAAAGCTGGTGTTTTTAACGCGGGTATAGGGTTGCATCCAATCAATGCGCTTACCCTGCTCAGCCCAGAAGGCTTCAGGGTTGTTGACTGACTCAGCGTACATGGCAAGGTATTTTTCTTTGTTGATCCATGCGGCGTCAGCCACTTCAGGTTTTACTGGATAGACTTTCTGTTGTTCGCTCATCAGACTCAGCCTCTGTGTCTGGGTGGATTTATTTTTATATGTTGATACTGATGAGAAGTTATACATGCCCAGCGATGGGTAAAAATATTAGACCTTGGTCGCAGCTTTTATTTGTTAATAATCAATGACTTGAGATTTGGTGACCAGATGGTCATCAATGAGTCACGCCCTTTTCCTGTCGAACAAAGTGCAGCGGGCCGCCACATAGCCGACAAAGATAGCCCTGTCCACGTCTGATTTTGTTGTGACGACGCACCGTTAAATGATGCTCACGATCCGCGCAAGCACAATGATAAATAAACTCTTGGCGCGCGGCTTGGCGTACATCGAAGGTATGGGTTCTGTGTGCTGGCTGCTTGAAGACGCCCTCCATGACGCTGCGCCATTCGTGACCGTGAGGTTGAATACGGCGGCCATAGAGTTGCCAAGAGAGCAGGTGTGCCACCTCATGTGGAACGACTTGGCGAATAAAGTCCTGCCGGTTCTCCAGCAGCAACTGCTGATTAAAGCGTAGGCGATTCAGATGCCCCTCCGCGACGCCGGCGCTGCGTCCACGCAGGTTGAGGGTGACCTCAGGGCGGGGGAAGGCACGCAAATAGTAGGTCTCAGCAAGCTGATAATGGTGCGATACAGCTGTCTTGAGTTCAGTAAAGAGGGTGTGTAAGTCGGACATAAAAAGTGAGAGAAGGCTTGTGGCAGGTTGCGTATTGCACACCAGGTGTGCCTCTAGTGTTCTACTGCTGAGATTCAAAGAATCAGTGCTACAATGGCGGCTGATCGCTATTGATTCCACCTAGATTGAGCCGTGACTATGACTCCAGACCATGAAGTGCCCCTTAGCTTACTTGATGATGAGCAGCTTGACCAACTTGACCAGCATCTCAGCGATCTGGCCCAGCAGGATGAGGATGTTTTTCAACTTTTTGAGCTGTTGGGTTATATCAGTGCCTTGGCTTTGCTGCCAGCGCAAGATCAGCTTGATCCTCAGTGGCTTGGGCCGATTGAGAGTCAATCCCTACAAACTCAGCAGGTTGAAGCGGTTGCCGCGCTGGCGCAACTGGCACTTGAACGTGCGCAGCAGGGCTTGTATCAAGGCGGTGGTATTGAGCTTCCCTTCCAAGCTTGGGATGAAGAGCAGGCAGACTGGATCGTCGACTGGGCAGCTGGTTTTATGCAGGCCTGCTTTGAGCAAGAAGAACAGCTTTCGTTAGAAGAGCCTGCCATGGCTGAGCTGCTGCTCCCCATTATGGTCTTATCTGGCTTGTTTGGTGAGGAAGATCCAGAGTTTGCTGAGATGGAAGAAGATGAACCGCTTTTAGAGCAGTTTGTTCGTCAGCTGCCAGATTTGCTGTTGGATCTCTACTGCCAGCTGAATGCACCTGAAGAAAAGGCCGCGCCTGCTGTCCATAAAAAAACATCCGCTGGGCAGAAGAAAAAAACACCACGGCGTCACTGAGCCTGCCTAAGGAGCCTCTGATTAACGTCATGAGCGCAGGTCAGGACAGCATTCGTTCCAGACGAATTGCTGCACTTCCTACATCCATGTAGGTCGCAAGGCGAAATTGGACGAAAAAGCGGAGTTTACATGGAGTCAATGAGCATTTTGAGGCCAATTTCAACGCAGCATCACCCAGCGCAGTAGTTAATCAGAGGTTTCCTAATGCCAGCGTTGAACTAATGCACCAATCCAGCCCCAAAAGCGCTCTTGGATTTTGATCCACCAAGGGCGTTTTGCCCAGAGTGTCGCATCAATCCAGCAGCTCTCTCTTGCAGCCTGTTGAAACCAGCTCTCAACCTGTTGCGCTAACAGAGGGCAGCGAGCCTCTTGGTTGGCTTCGAGGTTCCAGCGCAGACCCCAGTAATCAAAGTTACAGGAGCCGATTGAGACCCACTGATCACAAAGGCTCACCTTGGCATGAATAAAGCGCGGCTCCAGCTCCAGAATGCGTACGCCTGCCTTGAGCAGCGCTGGATAAAATCTTTGTCCTGCAAAGCGAATCGCGGGATGATCGGTGAGGGGGCCGGGTAAAATCAGGTGGACTAAAACACCCGCTTGCGCCGCCTTCATCAACGCACGTCTGAGCCGACGACTCGGTGCAAAATAAGGCGTTGCGATCCAGATTTGCTGCCGTGCCTGATGGATTTGGCGTAGCAATGAGAGCTTAATGGTGTGGCGATACAGCCCCCAGCCAGTGACCACGCGACCTTCGTTGTGTGCGGAGAGGGCGGCGGTAGGCCAGTGGATGGGCTGATGCGGGCAGAGGGCCATAGGAAGCGGGCGGCTGGGCCAAGAATGGCGAAAAGTCTGCGCCCACTGAGTGACACACGAGCCTTGAATACGCAAAGCGACATCCAGCCAAGGATGTTCGGGTGTGATCCACATATCCGCCAAACCAAAACCACCCACATAGGCGATATGATGATCAATCAACACAAGTTTGCGATGGTTGCGGACGAGGTTTCGGCTCAGTTGTCGCCAGCTGAGTGGATTAAACTCGCGTATCACGACGCCGGCATGATGGAGTTGGGCGCGCTCTTCAGGGGCAAAACCACGAGCGCCAAAACCATCGATCAGTAGATAAACCTGCACTCCGCGTTGGCTGGCTGCGCTCAGTGCCTCTACCCATTGATGGGTCACCAGTCCTGACTCGAGCAAATAAAGCTCAAGAAGAATCACCTCCCGTGCTGCAGCGATATCCGTTAACATACGCGGATAAAAATTCACGGCCTCGCTGATGAGTTCAAAATGTTGCTGAGGCTGCCAGGTTAATCCTTTCAGCATGGGCATAGCTTCTTCGTCAGTGAGGCGAGTTGCACATCATCCATCTTATGACTTGAATAGGTTGTGTCTTTTTTATGCTATTGAAAAAGTTGGTGCTGATGCTCTGGGCACCCCTTGAGTTTTTATTAAGCGCTCTTTTAGCCGCTTGGGTCAAGATGCATTTGACGCGTGAATCTTTGCCGAATTTAGCGGCAGAGAGACCTTGCTTGTATTTAATGGAAAGAAAAAGCTGGGTGGATCGTCTGGTGCTGAAGCGTTTAATTCAGCAGCAGGGCTGGCCACGCTTAGGGCGTCTGCAGTTGGGGCAGCATCAGCTGGATTCGAATCTGCTCTTTTTAGAGCAGCGCCCGCCTTGGCGTCGTGCTTTTCAGGGCGCTCAGCCAACAGAAGATCTGTTAAAAGCTTGGCAGAAGATGCAGGCTCATCCTGAGGCCGAGTTGCAGGTGGTCCCCGTGAGCTTTTACTGGGGTCGTGCTCCTCGTCGCAGTGAATCTCTTTTTAAACTAATCACTGCTGATTATTGGTCAGGCGGTGGGCGTCTCCATAAGTTTTTTGCGGTGCTCTTTCATGGTCGTCAGCTTTGGGTCGCGGTAGGGCAGCCTTTCCTCGCGCATCAGGTGATGAGTCATGAACGCTTGATGCAGCAGGGTGCCGAAAAAGCAGCTGAGAAAACACGCCGCTTGCTCAAGCTGTATTTTCGGCGTGCTCGAACACGCTTACTGGGACCAGATTTATCGCATCGCCGCACCTTGAAAAAGGTGATCATGACAACGCCAGCCGTCAAGCAGGCCATCGCTGAAGAGGCCACGCAAACCAGCTCGCGTCAGGCAGAAGAGAAGGCGTTGAAGTATATTGATGAAATTGCCTCCAACGTATCTTATCCAGTATTGCTGCTACTTGATCGGTTACTGAATCGAATCTGGAATAAAATTTATGATGGTGTACAGATCACAGGTCTTGAAGGTTGGAAGGATCAAGCTGGGCGCTATAGCTTGGTTTACCTGCCTTGTCATCGTAGCCATATTGATTATCTGCTGTTGTCCTATGTGCTCTTTCAACAGGGCTTGATGACGCCGCACATCGCGGCTGGCGTTAACTTGAACATGCCTGTGATCGGGCCTTTTTTACGTCGTGGTGGTGCTTTTTTTATGCGGCGCAGCTTTAAAGACCAGCCACTCTACCGAGCTGTTTTCTATGAGTATCTTTATACCCTTTTCTTGCAAGGGCATTCGGTCGAGTTTTTTGTTGAAGGTGGGCGCTCACGGACGGGTCGTACACTGCTTCCCAAGCCTGGCTTGCTGGTGCGAACGCTTCAAGCGCAAGAGCGAGGTACACAAAAACCACTACTATTGATCCCAATTTATATCGGCTATGAAAAGGTATTGGAAGGCAGTACCTACCTGAGCGAGTTACAAGGGCAGCGTAAGAAAAGAGAATCTCCGCTTGATGTGCTGCGTGTGATCAAACATTTGCGCCAGTCTTTTGGCCAAGTACAGGTGAATTTTGGTCAGCCAATTGATTTGGATGCTTGGCGCGCGCAAGTACCACCCGATCAGGCTCTACCCGCCTTGCAGCAAGAGGTGGCTGGCCGTATTCAGCAGGCTGCAGGTTTGAATCGAACCAATTTGGTGGCTCTGAGTTTGCTGGCTTGTGAGCACCGTGTGTTGGATGGGGGGTTGCTTAAACAGCAGATGCAACTCTTGGCTAATCTAGCACAGCGCCATGGCGTGGCTTGTCTTCCGCAAGGTCAGCCCAGTGAGTGGTTGGCGGCAGCAGAGGCGATGCAATGGGTTGAGCCCATCGCCCACCCTCTCGGTCAACTCTATCGGCTGAATGAAACCCAAGCTATTAGTCTGACCTACTATCGAAATAATACGCTGCATCTTTTTGCCTTGCCTTCGTTGATGGCATTTCTTTTAACGGAGCAGCGTGCAGTGCCAGAAGCCACCCTCTTGTCTCAGGCTAAGATGGTTTATCCCTTGCTCCAAGCTGAGTATTTTCTGCCTCCCGCTGAGGAAGAAGCGGCACTAGCCCAACTAACAGCGCAGATGCAAACGACCTTAGCCGATCTGGCCGAGTTGGGCTTGATCTCATCGAAGGGTGAAACTTGGTGCCGTGCGGAAGATCATGCGCCTGCCTTCTCGCAATTACAGTTGCTGGGTAATCTCGTGCGCCCTGCTTTAGAGCGCTATTACCTCTTATTGGCTTTGTTAGAGCAGCAAGGCAGCGGTCAAATGAGTGTTGCGGAGCTGATTGAGCGCGCGCAGGAATTTGTTAGTCGTCTAGCGCTGCTGCAAGGCTTGCACTCGCCTGAGTACTCAGACCGCCATTTGATTCAGCAGGCGATTCAGCAGCTGCTGATTTTGGGGTGGTTAAGAGAGGATGCGCAGCAGCAACTGACCTTCCCGCGCCAACTCGTCACCTTATTGAGTCAAGCGCGCCAGCTTTTTGATCCGCAGCTGCGACTGATTCTGACCCATCTGACTCACTGGCGTCCACGCGATGCAGATTGAGACGATATTCACTGGCAAGCAGCTTTCCTAACGATCTAGGCAGAGAGAGGCAAAGGCGGTGGTGCTTCCTTTGCCTTGGCGTGCCGATTAACGAATGAGCGGGTCGGTCATCACGTCATCGAGCCCTTCAGTACGCCGTGAGGGGCGCTGTTGTTGAAGAGGATCTGAGCGCACATCGTCCAGTGAGCGATCACCGTAGAGGGTCGTGGGGCGAATACGTACGCGCACTTCTTGGCTGGGTGCATTGGCAAAGTGTAGGCGCAGGCTAAAATGGCGGCCTGCACGCAGAGGCTGATGGAGATCTTCGAGCAGAATAAAGGTGTTGCCGCTATTGAGGGTGACAGGCACCTGCTGCGGGAGTTGAACCTGTGCCAGCTGGACGGGGACCAGCTCATCCTCTGTGGCTTGAAGATGAACGATGCGCGCTGAGCCTGCTACCTCCGACTCGATGCCCACTAGGCGCTCTGTACCTTGGCCCATTTGGGTGAGCGTCATATAAACGGGGACTTGCGTGACCTGTGCTGGGGCCGCTAAGGACCAGGCCTCAAAAACCTGCACTTCTGCTTGGGCCGCTTGCCAGCCACCGAGGAGCAAGCCCACCGCCCATGCCAACTTCTTGTTCATTTTGTTCTCCTAGAATCCAGTCAATGATAAGCCAGCGCTATTTCAGCGGAAATGCATCTAAATAGCTAGTCGACTTAAGCCTGATGGTGATCTAGGTCATCCCTCAAGAGTGGGCGTCTCGAGTGAGCTTTTTAAGGCTGTAAATATCAAAACGATTGGCCTGGCCAGTGAGTTCAATCTGTGGTGCACGCTGCATCAGATAGGGCGCATGGCGCGGTCTTTTGACCACCACGCGATGACTGGCGCAATCCAGTGCCATTTCCAATAGCAAATCGGCATCCTCATCTTGACCAACCAGATGATGGAAAAGGCGCATTTCTTTTTTGACTTGTGCCGATTTTTTGCTGGCAGGGAACATCGGATCAAGATAGATGACTTCTGCCTGGAGATCCTGGCTGAGTTCGGCGAGGCGTTGGCTGGCCTGCCCTTGAAATAAACGCAAGCGTGCCAAGATCGAGGCCAGTTCGGCATCCTGATGTGTGCTGGCACGTTGGTAGGCATCCTGTCCCAAGGCGGCGACCCACGGATGGCGCTCCAACGCCCAGACTTCAGCACCTAAACTGGCGAGCACAAAAGCATCACTGAGCAGGCCAGCTGTCGCATCAAGAATGCGTGGCGAGATCCCTGCTTTGAGACCGCAGGCCTTGGCGACGGCTTGGCCCCGCCCACCACCAAATTGACGCCGATGGGCTAAGCGCCCGCCGACCAGATCCACTTGCACTGGGGCCACCTTGGGCTCCTCGGCCAGTGCCAAGCCCAAGCCCTGTGCATTGACCAAGAGATAGCAGCCCTGTGTAGGTGGCGTATCACTCAGGGTGAGTTGAAGCTGTTCTGCCCAGGCTTGTGCCTGCTGGCGTTGCTGTGGATCAGCAAGATAGAGAGGGCTATGCGTCACGCGGGTTCCGTTCAGGCTTAGATGTAGAGATCAATCTGGGATGGGCGCTGACCACCATGGGCGACGGCCCAATAGAGCATCAGCGCCTTACGAGTGTGCAGATGGGCATCTTCCCAATTGGACGCTCTCTCACTGGCCGCCAGATATTCCCCTGCCAGACTGGCCGTCGATGCCTGAGGTGCATCGATTGGGGGCGCTAAGCTGCGCGCAGGTCGGCGAGCCTGAGGGCGAATCGCTGTGGGTGCAGGAAGATGGCGTGGAATCTGCATCATGCTTTTAGTCTGCTTGCGGCTCGACCAGCAGCTGACAGCGTTCACCAGCCACTTCAGCCAGCAAGCGCTCTTGATTCAGCGCTTGGCGTAGCTGGTTGATTTCACGGTGGTGCTGGCGCTTGAGCTGGCGGCGTAATTTGCCCATCACAAAGCGCTGGATCTGCTGCTCGGTTTCAAGAATCAGTCCAGGAACGGCTGTCGGTTGGCGTGTTTCTTCATCGACTGCCACCATCGTGAAGTAAGAGGTGTTGGTGTGCTTGACGATATCCTGTTTGAAATCTTCAGAGATCACCTTGATGCCCACTTCCATCGAGCTGTGCCCAACATAGTTGACTGAGGCAAAGAGGGTGAGCAGTTCGCCCACCTCGACGGGATTCATAAAATCTACTGAGTCGACTGAGGCCGTCACGCAATAGCTTTTGGCATGGCTGGCGGCGCAGGTATAGGCGATCTTATCCATTAAAGACAGAATCACACCGCCATGCACCTTGCCGCCAAAATTGGCATAAGAAGGCACCATCAGTTCTTTTAAAATGATTTGTGAAGCAGAAACAGTTTTGTAGTGGTGAGCAGAAGACATAGCTTGGCGCTTAACCTTGTTGAAGAGGAACGGGTTGCTGCGTGGCTGGTTGATGCGTCACTTGATTGCGCAAATAAGTGGGTTCGATCTCAGCCGCAGAGCACCAGCGCTGAGCCGCCC
>SKOQ01000134.1 GCA_007119985.1 Marinospirillum sp.
GGACTGGTCCGGTAACTGCGGCAACCTGACGGCTGCGGTGGGTGCTTTTGCCATCAGCAAGGGTCTGGTGGATGCCTCGCGTATTCCCGAAAACGGCATCTGCACCGTGCGTATCTGGCAGAAAAACATCAGCAAAACCATCATTGCCCATGTACCGATCACTAACGGTGAAGTCCAGGAAACCGGTGACTTTGAGCTGGATGGTGTGACCTTCCCAGCTGCCGAGGTGGTGATCGAGTTTATGGATCCGGCTGACGGTGAAGGCTCGATGTTCCCCACCGGCAACGTGGTGGATGATCTGGAAGTGCCCGGCATCGGCACCTTCAAGGCCAGCATGATCAACTCCGGTATTCCGACCATTTTTGTGAATGCTGCTGATATCGGTTACACCGGTACTGAGTTGCAGAAGGACATCAACTCGGATGCTGAGGCGCTGGCAAAATTTGAAACCATGCGTGCTTATGGCGCAGTGAAGATGGGGCTGATCAAGGATATTTCCGAAGCGGTTGCTCGTCAGCACACTCCCAAAATCGCCTTTGTGGCTCCGGCGACAGATTATGAAGCCTCCAGCGGCAAACAGATTCAATCCGGTGAGATTGATGTGTGTGTGCGTGCTTTGTCGATGGGCAAACTGCACCACGCCATGATGGGCACGGCTTCTGTCGCTATTGCCACTGCGGCAGCAGTTCCGGGCACACTGGTTAATCTGGCAGCCGGTGGTGTGGATCGGGACTCAGTCACCTTTGGCCATCCATCCGGCACCCTGCGTGTTGGTGCCGCTGCTGCACTGGTGGAGGGTGAATGGACTGCCACCAAAGCCGTGATGAGCCGCAGTGCGCGGGTACTGATGGAAGGCTGGGTGCGCATTCCTAGTGATAGCTTTTAACAGCAGTCATCCTAAAGTCAGTGACAGATCAACTAACGCCAGCTTTAAGCTGGCGTTTCTATCAGCAACAATCCGTATTCAGGGTCCCACTCGGCCTGCTTGACTTGCTCAATCATCCAGCTCAGGCCTTGCCCTCGTGCTTCACCTTGCCAGGCGAGGTAAATCGGCACCACTGGCCTCGTTTCGTCAATCGGTAAGATCACGAGATCCTCGCGAGCCAGCTCTTCCCGAATACGATGGCGTGGTAAATAACCAACACCTAGCCCTTGTCGTTGCAACTCTATCTTGTGAGCAAGTGAAGGTACCAAAATCTGGCTCTGCCCATCGAGCAATCCAGTAGAGCGAGCGGGCAAGTGACGCGTCGTATCTCCTACCACGACGCGTGCGAACTGACGGAGATCAGCGGCTGTTAAAGGAAGAGAGCAGCGCGTTAATGGGTGCTTCGGGCTCACTGCAAAGACAAACTCGACTGAACCTAGGTGATGCGTTTGGATCTGGGCATGGGGTGCAGGGCCGTCCGCGCCAATGACCAGATCACAGCGCCGAGCATGGAGCGCATCCCAGCTGCCAGCAAGCACTTCTTCAGAAAGACGTATTTCAGTATGGGGTTGTCGTTGTTGCAGCCTGCCAATCAGTGGGTAGAGGCTGTGCGGATCGAGCAGGGTATCAATACAGATGCGTAATTCAGCCTCCCAGCCTGTTGCTGCCTCGCGCGCTAGAAGTGTCAACTCATCTGCCGCTCGAATAATCTGCCGCCCCTGATCAAGCAGTAGTTGTCCTACATGGGTGAGCTGTGCCTGGCGACGGCTGCGATCAAAGATCTGGACATCCAAATCCTGCTCCAGCTTTTGAATCGTATAAGACACGGCCGAAGGGACGCGATGCAGCTCCTGCGCTGCAGCAGCAAAACTACCACGACGAACAATGGCATCCAAGGTGCGCAGGGCGTCGAGTGTCAGTGGTGAACTCATTGCTCAGTTTTTTTGATCATAATGATCAAAAAGCTCCGTTATTTTTCTTTAAGTGAAAGATTTATAGTGCATCTATAGATCATATTAACTGACGGGAGCATAAAATGCGTAGCAACTGGATCAAGACCTTACTCAGTACACCAGCTCAATGGGGCAGCCTGATGCTGCGTGTGCCAGCGGGTATTATTTTTATGGCACACGGAGCGCAGAAGCTTTTCGGTGCTTTTGGGGGCTATGGCCTAGAAGGAACAGGACAGTGGATGGCCTCTATTGGTTTAGAGCCAGGCTACTTGATGGCACTTGCCGCAGGCAGCGCTGAGTTTTTTGGTGGCCTTGCATTGCTGATCGGCTTGCTAACGCGCCCAGCAGCGGCGGTATTGGCAGTGACCATGCTGGTTGCCATTTTTGCAGTGCATTTTGAGCATGGCCTGTTTCTCAGTGCTGGCGGTTATGAGTTTGGTTTAGCTCTACTCTCTATGTCAGCTGCACTGGTGATGATCGGTGGTGGTCGCTGGTCTGTGGATGCTGTATTAAGTCAACGCTAAATGGATGCTTGAGTCTTGAGCCCCCTCGCTTTGGGGGCTTTTTTATGCCCGCTTAATGCAGATGCTGACGTATGAGATGAGCTGAGTTATCATTTGTAACAGAAAGGAAGCATAGCAGCCTGATAGGTGTGCTAAGGCGGCGTCAATGAAAGCTGATGCAAGCCGAATCAAAATGGACGATTCAAGGGGGAGTGGAAATGATGGAGCTAGAAGAGTTTGCGCAGCAGGTAGGCTGCTCGCCAGAACTCATCAGACACTATGAAAAGCTGTCCTTGCTTGATCGACCTAAAAGTAGGTTGCTTGAACGCCCTCTCTACTCAGTCAAAGACCATGATCGTGTCTGTCTGATTCGCCAGGCACGCTTCATGGGCTTTGATTTAACTGCCCTAAAAGAACTCCTCCTTCTTGCTGATCAGCCAGACAAAGATCCTTACCTGCCCGGGCAATTAGCCAACTTGCATCTTGAGCGGCTTGAGGGGCGAATCGAACTGATGAGCGCACTGGCCGAGGAGCTGCGTATTCTCGCGCAGAAGAAAATGAGAGTAGAAGGTCAGAATTCAGCCGAGCAGATTATCCAAGCCCTTAGGGAGAGAGCGGCCTTTTATCAAGCCGACTGGCCACGCTGGGAGAAGGATGAAATGGAAGCCTCGGAAGAAGAATGACTGAGATGATAAAAAAAGCTTGCACAGATCAAATAAGCTGCTATTATTCGCTTCCTCGCCGAGACGCAGTCAGTTGGCGAGAAAAAAGCTTTTAACTTCTTCGAAAAAAAGAAAAAATAAAAGCTTGACACTGGGGAGAAACGCTGTAGAATACGCCCCACTGATTCGGGCAACACTTTGAACGAATCAACGCTCTTTAAGAATGAAGCATCAGGTACATTCATGTGGGCGCTTGCGGGATAGCTCGGTGATTAGTCACTAAGTTATTCAAGGCAAGCGACTCGTCGA
>SKOQ01000240.1 GCA_007119985.1 Marinospirillum sp.
CTCTTTGCACCACATGCTCATGCGGCGTCTGGCTCATACAACGCCGCACCTTCTCTGCAACATGGAAGGCACCCGCAACATCTGTTGCTGGACAGATCAACAAAAACTCTTCACCACCCCAACGCCCGAGAATATCGCTTGAACGCAGCATGGATAAGGCCATATGCGCAAAGTGAACCAAAATCTGATCGCCATACTGGTGGCCATAGGTATCATTCACTCGCTTAAAGTCATCCAAATCAAATAGCACTAAACTGAGCGGATGACCTTCTGCTTGTGCCTGTAATAAGGCTTCCTGCAAGGCGCTATCCAGATAATGACGGTTGTAGAGGCCCGTCAGCTTGTCGGTCATGGAGATTTTTTCAAGTTGATGATGCTGATCCGCTAACTCGATCTGCGCCGCAGCCAGCGCTTGGTTAGTGCGCTGCATCCGGTGATATAAGCGCTGCAAATGGAGTGCATAAAGCAGCGTCAGTAAAAAAACAATGCCGCCAACCAAGAAGACAGGTAAGGCCTGACGCCATGGCATCCCTGTGGTTTGAGGCAGGCTCACCCAACGCTGGTAGATTTCTCGATGCTCGCGCGGGCTCATACTGGCCAATGCCTTCTCCAAGATAGATTGCAGCAGCGGCCAATCACTGCGCACCCCCATTCCAAGATGAAAATCATAGTGCGTACTGCCTGAAATCTTAAGATTCGCTAAGCCCTCGCGCTGAATCAGGTGACTCACCACGGCAAGATTGCCGACAAAAGCATCGACTTCACCTGAAGCCACGAGAAGCAATCCGTCCAAGGCAGTCCTGACACGGACTAAATCCGCAGTAGGATAATCACGACTGAGGCTTTCATCAGAGGCATAGCCACGCACCACGGCAACACGACGATCCAATAGCTGATCAAAGGAGGTGATGAAGTCAATCTGCATACCGGTCACGATGACCATTGGCGAGCGCACATAGGGGGTGGTAAAGCGCATATACTGGCTACGCTCCGGGGTCGAGGATACAGCAGGCAGGAGATCTATCTCACCCTGCGCCATCTGTTCTAGGCTCAGCACCCAATCCTGAGCCGGTACCAGCTCAAAAGGCACACCCAAGCGCTGCTCCAACAGTTGGAGATAATCTCGACTGATGCCAAGCAGCTCACCATCACGTGAATAATACTCAAAAGGTGGCCAATCTGGATCGACCGCCACACGAATCCGCTCTAGGCCATCCAAAAAAAGCTGTTCTTCTTCCGTCAGTATTAACTGAGACTGGCGAGGTTGAAAAAAACCAAGCGAGGAGAAGGCTTCACCGTTCGGGCCAAGAAGGTCGTAACCTGCCAGCAGCTCATGGATAAATTCAACGCGTCCTTCATCAAATTCACCAAATTCACGATGATAGCGCGCAATCGCAGCCTCAATCCCTCGCGCTTCACGCAGCAGCGCTGCACGGCTTTTATTTTGTGAGTTGTACTGGGTCTCGATTAAATCCAAGGTCGATTCGATCTGGTTCAAAGCATGCTGCCAACCACGTATCACGGCTCGACGCACCGCCATCACGCGGTCAGGGTGAAGCTCAGCTTCAGTGCGACTGGTGAAGAGCAGATCGCCATACAAATCAATCCCAAAGTGACGCGGATCGAGAATATTGACGGCCAGCCCGAGGTCTCGCAGCTGGTGGAGCTCATTGGTGGTATAAGCCGCTATCGCATCCACTTCACCGCGCGCGAGGCTATCAAAACGAAACTGCCAAGAGAGGGGCTCGAGCACTTCTGGCTCAATGCCATGCTGCGCCAACATCAGTAGGATACTGAGGCCATCGCCATCAGTATCATAAAAACCGATCCGGCGACCGGCTAAATCTCGAGGGTGGCGGATTTGAGAGGAACGCAAAGACAACAAAACATTCGGTGAATGCTGCATGATCGGCATGACAATCATCAGATCCTGCTGCGCAGCAGATTGAAAAATGGCGGAATCCGTGACGCCATACTGAGCATCGCCGTCAAGCACCTGCTGCACTGGGTTGAAGCGCATATCCCGTTCGCGCAGTTCAACGATCAGGCCTTCATCAGCAAAAAATCCTTGCTCAAGCGCCACATAAAAACCAGCAAACTGGAATTGGTGCAACCATTTAAGCTGAATCACTATGCGCTCTTGAGGCAGGGTCTCTGCAACAAGCCTGGCACTCGCGAAGATCAAGATGAGGAAAGCGACCCATCGTGCTCGGTGCATAGACGCGCCTTTTCAAATAAAGAAGGGGAAGGCCTAGAAAACTTAACCTTGAGATCACTTACTAATATAGGAGGTTCAGGCTTTGGCCGCAACTTTCACACAAGATAGGCTTAGCGGTGCAGCTCGCGCCGAAACGGCGGCAGGCTATTGAGCAGTTGCTGCCCATAACGCTTGGTCAAAATACGCTTATCCATCAAGGTGATCCGCCCTTGATCGGCCTCAGTCCGTATCAGGCGACCACAAGCTTGCACCAGGCGTATGCTCGCATCAGGCACGCTGATTTGCATAAAAGGATTACCGCCCGTTTGCTCAATCCATTCCGCTAGCGTGGCTTCTACCGGATCATCTGGCATGGCAAAGGGCAGGCGTGCAATCACCACATGGGTCAGATAGCGTCCAGGAAGATCAATGCCTTCTGCCAAGGAAGCCAAGCCAAAAATCATGCTGGGCTGCTGTTGATCGACCTGCTCTAAGTGCTTTTTCAATAAACGATTCTTAGAGAGCTGATCTTGAGTCAGGGTGATCTTTTGCAGTTTCTTTGGCAGGGCATCATAGACTTCTTGCATCTGCTTACGCGCACTAAAGAGCACCAGCGTGGCGCGTTCAGCCTCGGGTTGACGCACAAGGTAATCAATGATGGCTTGGCTGTGGGCCGCTGAGTTCAGAGGATCACAGGCTTCGGGTGGCACTTCCAGCACACCCAACTGCGCATAGTTAAACGGACTCGGATAGGTCTTACAAAGCGTCTGCGCGGATAACCCAGCACGCTGACGCAAGCGGTCAAAGCGCCCTAGAGCCGTGAGCGTGGCTGAGGTCAGTGTTGCGCCAAAGCAGCGTGACCACAACTTATAAGCCAGATCACCAGCCGCTGTCACTGGGCTGGCGCTCATCTCCAGATCCTGATCACCATCATTCAGAATAAAGCGCGTTAACCAGCGGGCGAGAGGAGGCTGCTGCTCAGGGTCTGGCTGACTACAGAGATTCCAAAGTTGATGTGCGCCTTGGGCACGCACCAACAAGAGAGCCAGCAGTGGCTGACACTCAGCCGCCAGATCGGCATCAAGGCTGGTGTTTTTTTCTGGATCTTGTGCTTCTTTGAGCTGATTGACCAGCTGCTCAAGAAGACGACTGAGACTAGCAAAATGGAGCGTCAGCTGCTGAGCAAACTCGTGCAGCTCGGGAGCCAAAACACCCTGGGACCAGCGATAGATCGCCTGACCTTGCGTTGAAGACTCAAAAGGCAGGCTGCTCAGCTGGCCATAAAGAACGCCCAGATCTCGCTCTAGCGCCTCAATCGGCGGCAGCAACTGTTCTAACAAGCGCTTGGCGGAGGCACTGGAGCCAAGGGTTCGCATCAAATCAGGCTGGGATTTTCGCAGCAAGCGTAGCCAGTTCAAACAGAGGTTAAACCGGAAACTGGCCGCAAAATGCTTAATGGCCTTATCTGGCAGATGGTGGGCCTCATCAAAAACATAGTAGGTCTGCGCTGGATCGGGCAGGATGACGCCGCCCCCCAAGGCCAAATCCGCCAACACGAGATCATGGTTGGCTACGATAATATCAGCCTGCTCAAGTGCGCGCCGTGCATTAAAGAAAGGACAAGCAGAGGCAAAGTGGGGACAACGCCGATTGGTACAACGCTGATGATCAATGGTCAACCGATTCCATAAGGCGGCTGGCGGCTGAGTGGGCAGGCTATCTTGCTCGCCATTCCACTCACCGGCAGCAAAAGCCGTGACCAGTTCTTCCAGTGCTTGATCCTCAGCGCCACCTTGGTGCTGCAAGAGTTCGGCTTGAAACAAATCCAGTGCAGTAGATTCACCCTGCTCCTCTCTTGCCTGATGCGCCTTCACCAGCTGAGCGGTACAGACATAACGCCCGCGCCCCTTAGCTAAGGCAAAGGTAAACTCAAGATCGGTCAGCTTAAGGAGATCAGGCAGATCGCGCAGCAGAAGCTGCTCTTGCAAGGCGATGGTTGCCGTTGAAATAACGAGGCGCTTTTCACGCGCTTGGGCCACAGGCAGAGTCGCCAGCAGGTAGGCCAGCGTTTTACCCGTCCCAGTGCCAGCTTCGATGACACTGATATGCTGCTGACCTTGACGCAAACCAGCCTCATCTTCTTTGATTCCGGCAAAGCTTTTAGCAATGTCGGCGATCATGTGAGCCTGGCTGCGTCTGGCCTTCACTTGGCGTCCTGCCAAGAAATCACGATAGGCCTTTTGAATTCGTCCTTGCCATTCAGGGTTCATGCGGGTTCTTGCATCAGCTCAGCAGGAGGGTGAACACATTCCAGCTTCTGCTGGGTGTAGGCCTCAATCGCCGGTAAAGCAAAGGCATCTTCTTCGCCAATAAAGCTGATCGAAACGCCTTGCGCGCCAGCACGGCCAGTACGACCAATACGATGCACGTAATCTTCAGCGTCTTCAGGCAGGTTATAGTTGATGACATGGCTGATATCATCAATATGAATACCCCGTCCAGCGACATCGGTTGCGATCAGCACTTCAATGCGGCCTTCGCGAAAGCCTTCCAGAGTCGCAATGCGCTTTTTCTGATCGACCTCACCCGAGAGCATCGCGGTATTAATGCCGCGTTTTTTCAGCGCTTCGTAAACATCGCGTGTGGTATCACGGCGATTACTAAACACAATCACCTTATTGAGATTCCATTTTTGGATAATACTGAGCAGCAACTGGGGTTTTTCTTGATCGGTGACCAAAAAGGCATGCTGCGTGATATTCTCATTCGTCTGGACTTGAGTTTCGATCTCCACCTTATAGGGGTTTTCTGTCCACTGGGCACTCAGATTCAGAATATCCGGTGTAAAGGTGGCAGAAAAAAGCAGCGTCTGACGTTCTTGCTTCGGTGGTGTCGCGCGGATAATACGCTTCACATCAGGGATAAAGCCCATGTCCAGCATACGATCGGCTTCATCGAGTACCAAGATCTCAACATGGCGCAGATCAACATCCTTCTTGCCCTGGAAGTCGATCAAGCGGCCTGGTGTGGCGACCAACAGATCGATCAGTTCACCGCGCAGCTGGTCACGCTGTTTGACATAATCCATCCCACCGACCACCGACAGCAGTTTGAAGGGCGTATAGCGCATCAACACTTCTGCATCTTTACAAATTTGCATGACCAGCTCACGCGTGGGCGCGAGAATCAAGGCACGTGGTGCGCCAATACGCTGGCCCTCGGGGCGAGGCTCTTCTAATAGGTAGGTCAAGATGGACAGCAAAAAAGCAGCCGTTTTGCCGGTGCCTGTTTGCGCCTTACCGATGAGATCCACACCATGCAGGGTATAGAGCAGAGACTGGGCCTGAATAGGTGTGCAATAGCTAAAGCCTTGATCTGCCAGAGACTTCATCAAAGGCAGCGGCAGATTAAAATCGTGGAAACGCACTTGTCCAGCAGCCGGTTCGACAGGGAAGGCATCCAACGACCAGTCACCCAAAGCCGCTTGAGCTTGTGCTGCACGCTCTTCAAAACCTTGGGGCGTCGCCTGCTTTTGAGCAGCAGCGCGGGGCGCGGATTGGCGACTGGGATTGCGACGGCGACGGCGCTTCGGTGGCGCTGATTTAGATCCTGACGATGCAGTAGCTGGGTTAGTCAAAACACGACCTCAAATAAATAAAACTGACAAACAAGAACTCAAGCCACAAATTGTGGGCATGGCCGCACAGGGTAAAAGCAGCATGTTCGCCAAAAGTGGAACATCAAAGCCCGCATCTTATGCCAAGGTGTTTCTTGAAGGCAACCTTCAAGGGGTTGAAGATGGCCTCCACCAACTCGTTAGAGCAGACTCAACAAACGCAGAATCCGCATCATTACGGCTCTAGGCGTTGATACAGCTCGCTCATTTCATCCATTAACTGGGTTAAACGGCTCACCAGCTGCTGGCGACTCAAATCTAAAGAGTTGAGCTGTTCAGTTTGATTGGCCAGCTGAGGTTCCAGCTCATTACGCCACTGATCCACCAAACCCTCGACCTGAGCTTGCAGTTCACGAATCTGCTCTTGACCAGCACGATTGCGCACCTGCTCACTCAGGGCGGTCAGCATTAAGCTGGCTTCCATCGTCTGCTGCTCTATCTGTTGGACTTGCTGCTGCAAGGCTTGCTGCGTTTGTTGATGCCGCTCTTGCCGCGCCGTTAACCGACCTTCGATCTCTTGCTGTTCACGCCCTAATTGTGTGATGCGATCCGGCAAGGGCTGCACAGCCGTCTGAAGGCGCGCAAGCTGCTCAGGCAAAGGCGAAACCTGCTCTTGTAACTCACTGATCGCAGGACGCATCCGGTTATTGGCCAAGCGCCAGAGCTTGTGAATCTCTTCATCCGCCCAATCTAAGCGACCTCGAAAAGTCTGGCCGGTTTGTGAGAGACCTTCATCGGTTTCCAAAAGACGCACTTCAAGCTCTTCTAGGCGATCAGAAAGAGCCACTTCCAAAGCACCGATCTGGCTCTGTAGCTGCTGGTTCAGCGCGAAAAGCTGCCATCCACCCAGGCCGCTTAAAATCAGCACCACCAATAACCCGGCAGCTAACCAGCCTAAGCCTTGCTTGCCTGAAGAAGTAGCAGCGCTGCCATCACCACCATAATTGCCACCATCACCACCACTGACACCCGATGCGGCAATCGAATCAGGAGCCTCCGCCTTGGCAGTTGCACGCTGTTGCTGCATAGAGGCTGACTGTGAGTCTGGCGCAGCAGCCGATGCAGGGGCAGCGGTCTGACTGTGCTGCGAAGCACTGGCCGACGCGGCCTGCTGTGCCAAACGCTCATTTTTGAGTGCTGCCGCACGACGCAGCACCGCCTCAGGATGTGTCTGTGCTTCCTGAGGCTGATGCGCCAATTTGGCACGCGATACACTCGCTCCAGCCGCTGGAGGGGTTGTGACTGACGCAGCATCAGCAGCCTTTTTGGCTTCAGGCGTTGCTGCTGGTTGATGGCGAGCGCTCGTCAACGGCGCCTTCGCCTGTACTGACTCTGTGCTAGAGCGATGAGGCTGAGCAGGATCAAGACGCGGCTCAATATTCAGTTGGGGTTCTTTACGATTAGGCATAAAAAGTCAGTTTTATCGAGTCAACAAAAAGAAGATCGCCAGTTACTTCACTGGCAAGGATACAGATCAGACCTTTTTTAACCAACAGGTTCCACCGGCACGGAATACCCGAGCATTAAAGTCGGAATTGTCAGTCCATGCAGAGGGTGCTATGCTAGTCCCCATTGCATCAGAAAACGCAAGGCCGCCACCTTGTTTCCATAGAAGCGGCCTGTCTGTGCAAACACACCATTTAAACAGACAGCGACTGAGCGGATCAACGATAAAAATCACAGCTCTTGTATTGAGCTTGTTTTTTGCTCCTTGATCCCCATTTAAAAAGATGGATCAATAAAAAAAGCAGCTGATTTGATCTGCTGAGGCGGTGAGATTCTCAGCTGTTCGACCCCTAAGATGAAGGAGAAGCATCATGGCTTTTGAATTGCCTGCATTACCCTATGAGAAAAACGCGTTAGAGCCCCATATCTCGGCTGAAACGCTGGACTTTCACCACGGCAAACACCACAACACCTACGTGACCAAGCTGAATGGCCTGGTACCCGGTACAGAATACGAAGGCAAATCACTGGAAGAAGTGATCCTGGCCTCCAAATCTGGCCCTGTGTTCAACAATGCGGCTCAAATCTGGAACCACACCTTCTACTGGCACTGCCTCAGCCCCAACGGTGGCGGCGCACCCACTGGCGCGATTGCTGATGCGATCAATGCCAAATGGGGTTCTTTTGAAGCCTTCCAAAAAGAATTTGATGACAAGGCCGTTAACAACTTTGGTTCCTCTTGGACCTGGCTGGTGAAGAATGCAGCTGGCGAATTAGAAATCGTCAACACCTCCAATGCTGGCACCCCAATGACAGAAGGTCAGACTGCACTGCTGACAGTCGATCTGTGGGAACACGCCTACTATATCGATTTCCGTAACCTGCGTCCTAAGTACCTTGAGGCTTTCTGGGCACTGGTGAACTGGGAGTTTGTTAACCAGAACTTTGCTGGCTAAGATACCTCCAGCCAACTGGTTTTCATCGCCACCCCAAAGCTGCTTTGGGGTGGTTTTTTTATGCCTTTTTTTCCTGCTTTTTTCTGCTGGTGTTTTTTTGCTTTTTTTAACGTGAAAGCTTGCATTCGCAGCAAAAAAAACGACAATGCGCAGCACCAGTGTCATGTCGACACCTCACCATCCTGCTCAGGAGGTTTTTACTATGTCCACTCCCCTCAAGTCGGTACTGTTTGCCGCATCCACGGCCACACTACTTACGGTTGGCAGCGTCCATGCCAGCCAGGTGCGCATGTATAACTGGTCAGATTATATTGCTGAAAACACCCTGAGCCAGTTCCGTGAACAAACCGGTATTCGTGTCATCTATGATGTGTTTGATACCAATGAAGTGCTCGAAGCGGCGCTGCTTTCTGGCCGCTCAGGTTATGATCTAGTCGTCCCTTCAAACCACTATGTCACCAAGCAGATCAGTGCTGGGGCCTTTGCTCGTCTGAACCACGATCTGCTGCCCAACCGTCAGCACCTCGATGAAAATCTGCTCAGCCTGCTTGAGGATGTGGGTGCCTCTGCGGAATACACCCTGCCCTACCTCTGGGGAACCAATGGTTATGGCTATAACTATGATCGTGTCACGGCGATTCTCGGTGAAGATGCACCGACTGACTCTTGGGCGCTGATGTTTGATCCAGAAATCGCTTCTCGCTTGGCGGCCGGTGGATGTGGTATCACCATGCTGGATTCAGGCGATGAGATGCTGCCTGCGGCACTGGCTTATCTGGGTAAAGACCCACTCAGCCAAAATACAGCCGATATTGAATTGGCTGCGCGGACGCTGATGGCAGTGCGTCCTTACATCACCTATTTCCATTCATCACGCTACATCACTGATTTGGCCAATGGCGATATCTGTGTGGCTGCTGGCTATTCTGGCGATGTCTTCCAAGCCGCTGAGCGCGCGCGTGAAGTAAATAACGGCCACGACATACGCTACACCATCCCTAAAGAAGGGGCTGCGCTCTGGTTTGATATGCTGGCTATCCCTGCTGATGCGCCCAATCAGGAGAACGCACATCGCCTGATCAACTTCCTGCTTGAGCCTGAAGTGATTGCCGACATCAGCAACTACGTGCTCTATGCCAACCCCAATCGCAGCGCCAACACCTTAGTGGATACTGAGTTATTCAACGACCCAGCCGTTTATCCCAGCGAAGAAGTGATGGCCAAACTTTACCTGCCGCGCGAGCGCCCCTTGGCTGTGCAGCGCGTCATTACTCGCCAGTGGAACCGTGTGAAGTCAGGGCGTTAGCGCGCACTGACCCGAACTGAAACAAGAAGCCTGACAAAACCAACCTCGCTTTCGAGCGCAGGTTGGTTTTTGCTTCTTACGCGTCACTGAGATGACGCAAGATCCTTTAGGAGTCAAAGATCCATCATGTCCAATAGCTCTTCTAGCGCATACAAGGTCTCTGGTGCTTATAAAAAAGTCATCAGTGGACAGCAGCAACAAAAACCCGTTCTGCTTGAACTCCGTGGCATCAGCAAAAGCTTTGATGACACGCTGGCCGTTGATGATGTGAATCTGACCATCCGCCAGGGCGAGATTTTCGCTCTGCTCGGTGGCTCAGGATCAGGCAAATCCACGCTGCTGCGCATTCTGGCCGGTTTTGAGCAGCCTAGCCAAGGCAAGATACTGCTCGATGGCGTGGATATCACCCAGCTGCCGCCCTATGAGCGCCCGATCAACATGATGTTCCAGTCCTATGCGCTCTTTCCGCATATGACCGTGGCTGAAAATATCGCCTTTGGCCTCAAGCGCGATGGCTTGCACAAAGAAGAGATCAACCAGCGTGTGGATGAAATGCTGCGTCTGGTCAAAATGGAAAAGTATGCCAAGCGCAAACCGCATCAGCTCTCTGGTGGTCAACGTCAGCGCGTGGCTCTGGCGCGCTCTTTGGCCAAAAGACCCCGCCTGCTGCTGCTGGATGAACCTATGGGCGCACTGGATAAAAAGCTGCGCACGGAGATGCAGCTTGAGGTGGTCGATATCCTCGAAAAGGTCGGCGTCACCTGTGTGCTGGTGACCCACGATCAGGAAGAAGCCATGACGATGGCCGAGCGCATTGCCATTATGTCGGATGGCTGGATAGTGCAGGTTGGCAGCCCAGTTGATATTTATGAAACACCCAATAGCCGGATGATCGCCGAGTTTATTGGTTCGATTAACCTGCTCGAAGCCGAAATGACCGTGGATGAAGCGGACCACTGCCAACTGGTCTCGCCTTGGCTGGAGCAGCCTGTGTATCTGGATCACGGTATCACCTCGCAGGCAGAAGCCACCGGCGGTTGGGTCGCCTTGCGCCCCGAGCAAACGCTGGTCACGCGTGAGCAACCAGAACAGCCCTACAACTGGTCGCGCGGTACTGTCCATGATATCGCCTATCTGGGCGGCCATTCGGTCTATTACATCCGTTTGCCTTCCGGCAAGCTGGTGCAGGCCAGCATGATTAACAGCGAGCGCCTAGCGGATCGTCCAACTTGGGATGACGAGGTGTATATCTACTGGGAAGCCAGCAGCCCGCTGGTGTTATGGCACTAGTGGCTGCCTGGCCTCAACCTGGGGTAATTTTATGAATAAATACCGACTCCTACGCTGGCTCCCTCGTGGCCGCACCTGGGTTTTCCTGCTGCCTTTTACTTGGCTGTTGCTGTTTTTCTTGCTGCCATTTAGTCTGGTCTTGAAAATCAGCTTTTCCTCAGCGGCGATTGCGATTCCGCCTTATCAGCCTTTGGTTGAGTATGCCAATGACAGCCTGACCTTTGTCGTGAATTTGGCGAACTATCTGTTTCTCTTTTCTGACAGCCTGTATGTCAGCGCCTATTGGGGCTCGATCAAAATGGCCGCCGGGGCCATGTTCCTCTGCCTACTGATTGGCTACCCTATGGCCTATGCCATGTCCAAGGCTAAACCTTCGACTCAGCTGGTGTTACTGCTGCTGGTGCTGATGCCCTCTTGGACTTCCTTCTTGATTCGCGTCTATGCCTGGATGGGAATACTTGGGCATCAAGGTGTGCTGAACCAGCTGCTGCTGAGCCTGAATCTGATGTTCCACGCGCTGGCGCAGGGGATACTCGGGCATCAAGGCGTGCTGAACCAGCTGCTGCTGAGCCTGAATCTGATTGATGAACCGCTGGCGCAAATATGGGCACCAGCCCATCACCTGCTGAGCCTGAATCTGATTGATGAGCCGCTGCGTATCATGAACACCAATATCGCGGTGATGATCGGTCTGGTTTATGCCTATCTGCCCTTTATGGTGCTGCCCCTCTATGCCAACTTGATTCGTCTCGATCGCACGCTGCTTGAAGCCGCCGCCGATCTTGGATCGCGCCAACTCTCGACCTTTTGGCGCATTACGCTACCCCTGTCTAAAAACGGCATTATCGCTGGCTGTATGCTGGTGTTTATCCCTGCCGTCGGTGAGTTTGTGGTGCCAGAGCTACTTGGCGGCCCAGACACACTGATGATCGGAAAAATCCTGTGGCAAGAGTTCTTTAGCAACCGCGACTGGCCGGTGGCCTCAGCACTGGCGATGATCATGCTGTTACTGCTGCTGGTGCCGATTATTTTGTTCCACCGTTTTCAGGCTAAGGAGCTAGAGAAAAATGTTTAAGCCACGCTTCTCCTTCTCGACGCTGATGCTGTGGCTCGGCTTGGCTTTTCTGTATCTGCCGATGCTGATCCTGATTATCTACTCTTTTAATGCTTCTCGGCTGGTGACGATCTGGGGTGGCTTCTCAACCC
>SKOQ01000033.1 GCA_007119985.1 Marinospirillum sp.
CCAGACCGGCCCAGCCCAACTCACGTTTTAAAATCGCCAGAGTCGCCAGACTGGTCACAGGGCCAGCCAGCAAAAAGACCAGTACCGCTCCCGGAGAAAGACCGGCCACCAGCAAGGCCGCAGAGTGCCGTATTATTCAAGCGCTCTTTGATCACCGTCCAGCCTGTGCTGAGCTGCACGCACCTTATCGCAACAAGAGCGCCGAGATAGAGAGAAGCTCTGATCAACGTCATGAGCGCAATCGTTAATCAAAGGTTTCTTAACGGTCATTATGGCCCAGCGAACGCTCTGGCCAGAGCTGATCACGGACTCTTTGTTTAAGTTGCTTGGCTTCTGGGAAGCCACCCTCTGCTTTGCGTTCCCAGATCACCTGCTCATCACAGAGAATCAGAAAAGTGCCCCCTGTGGCGGGTTCTAAAGTGACGCCACCTAGGTCATCCGCAAAGGTCGATAACAGCTCCTGCGCCAACCAAGCCGCACGCAAAAGCCACTGACATTGCGTGCAATAACGTATCGTAATCTGAGATTTGTGTACTGAAGTCATTTCACCAGCTCTTATTAGTGAGGACGTGAAAAAGAGTGACGCCGAGGAAAACTGCACTCCAATTGCCCCTCCAGCAAGCCATTCACCTGCACAACTTGACTCAAACCGCGAGCAAAGAGGCGTTCGCTGCCTGCCAATTGGGTGCAATGACGATCATACCATTCACATAAGCGGACATTGAGACCATCAAAACTGACCTGAACCTGCTGACTGCGTGTTGGACGATCTATCTGCACCAAAGTGATACGCCGTGCTGGTTCATCACGATGAATGGCAAATGCCACATCCTTCACTGAGTGCCATTCACGTCTGGCCATCCGTGCCTGGGCTTGAGTCAAACGACACTCCACCACTTCACCATAGGCGGCATTGTGGCGCAATGCAGCACGCTCTTGCTCGGCCTCTTGCTGTTGACGCTGACGCTCTTCTCTCACGCGACGCCGCTCAGCATCCATCGCCGCCTGCTCTTCTCGCGCCTGTTGCTGCTCAGCGGGAGTCATGGCCTCCCACTCAGCGGTGGATAAACCCAGCGGGTGTATCGCGCAGCCAGAAAGCAAAATCAGCAGCAGTAGAAAAACAGACAAGCGCATTCTTTCTTCTCCTATACTCGGCTTCTTTTTGCCCCTTCAAGGACAAAGCGGCCCCCCACTTTAACAGAGGACCTCACCAAGGGTCTTGTCTCGACAAGCTGGGGCGCTCTGATTGACGAGCTCAGCATGCTGCGCTGATCAGAGGCAGCCGCCCAGAGTAGCTTCACTCGATGTCATACCTCTCAATCAATCCGAGGGCATCCAGCCCTTCTCCCTCTCCTCCTGCTATCTGGCGCTGCCCTAGCACCAGATAGCAGCATCCAGCATCTGTGCGTCAAATAGCCGCGCCTTCTGCGCTCTGCTTAAATAGTCTGGCACAACACAGCCGTAGCCTCTTTCTATAACACCCAAGAGCGAGCCTCTGCAGCAACACAACAGGGCGCGACTCTTGATACAACACGCCAAGGGAAACGTTGATGAGCACACGTCTTGAACAAGATCTTCTCGGTGAGTTAGCTGTTCCTGCCGAGGCCTGGTTTGGTATCCAAACACAACGCGCAGTCAATAACTTCACTATTACTGGGGTGCCGATCAGCCACTTCCCAGAGCTGATCAGAGCCTTAGCGCTGGTGAAAAAAGCCGCAGCCAAGGCCAATGCACAGCTCGGCTTACTTGAACCTCATAAGGCGCATGCCATCATCGAAGCCTGTGATGACATTGCTAAAGGAGAGCATCACGAGGCTTTTGTCGTCGATTTAATTCAAGGCGGCGCTGGCACCTCAACCAATATGAATGCCAATGAAGTGATCGCCAATCTGGCTTTAGCCAAGCTCGGACATGCAAAGGGTGAGTATCAGTTTTTGCACCCCAACGATGATGTAAACTGCTCACAATCAACAAATGATGCCTACCCCACTGCAGCCTGCTTAGCCATTCAATTTGCAGCTGAACCCTTGATTAAAGACATCCATAGTTTAGTGACAAGCTTGGCCCAAAAAGGGCGTGAGTTTAGCGATGTAATCAAAATGGGACGCACGCAACTTCAGGATGCAGTGCCGATGACTCTGGGGCAGGAGTTCGAGGCCTTCGCGGTCAATCTTGCCGAAGATATAGATCGTCTCCATGAAGCCTGTCAGCTCCTGTGTGAGGTCAACCTAGGTGGTACGGCAATAGGCACTGGACTCAATACCCATGCTGAATATGCTCAACTCGCCATAGGCTATCTGGCGGAATATTCTGGCAAACCCATGGTGCCCGCATTCAATCTGATTGAGGCCACCTCAGACATGGGGGCCTTCGTCCTTTTTTCAGGAGTGTTAAAGCGCTTTGCCATTAAACTGAGCAAAATCGCTAACGACCTGCGCCTGCTGTCCAGTGGCCCTCGTGCAGGGTTTGGAGAGATTCAGCTCCCCCCCATGCAACCGGGTTCATCGATTATGCCGGGCAAGGTCAACCCCGTCATTCCAGAGGCAGTGAACCAAACGGCCTTTCAAGTGATCGCCAATGATCTTGCTGTCACCCTGGCCGCTGAGGCAGGACAACTACAGCTCAACGCCATGGAGCCACTGATTATTTATAACCTGCTGAACTCCATGCGTATGCTCGGTCAAGCCTGCTCGATGTTTGAACAACGCTGTATCAGTGGCATTCAAGCCAATCGAGAGCATTGTGCGCATTTAATGAATATCAGTATCGGCAGCATTACGGCGCTCGTGCCTTATATTGGATATAACCATGCTTCACGCGTCGCCAAGGAGGCGCTGCATAGTGGTGCAACAGTGCGCGAACTGATTCTGCGCGATCAACTGCTGACCGCTGAGCAGTTTGATCAGCTCCTGCATCCAGATCAATTGATGTATCCGCATCGTGCACGCCAGCTTGAAGAACCCGCGGCGAGCCACGCCTCGGAATAGGTTGATTCATCTTCCTTGACCCGCATCATCGTCCTGCGATGACTTTCCTCTATGCTAACCAGCTTCTATTGATGCATAGCACAAGAGGCACATTATGGAGCTGGTCTGTCCTGCGGGGAGCCTGCCTGCACTGAAAGCGGCCGTCGATCAAGGGGCGAATGCGGTCTATCTTGGCTTTCGCAATGCCACCAACGCCCGCCAGTTTGCAGGCTTGAATTTCACCGAGAACAAGGCGGCTGAAGGCATCGCCTACGCACATGCCCGAGGCTGCCGTGTTTTCTGTGCGATCAA
>SKOQ01000104.1 GCA_007119985.1 Marinospirillum sp.
ACAAGCCTACTTGGCTTACCGTCAGGCTACGCATCAGGCTGCGTTACGCAAAACCAGCAGCCTTGTTGAGGCCGCACCTTGGCAAGCCCAGCGCGAGCTGGTCATTCAAGTGTGGCATCAGCTTTTTCATTGATAAGAGAGCCCTATGTCTTCACCTCGTTTATCTGCTTCACACCGTCTTTCTGTTGATACGCTGGGACGCCATCTTGTGCTGCTCCCCGAAAGCGTGGATCAGCTGTTGTTGGCCTTACCCATGCTGAGCGATTTAAAGGCGCGCTACCCCGCGCGGCCTCTGGATATCATGGCGCCAGCTGCGATGATGGGATTGATCGAGCGTCTTGAGGGCATTGAGCGCGTCTGGCAGCTCCCCAGTGTGCAGATGAGCTGGAAGACTTTTTGGCGGGCGGGGATAGATCTGCAAAGTCAGGGCTATCAGCAGGCTTGGGTACTGCCGAACCAATTTAAGCCGGCACTGATTCCTGCCTTGGCCAATATTCCTGAGCGCACAGGCTATCGTGCTGCTTTTCGCTATGCCCTGCTGATTGATATCCGTTTGGCGCGGACGGATCTCCACCCGCATTTCAGTGACCGTTATCGTGCGCTGGCATGGGATATTGGTGAGCCGCTACCCACTCCGCGTTGGCCGAGCTGGAAGCCGAATTCACCGGCCCAGCAGGCTCTGATCAAAAAGTGGGGGCTCGACCCTCAGCGGCCGTTGGTGCTCTTGGCACCCCAGCAGGCCGGCTGGACCGCCGCCACCCCCCAAGCAGAACATCTGGCCTTGTTAAAAAAAGTGCAAGAAGAAGGCGCGCAGCTGGTCTGTATTGCTTCTCGTCATCATCGCTTGGCGGCTGAAACTTGGCAGGCACAGCTCAATCACGCCTGCTTGAATTTGGCTGGCGAGTTGAGCTGGTTAGAGGTCTTGGATCTGACGGCGATGGCGCAAGCAGTGATGGCTGATGATGGCCCGCTGGCTTTGCTGGCGCTGGCCTTGGCGCGCCCGACACTCTTGCTCTCTCAAGCGCCGGCACCGCAGAGTGCAGCCGCGCTTGGAGCTGCCTGCTGGCTCGGTGCAGATGAGACAAAAGTCTGGTTAAGCCAAGTGTTGGCAGAGGTTTGATGCACTGCATCTAATGCCTTGGTCTTAAAGCCAGAGCATATAAAAAAACGCAGCTTTACTGTAAAATCGGCTGTTGTAAATTTACTAGCACGAAAATAACTCAGCTCAGCCTGGGGTCAAAAGCCTTAGGCATTGCCAGAGTTGTCGATCATACAACTAAGGAATTGGGGAAAAAAATGACAACACCTAAAATTGTTTATACCCTCACCGACGAAGCGCCTGCTCTAGCGACCTACTCTCTGCTCCCAGTGGTCAGCTCCTTCACCAAGGCAGCCGAAGTCGAGGTGGTCACCAGTGATATTTCACTTGCCGCGCGTGTTTTAGCTTCCTTTCCTGAACATCTCAGCGAAGAACAGCGTGTTGCCGATACTCTGGCTGAGCTGGGCGAGCTGACGAAGCGTCCTGAAGCCAACATCATTAAACTCCCCAACATCAGTGCCTCGATTCCTCAGCTCAAAGCCTGTATCCAAGAGCTGCAAAGCCAAGGCTATGCCATCCCCAACTATGTTGATGAACCCAAAACAGACGAAGAAAAAGACATTCAGGCCCGCTATGCCAAGGTATTGGGCAGTGCCGTGAACCCCGTCTTGCGTCAGGGTAACTCAGATCGTCGTGCGCCCCCTGCAGTCAAAGCCTATGCGCGCAAATTCCCTCACTCTATGGGCAAATGGAGCAAGGCATCGCGCTCGCATGCTGACTATATGCGTGAAGGTGATTTCTTCTCTAGCGAGCAATCCATCACCATGGATGCAGCCGGTGACGTGCGTATCGAGTTCGTCAATCAGGCTGGCGCGGTTGAAGTGAAGAAAACGCTGGCCCTGCAAGAAGGCGAGGTTTTTGACTCGATGTTTATGAGCGCCAAGGCGCTGGATGCCTTCTTTGAGCGCACGCTGCAAGAATGTAAAGAAGATGGCGTGATGTGGTCGCTGCACGTCAAAGCCACCATGATGAAGGTGTCTCACCCCATCGTATTCGGCCACGCTGTACGCACCTTCTTTAAAGAAGTGTTTGATCAGTATGGCGATCTGTTCAACGAGCTGGGCGTCAACCCCAATAATGGGATGGCCAGCGTTTATGACAAGATCAAAACCCTGCCACAATCCAAGCAGGATGAAATCGAAGAAGCCATTCACGCCTGCTACGAGCACCGTCCTGAAATGGCGATGGTCGATTCCGTCAAAGGCATCACCAACCTGCACATCCCCAGCGATGTCATCGTGGATGCTTCGATGCCGGCCATGATTCGCACCTCTGGTCAGATGTGGGGCCGTGATGGCAAGCAGAAGGATGTGAAGGCGGTTATGCCTGAGTCGACCTATGCGCGCATCTATCAGGAAATGATCAACTTCTGCAAAACCAATGGTGCTTTTGATCCGACGACTTGTGGCTCGGTGCCCAACGTAGGCTTGATGGCGATGAAGGCCGAAGAATATGGCTCGCATGATAAAACCTTCGAAATGAAAGAAGACGGCATCATGCGTGTGGTCAAGGCCGATGGTACGGTGTTGATGCAGCATCACGTCGAGAAGGGCGATATCTGGCGCGCGTGCCAAACCAAAGATGCGGCCATCAAAGACTGGGTTAAGCTGGCTGTTAATCGTGCCCGTCAATCCAACACCACGGCCATCTTCTGGCTGGATGCTGAGCGCGCCCACGATCGTGAGCTGCGTAAAAAAGTAGAAGTCTATCTGCAAGAGCACGATACCAACGGCTTGGATATTCGTGTGATGGGCTATAATCGCGCGATTCGCACCTCTATGGAGCGTATGATCCGTGGTAAAGATACGATTTCTGTCACCGGTAACGTGCTGCGCGATTATCTGACGGATCTCTTCCCCATCATGGAGCTGGGTACCTCTGCCAAGATGTTGTCGATTGTGCCTATGCTGGCAGGCGGCGGTATGTATGAAACAGGTGCCGGCGGCTCTGCACCCAAGCATGTTCAGCAGGTGCTGCAAGAAAACCACCTGCGCTGGGATTCTCTTGGTGAGTTCTTGGCGATTGCTGTTTCCTTGGATGAGCTCGGCCAGAAGAATAACAATGCGCGTGCGCAGATTCTGGGTCAGGCGCTGGATCAGGCGACAGGCAAGCTGCTGGAGAACAACAAGTCTCCATCACGTAAGGTGGGTGAGCTGGATAACCGTGGCAGCCATTTCTACTTGGCGCTCTACTGGGCAGAAGCCCTTGCTGCACAAGCAGAAGACGCGCCTTTAGCGGCAAAACTAGCCCCTGTCGCTCAAGCACTGCAAGAGAACGAAGCCAAAATCCTTGAAGAGCTGAGCCAAGTTCAAGGCCAGCCAGCTGATTTGGGTGGCTACTACCATCTGGATCAAGCCAAGGCCAATCAGGTGATGCGTCCAAGCGCGACCTTGAATGCGATTTTGGACAGCCTCAAATAAGCTGAACTGATTCTGCGGTTCAGTGGACAACCCCAGCCTAGGCTGGGGTTTTTGTTTTTTTACAAAGCAGCCAAGTGCAGGCATAAAAAAGCCAGCTCCTTGGAGCTGGCAAAAAGGCGGACAAGAAAAAAGGTGTTCGTGATTACAGGCCTTTTTCAACCACTTCTTTGATATTGGCCTGACGATCTGCTTCGTGGTGAATATTGGTGATTGGTGAGTGATCGAGTGTTAATACACCCTCTTTAAACTCAGCAAAGCGTGATGAAGACCAATTGTCGCTGGTGTTTTGAATGATGACCTTTTTAACGCCTTCTTTGATAATGCCTTGTGCGAAGTCATCAGCACACATTTCTTTGAAAGCATTGATCAGTGGGTTGAAAAAGACCTGCGCCCAAGCTTCGTCATAAAGGTGGGAGTAGTTGTCAACTTCGAGGCTAGCCCAGTTGACTTCAACTTCAAGGTCGAATCCAGCGGCTGCATTGAGCTGCTCTTTGAGACCATCGAAACGATTCTTTTGAAATTCGTGTGAAGCTTTTTTTTCTGCTAAACCCATGGTGTACTCCTTGTCTTGATATAGAGAGAGGCTTGGATGACCTCATTAAAAAATAAATGGATCAAAAGTGCAGTTTATTTGGATCTCTTGCGCTGCATCTTCATGGGTAGTGGATATTAATTCTGCGGTCAGATTCAAGCAACGCTTTATTTTTAAAAGAGGGTGATTTTGATCACACTTCAATAGTATTTGTCATTTTTATATCTGTGTTTTATCTAATATGTTTTTAATATGTGATTTAAATTGATTGAATCTCTGGTGCTCTTGTGGCTACGCGGCGCGCCTTCTCTTGCTGCCGAGCTCGATGTGATGCTGTTGTCTTAGGGCATGAGAAGAGTTGCAGTTGCAAGTCGATCTCTTTACCCGACTACTTTACTCGGTTTCTAAAAGGGACTAAAATAGTCCCCAATGTAATCACGCTGGTTCTTAGGCTAGGTAGGCATGCTCAAACTGAGTAAATTGACAGACTATGCGGTGGTGTTGGCGGCGCAAATGGCACAGGCCCCAGAGCAGCTTTATACCGCGGCGCAACTGGCTGAATTATTGGGCCTGCCTAAGCCGACGGTGAGCAAACTGCTCAAGATGCTGGTGAAGGCACACCTGCTTTCATCGCAGCGTGGCACTCAGGGGGGGTATCAGCTAGCGCGGCCTGCCCATCAGATTATGGCCAGTGATTTGATTGCCGCGATCGAAGGGCCGGTGGCCATGACGGATTGCAGTCAGGATGCGCATCAATGCAGCCTCGCGGCCCAGTGTGGTGTGGCCGATAACTGGCAACGTGTCACCCAAGCCATGCATCAGCTCCTGGCCTCGGTGAGCTTGGCGCAGTTAGCGCACACTCAGCCGATACGCCTACCCTGGGTGCAAATTCAAGCACTCAGCGTGCAAGACACGGATCACCTTGCAACAAAGATGACCCAGCGGCATGGATAAAAAGCCGCGATCCTCTTCTTGGATGCCTAGACGCCTTAGGTGCAGAGAAGTCTTGGATACCTAGAAAAATCGACTTGATGAAACTCGGAGACCATTATGGCGAGTGAAAAAATGGAGCAGCTTGTCCGCAAGGAATACAAGCAAGGCTTCGTTACTGATATTGAAAGCGATACCCTGCCACCTGGTTTGGATGAAGAGGTGATCCGCTATATCTCACAACGCAAGAAAGAGCCTCAGTGGCTGCTGGAGTGGCGTCTTGAGGCCTATCGCCATTGGTTGACGATGCAAGATCCTCAGGCTTGGGCGCATCTCTCTTACCCATCGATTGATTATCAAGCCGTCTCTTACTATTCGGCGCCAGGGGCTAAAAACAAAGATGCCCCTAAGAGTCTTGATGAAGTTGATCCTAAGCTCTTAGAGACTTTTGAGAAGCTGGGCATCCCGTTGCATGAACGCGCGGCTTTGGCGGGTGTGGCCGTTGATGCGGTGTTTGATTCTGTCTCCGTTGGCACCACTTTTAAGGATAAGCTGGCTGAGGCCGGTGTGATCTTCTGCTCGATTTCTGAAGCCGTGCAAGAGCATCCAGAACTGGTGCGCCAATACTTGGGCACGGTTGTTCCCCATACAGACAACTACTATGCCGCGCTCAATTCGGCGGTCTTTACTGATGGCTCCTTTGTGTTCGTGCCCAAGGATGTGACCTGTCCGATGGAGCTGTCGACCTACTTCCGTATCAATGCCGCGAACACAGGCCAGTTTGAGCGCACGCTGATTATTTGTGAAGAGCGGGCGCAGGTGTCCTACCTTGAAGGCTGCACCGCGCCGATGCGTGATGAGAACCAGCTACACGCGGCGGTGGTTGAGCTGGTCGCGCTCGAAGATGCCTATATCAAGTATTCGACGGTACAGAACTGGTATCCAGGCGATGAAGAGGGCAAGGGTGGAATTTACAACTTTGTCACTAAGCGCGGTGATTGTCGCGGTGATCGCGCCAAAATCAGCTGGACTCAAGTTGAAACCGGTTCGGCGATCACTTGGAAGTATCCCAGCTGCGTGTTGCGTGGCAAGGATTCAGTCGGTGAGTTCTACTCTGTTGCCGTCACCAACAACTATCAGCAGGCGGATACTGGCACCAAGATGATCCATATTGGTGAGGGGAGTCGTTCAACGATTATCTCTAAGGGGATCTCGGCAGGGCGATCGAATCAATCCTATCGTGGTTTGGTCAAGATTCTGCCCAGTGCGAAAAACGCGCGCAACTTTACTCAATGTGATTCCTTATTGCTCGGTGACCAGTGTGGCGCGCATACCTTTCCTTATCAGGAAATTGGTAACGCCTCCACTCAGGTCGAGCATGAAGCCACTACCTCTAAGATCGGTGAAGATCAGCTCTTTTATTGCCGCCAACGCGGGATCAGTGAAGAAGATGCCGTGAATATGATCGTCAACGGCTTCTGTAAAGACGTCTTTAAAGAGCTGCCGATGGAGTTTGCGGTGGAGGCTGAGGCCCTGCTGAATGTGACGCTAGAAGGTGCGGTCGGCTAATCGATCAGCCCACGTCAAAATCACTGAATTGACCCTTTTAAAGAGACCCAAAGATGATTGAAATCAAAGACCTCCATGCCAAAGTTGAAGGCCGCGAAATTCTGAAAGGGCTGAACCTAACCATTCAGCCGGGCGAAGTCCATGCGATTATGGGCCCCAATGGCGCGGGTAAATCGACCTTATCGGCAGTATTGGCTGGCCGCGAAGGCTATGAAGTGACTTCTGGCAGCGTGACCTTTGAAGGTCAGGACCTGCTGGAAATGGACATCGAAGACCGTGCCTGCGCAGGTTTGATGCTGGCTTTTCAGTATCCTGTCGAAATTCCTGGCGTCAAGAATGTATATCTGCTCAAAGCCGCGTTAAATGCACAGCGTAAAGCGCGTGGAGAAGCAGAAATTGAGGCGCCTGCGTTTATGAAGCTGGTGCGTGAAAAGCTCGAATTTATGCAGATGGATAACACCTTCTTGCATCGCGCAGTGAATGAAGGCTTCTCCGGTGGCGAGAAAAAACGCAATGAAATTCTGCAAATGCTGCTGCTTGAGCCTAAGCTGGCGCTGTTGGATGAAATCGATTCCGGTTTAGACATCGATGCACTCAAAATTGTGGCTGATGGCGTCAACTCTCTACGTGATCAGAACCGCAGCATTTTGATGATCACCCACTACCAGCGCCTGCTAGATTACATCGTGCCTGATCATATCCATGTGCTGGCGGATGGCAAGATCGTCAAATCAGGTGATAAGTCGCTCGCCCTTGAACTGGAAAAGCGCGGTTATGACTGGTTATTGGAGGCAAGTGCATGAGCCATCCTGTTTCTGCTGATTGGGCTGCACAATTTGCGGCCTTTAATCACGCGGCACCAGCTGGCTGGTTGAAAAGTCAGCGTATTGCCGCTTTCGCCCGTTTTGAGCATTTGGGTTTTCCTTCTGCATTGAATGAGCAGTGGAAGTATACAGACACCAAGAAGATCGCCACGACGCCCTATCAACTCGCGAATCAAATCGATCTCGCCGCGGCTGAAGCATTACTGGCTACGCAGAAATGGGATCTCGACGCCTATCGGATTGTTTTGGTGAATGGTCTGTTTTGTGCCGAACTCTCGGATACTGCTGATCAGCCAGCGGGTTTGGTCGTCGAGCCGCTCTCGCAAGCCTTTGAGCGCGAACTGGAGCTGACCAGTGGCATGATGGGTCGTCTGGCCGGTATTGATATTGATTCGATGACCGCGCTGAACTTTGCCTTTGCACAAGAAGGCGCGGTGATTCGTGTTAGCCAACCAATCACCAAGCCGATACACCTGATCTCTCTGTTTACAGAACAGGCCACCGCACAGATGTCCCATACTCGCGTGCTGGTCGCCGTGGGTCCATCGAGCCAGGTGGAGCTGATTGAGCACTTTATCAGCACGCCTGAGGCAAGCCACTTCAGTACGCGTGTGGCTGAAGTGGTACTTGAGCGCAATGCACAACTCAAGCATCTGCTGATTGAGCAGCTGGGTGCGCAAGCCAGTTTGATTGGCCGCGTCCAGGCCGAGCAAAAACGGGATAGTCGCTATTCGTGCCAGCATATCAATCTAGGCGGACAGTTGGTGCGCGATGATCTGGTGTCCGATTTAATTGGTGAAGGGGCAGAATGCCACTTGTCAGGTTTGCTTTTTGGTCGCCAGCGTCAGCATTTAGATCTGCATAGCCTGATGAACCACAACGCACCGCAGACGCATTCGAGCGAGAACTACAAGGCAATTTTGAATGATCGCGCCCGAGGTGTCTTTAATGGCAAGGTCGTGGTGAAGCGTGATAGCCAAAAAATCACCGCTGAACAAAGCAATGCCAACCTGTTACTCAGTGATCGTGCGCGGGTTGATACCAAGCCTGAACTCGAAATCTATGCTGATGATGTGAAGTGCTCGCATGGTGCGACCACGGGGCAGTTGGATGAAGACGCGCTCTTCTATTTGCGTGCTCGGGGTGTGGATGAGGAGCAGGCGCGAGGTCTGCTCACACTGGCCTTTGCGAATGAAGTGATTGATCAGATCGAGCATGCCAGCCTGCGCCATCAGGTTGAAGAGCTGGTGGCGGGTCATCTACCCCAACGCGTTGAGATTGAAGTGCCGTTGCTGGAGTCTGCCCATGCCTCAGCCAGCCTATGATCTCAGCGCCTTGCGTGCGGAGTTCCCGATTCTGAAGCGTGAGGTGAATGGCCAGCCGCTGGTGTATCTCGATAATGCGGCCACCTGCCAGAAACCACTGGCAGTGATTGAGGCGATGAATGACTACTATCGCCAGACCAATGCCAATATTCACCGTGGCTTGCACACCTTGTCGCAAGAGGCGACGGATGCGCATGAGCTGGCGCGCACCAAGGTGCAGCAGTTGATTCATGCGGCCTCCAGCAAAGAAGTGATTTTTACACGCGGCGCCACTGAAAGTATCAATCTGGTCGCGCAAAGCTGGGGGCGTGCCAACCTGCGTGCTGGAGATCAGGTGTTGATCTCGATGATGGAGCACCATGCCAATATCGTGCCTTGGCAGCAGCTGCGCGATCAAATCGGGATCGAGCTATTGGTGATCCCGATTCTGCCGGATGGTCAGCTGGATAGGGCGGCCTTTGCACGTTTGCTGACGCCGCGGGTCAAGCTGGTTGCCATCACGCAGGTCTCCAATGCGCTGGGCAGCATCACCCCCTTGGCGGAGATTATCGCCGCCGCGCATGCGCAACAGACGCCAGTGCTGGTCGATGGCGCGCAGGGGATTCCGCATCAGCCAGTCGATGTGCAAGCCATGGATGTCGATTTCTATGTCTTCTCAGGCCATAAAATGTACGGCCCTACGGGGATAGGTGTGCTCTATGGTAAGGCCGAGCTGTTAGAAGCCATGCCTCCTTGGCAGGGTGGTGGCGATATGATTGATATCGTGACTTTTGAGAAGACCACCTACGCCGGCTTGCCGCATAAGTTTGAAGCTGGCACACCAGCGATTGCTGAAGCGATCGGGCTAGGGGCGGCTGTTGATTGGATGCAGCGTGTCGGTGTGCAAGCGATAGCCGACTGGGAGCATCAGTTGTTGACCTATGCCACGCAGCAGATGCAAGCGGCCCTGCCCGGTTTGCGTTTACTCGGCACCGCACCCGATAAGGCAGCAGTGATCTCCTTTGTGCTAGAAGATGCCCATGCGCAGGATCTGGGGTTGTTGCTTGATCAGCTGGGCATCGCGATTCGTACTGGTCATCATTGTGCCATGCCAGTGCTACATCACTTGGGTGTCAATGCGACGGCGCGGGCTTCTTTTGCTGCCTACAACACCTTCGCTGAAGTCGATGCTTTTGTGGCTGGATTGGTACGGGTGCGGGAGATGCTGCAATGACAGAAGGCGTCAGACAAGGTGTCGCAAAGGGCGATCGGCTGACGCTGCTGCGTGAAACCGAGGTGATCTCTGTCCCCTTTGGCAAGGCGGTGACGCTGGCAGAGGGGGAGAGTATTGAGGTGATGCAAGCCAAGGGCAGTACAGTCAGTATTGGCTATCAAGGGCGTCTTTATATGGTCGAAGGCCCTAATCTGGATGCCTTGGGTCTGCCCGCCTTATCGCGCCCGCATCTGCCAGCAGGCGCCAGCCAGCAACAAATCGAGGACTTTGCTTGGGCGCAGCTGCGTACCTGCTTTGATCCAGAGATTCCGGTCAATATCGTCGATCTGGGGCTGGTCTATGGCTTGAAGGTGGTCGAGCTGCTCGATGGCCGTAAAATGCTCAACCTGAAGATGACACTGACCGCACCCGGCTGTGGTATGGGTGAGGTGATTGCGGCCGATGCCAGACGGAAAATTCTCGGCGCTGAGGATCTCAGCCGAGTGAATACCGAGATCGTCTTTGATCCCCCTTGGTCACGCGAGATGATGACTGAAGAGGCCCAGCTGGAATTAGGGATGTTTTAAGCGCAGTCAGCCATATCACGATGACGCATATGGCTGACTGAGAGGACGACTTTTTTGTATCGCGCCTCTTAGTTCTGCAGGCGGAAGTGTTTCACCTCGTCTTCGAGCAAGGTCGACAGACGGGCAAGTTCTTCACTGGCACGGGCGACCTGCTCGGCGGCGGTGGCGGTTTCTTCGATCGAATGACTGATGTTATGCACGCTGCGATTGATTTCTTCAGCGACGCTGGATTGCTCTTCAGCTGAGGCTGCAATCTGCGTGCTCATATCGCGAATGGCTTCAACCGCTTGGTTGATCGCTTCGAGGGCATCACCGGCGACCTCGGCCTTCTTCACTGTATCCTGACTCTGTGCATGGCCTTGAGCCAGCTGCTCTGCGGCAATGCGAGAGCTGTCCTGCACCTTGGCAATGCTGGAATGAATATCCTCAATCGAGCTTTGCGTCCGATTCGCCAGCGAGCGAACTTCATCGGCTACCACGGCAAAGCCACGGCCATGTTCGCCGGCACGCGCGGCTTCAATCGCGGCATTCAAGGCCAGCAAGTTGGTTTGCTCGGCGATATTTTGGATCACCTCCAGCACGCTGCTGATCTGTTCGCTGTGCTCTAAAAGCTGTTCAGTGCTTTGTGCTGACTGGCTAATTTCTTCCGCTAGATGGTTGATCGAGCCAACCACATCCTGAACAGCACTCAGACCAGACTCAGCCTTAGCATCCGCGGTTTCTGAAGCGGAAGAAGCGGAAGCGGTATAATGCGCTACTTCTGCCACGGTCGCGCTCATCTGGTTCATCGCGGTGGCCACCTGCGCGGCTTCATCCCGCTGCTGGAGGATGGCGCTATTGGTTTGTGAGCTGGAAGCTGAGAGCTGCTCAGCAGCGGCGGCCACCTGCACCGAGGCCTCCGTAACACGCTGCATCATCTGGCGCAGCTCGGTGACCATCTCTAAAAAACTATACAACAGGCTGTGCTTGGGCAGAGTTTGCTTGAGCTGCTGGTTTGAGGTGAAATCGCCTGAAGCCACCCGCTCCACCACCGCCTTGACCTCACTGGGTTCACCGCCCAGTTCATTCATCACACGGCGAATGATATACAGGGCTGAGGCCACGCCAATAAGCAGGCCAATGATCAGCAACAGGGTTGCACTGGTGACAGAAGCCTGGGCAACAAAATCAGCCTCAGCAGCTTCGGCCTGGGCGAGTTCGCGTGCTTCACGCACGAGTTGATCAAGCAGCTGGCCCATGCGCTCGGAATCGGGGATCATGGCTTGAATATAATCCAGATAACTGCGCTGCAGCTGGGTGAACTGTTCGGCTGCACTGGCGACTCTTAAGCGCTCAACTAAACGATCCAGCTCAACATAGTGTTCACGCCAGCGGGTGTAAGCCTGATCAAACTGACGCTGGGTCTGGCTGAGCGCTTCAAGGCCTTCAAGCTGCGCTAGACGATCACGCTGCTGTTGAATAGCTTGATAGGATGCCTGACGCTGCTGCTGCACACTACTAATAATCTGCCGCG
>SKOQ01000098.1 GCA_007119985.1 Marinospirillum sp.
ACCAGCGCCGCCTTGATCCGTGCCGCTCAGCCTCAGTGGGCTGTGCATACCTCGGGCTGGCACAATAGTTATGGTCATCCCGATCCCCAAGTGCAACAGCGCCTATGGCAGGCGAACGTACGCCAGTTGGATACCGGTTTGGCTGGAGCCACTTTGTTTCAGCTAGATGAAAGGGGCGTGCAGATGGAACAAAAAGGCACGCCAAGGCTCTATTGGTGGCTCAGAGCACCAGGTTAAACAGCCTCTGATGAACGACTCTACTCCACACAGCGCTGATTTCAATTGAAGGAGCCAACAACACATGCTGGATTTTTTTGAAGCCGGAGGCTGGTTGATGTGGCCGCTGCTGCTGTGCTCGGTTAGTGCCTTGACGATTATTCTTGAGCGTCTTTGGGCTCTGCGCCAAGAAGGGATTGCGCCTAAGGAGCACTTGGAGGCCGTGGATTGTCTGCCTCTTGAGCAGTTAAAGGCACGCTATGGTTTTGCTGCACCAGCGCCAACTGCCGTTGAACGCATCCTGCAAGCTGGATTGGGTCGCCATGATCAAGGTGCCTTGCGGATCAGAGAAGCCCTGCACACCGCTGGAGCGCATGAGGTGCATCAATTGGAAAAATACCTGACGCCCCTGGGCTCGATTGCGGCGATTACGCCGTTGATTGGCCTGCTGGGTACGGTGGTGGGGATGATTGATGTTTTCCAGCAGCTCGATGTGGCCCAAGGTAATGCACAGCAACTGGCCAGTGGTATTTCGGTAGCCCTGGTGACCACGGCGACGGGTCTAGGTATTGCGATTCCTAGCTTAGTGATGCATCGCTATTTTCAGCGTCGTGTCAGTGACTGGGTGGTGACGCTGGAGCAGGTTGGGCAGACACTGCTTGATCGCCTGTCACCCGATCAGAGCGCGGCATTAGAGCTGGATGCACTGCAAGTACAGAGCCAGCCAGTGGCTGCCTCGACCACGCCCAGTGGCTGGAGTTAAGCTGATGCAGTTTCGGCGCACTCCACCAGAAGCGGCGCAGGTGAATATGACACCGCTGATCGATGTAGTGTTTTTGCTGTTGATCTTTTTTATGGTCTCAACGCACTTTCCTGATCGGCAGCTGCCGTTGGATCTACCGAATGCAGCCACTGGCGAAGTAGAACGGCTGGAGACAGATCTGCTGCTGGTGAGCTTGGATGCCAGTGGTCAGCTGCTGCTGAACGGGCAGCCTCTGGTCGAGGAAGAGCTGGAATCCCAGCTGATGGAAGGCATGCAGCGGATGCAGCAACCGACGCTGATAATCCAAGCGGATCGCCACACGCCTCATCAACAGGTAGTGCTGGTATTGGATACGGCAAGACGTCTTGGCTTGAGTCGGGTTAGAATAGCGACTCATGAGCCTGGTCCTTGATGAACCTGATTGAGTAATCTAGTGAAAGACACAACTTCTGCAACGCCGGTGACGGCGACACCTTCTCTTGACCCCAAACAGACAACCGCAGCTGAGCTGAGCAGTTGGGTGGCCTATCGCCGCCTGCTGGGTTATGTGCGCCCCTACTGGTTTGTTTTTATGTTGAGTGTGCTGGGCTATGCCATCTATGCGGCCTCCAGTACCGCCTTTGCCCATGTGATGAAACTCTTGGTGGATTCAATTCAAGAAGGCATGGATGAAAAGCGTCTTTTCTTTCCGCTATTGGTCGTGGGTATTTTTGCACTGCGTGGTCTGGGGACTTTTATGGGCACCTATTTTATGGCCCATGTAGCGCGCCAACTGGTCCACTTTATGCGCCTTGATCTGTTTAAGCGCTTTTTAGTCTTGCCGGCTCGCTTTTATGATCAGAATTCTTCTGGGCATCTGGTCTCGCGGCTGACGTTTAATGTTGAACAGGTCACTGGCGCGGCCACCAATGCGATTACGGTGGTGGTACGTGAAGGCTTGTTTGTGATTGGCCTGATGAGCTATCTGCTGTGGGTCAACTGGAAGCTGGCCTTGGTTTTTGTTGCTGTTGCGCCACTGATTGGCATCGTGGTGCGCTTTGCCAGTCAGCGCTTTCGCAAGATCAGCCGTCGGATTCAAAACTCGATGGGCGATGTGACCCATGTGGCTTCAGAAGCCATTAGTGGTTATCGCGTGGTGCGCAGCTTTGGCGGTACTGATTTTGAATATCAGCGCTTTTTAGAAGCCAGTGAATACAATCGCCGCCAAGCGATGAAAATGGCGCTCACCAAGGCGATCAACACGCCTGTGGTGCAGCTTTTGGTGGCCGGTGCGCTGGGTGTGCTGGTTTGGCTGGCGCTTTCACCTGATCTCATGGGTGAGATGACGCCAGGTGAGTTTATCGCGTTTCTGACCGCCGCCTCTTTGATGGCCAAACCTTTGCGCCAATTGACAGAAATCAACAATACCGTGCAGCGCGGACTCGCAGCGGCGCAGGATGTTTTTCAGTATATTGATCTGCCCGCTGAACCGGATCTTGGCCAGCAGCAGCTAGGTCGTGCTCAGGGTGAGTTGGAGTTTCGTGATGTCAGCTTTCGCTATGGTGCCGATCAGCCTCTGGCGCTGAAATCTGTCAGCTTGCATGCCAAGCCGGGCGAGATGATTGCGCTGGTTGGGCGCTCTGGAAGTGGTAAGTCCACACTGGCGAGTTTGATTCCACGCTTTTATGAAATCGAGCAGGGCCAGATTTTGCTGGATGGTATTCCCACGCAGGAGCTGACACTGAGCAGCCTGCGCGCACAAATTGCCTTGGTGAATCAGCAGGTCACCCTGTTTAATGCCAGTCTGGCTGAGAATATAGCCTATGGTATTGCCAATCCTGATCCGGCCAAAATTCGTGCCGCCGCTGAAGCCGCCTATGTGACCGAGTTTGCCGATCAACTGCCGCAAGGGTTAGAGACGCTCGTCGGCGATAATGGTGTTTTGCTTTCGGGTGGGCAGCGCCAGCGTATTGCCATCGCGCGGGCGATTATGAAAGATGCGCCGATCCTGATTCTGGATGAGGCGACTTCGGCACTGGATACTGAATCAGAGCGCTATATTCAGCGTGCACTGGAGCATGTGATGCAAGGTCGCACCACTTTTGTGATTGCGCATCGCCTGTCGACCATTGAAAAGGCCGATCGTATTCTGGTTGTGGCCGAGGGGCAGATCGTCGAAGCCGGCACCCATGCCGAGCTGTTGGCCTTGAAAGGCCATTATGCGCAGCTGCACCAGATGCAGTTCCATGAACCCATCACTGCCCAGTCCTGATGTCATTTTTTCGTCG
>SKOQ01000021.1 GCA_007119985.1 Marinospirillum sp.
CAATCTGTGAGTTTGGGTGATAGGGCGGTGGCTTGGGTGGAAGGCGAAGTGGACGAGTGGATGGAAGAGCGTTTGCAAACCAGAGTGGTTGCCATCTAACCAACTAATCAGAGGTAGTGCATAATGCACTGCCTAGATCATTGTCCATTCCCCAATTTTCCCATATTCTCCCATAATTCAATTTGCCCACCGAAGCTAAGAGAAAGTACTCAGCAATGGATGACCAAATATTAACGCTCAAGGAAGTGGCAGCTTACTTGAAGCTTGCAGAGAAAACAGCGTATCGACTTGCGAGTGAAGGCAAGCTGCCAGGCTTTAAAGTCGGTGGCTCTTGGCGCTTCAAGAAAGATGACTTAGAGAAGTGGATAGAGAGTCAAAAGCATGCTTAACAATATCACGCCATACCACGCGAAATATTTTGCGCATGAGTTAACTATCAGACACGCTGAAAATGATGTTGATAAGCTGTCGCAATCGCTTTTTGATGCGAGTGTCGATCTCAACCCACACCAAATTCATGCTGCACTTTTTGCACTAAACAACCCTTTAAGCAAAGGTGTGGTGCTAGCTGACGAAGTAGGCCTGGGGAAAACAATTGAAGCGGGTCTCGTATTGTCACAGTACTGGGCAGAGCGTAAACGTCGCATTCTGATTATCTGCCCTGCTTCGCTACGACGTCAGTGGGCACAAGAATTAGCTGATAAGTTTAACTTGCCTGCTCAGGCTCTAGATGCAAAAACTTGGCGAATAAATGTTAATAGTGGGCAAGTAAACCCGCTTGCCAATCAATGCATTTCTATTTTGTCTTACCACTATGCTGCGCGTATGGAGGCGCAGCTAATGCTAGAGCCATGGGACATTGTGGTTATCGACGAAGCTCATAAGTTGCGAAATGCGTACCGTGTTAGCAACAAAATGGGACAAACGTTACGCCGCGCATTGGAAGGTAGTAAGAAGCTATTACTTACTGCCACTCCACTACAAAACTCACTGATGGAGTTGTACGGTTTATCAACCATCATTGACGATCAGATTTTCGGTGATGAGCGTAGCTTTAAACAACAATTCGTTAATAACGAGAGTGCGTTAGTTCACCTTAAACAACGGCTAAATGGATTCATACAGCGCACATTGCGTAAAGATGTCCTTGAATATGTCCGCTACACCCAACGACAAACGTTGACTGTGCCGTTTATTCCTTCTATTGCAGAAATCGAGCTTTATGAAGGTATTAGTGCCTTATTAGAAAAAGAAGAAAGCTATGCGCTACCTAAAAATCAGCGTCACTTAACTGTCTTAATTCTTAGAAAGCTGCTCGCGTCCAGCTCGCACGCGGTACTTAATACTCTCGAAACGATAAAACGCCGACTAGTTGACTTAAAAGTACAGACTAAATCCGAACTCGATCTTATCAGCGAGCTTGTTGAAACTGATGATTTGGGAGAAGAGTACAGTGAGTTTATGTATGACGCACACAATGTCTCTACTGAACAAGAGATTGATTTAGAGCTGCTTGATGCCGAAATTGTAGAGCTAGATCACTACATAGAACAGGCTAAATCAATCACTACAGACAGCAAGGCACAAGCCTTGCTTACCGCTTTGAATCTGGGCTTTGCCAAGATGGAAGAAATGCAGGCACCTCGTAAGGTCATCATTTTTACCGAGTCTAAGCGCACGCAAGAATACCTAGCTCGATTTCTTGAGGTGAATGGATTTGCCGACAAACTCGTGACTTTTAGTGGCAGTAATAGTCACCCTGAGGCAACCAAGATCTATCAGCAGTGGCTTGTTGAAAACCAAGGTAGCGATAAGGTTAGTGGCTCGCCACAAATAGATCGGCGTACCGCACTAATTGATTATTTTCGCCATCATGCTGAGGTGATGATCGCAACTGAAGCGGCAGCTGAAGGGGTGAACTTACAGTTTTGTTCATTACTCATTAACTATGATTTGCCTTGGAACCCGCAACGAATAGAGCAGCGCATCGGTCGCTGCCATCGTTATGGCCAGGAGTTTGATGTTGTTGTTATCAACTTTCTAAATGAAGCGAACCAAGCGGATCAGCGAGTATTAGAGCTACTTACCGAAAAATTCCACTTATTTGATGGTGTGTTTGGAGCATCTGATGACGTGTTAGGTAGCATCGAATCGGGTATTGACTTTGAAAAACGTATCCAACACATCTATGAAACTTGTCGCCAACCAGCTGAGATTGAAGCTGCTTTTGATCAACTACAAAAAGAGCTTGAAACTGAAATCAATCAAAAGATGCGTGAAACCCAGCAACTTTTGCTTGAGAACTTTGATGAAGATATTCATGACTTACTCAAAATCCAGCTTGATGCTGCTCAGCAGCGGCTAGACAAAGTAGGTCGATGGTTTTGGCAACTAAGCTGCCATGAGCTAGCTGAGGTAGCAGAGATTAACGCAAGTAACCATAGCTTAGACCTTAAGCAATCAATCAACAATGCACCAGCGGGTATTTACCAACTAGTTCGTCGTGGCCAACAAAGTAGCACGGATGAGCCAGGTAAACTTCCACATGCGCATATTCTTCGTATTACCCATCCAATAGGCGAATGGGTCATTGATAGGGCGTTGGAGCGGAAACTTCCTGTTGCAAAGATAGTTTTTGACTACAGTGATCATCCAAATAAAATCAGCATGTTAGAACCGTACATTGGTTCTTCTGGCATACTAAGCCTACAAAGGTTTAGTGTTGAGTCATTGGAGCGTAGTGAGGACCACTTGCTCTTTGCTGCTCAGAACCAAAATGGCGAAATATTACCAAGTGAGGTTTCACAAAAACTGATGCAGCTTAACGGTAGTGTCCAAGGTGAAGTGACAGAACAGGATTTAGTACACCAGTTCCCTGGCTATCAAGTGGCACTCTCGGACGCGTTTACGCTGGTGCGTCACACGATAGAAAAACAAGTAAACGAACGCAATCTTGGTTTTTTTGAGCAGGAAGTTAGCAAACTAGATGCATGGGCCGATGATTTAAAAGAAGGGATTGAGCAATCAATCAAAGAGCTCGATAAGCAGATCAAACAAGTTCGTCGAGAAGCAAAGATAGTGGCAACGCTGGAAGAGAAGCTGAGTTTACAGAAGCAACAACGACAACTCGAAAATCTACGTAACAAAAGTAGGCGAGAACTGTTTGATCGACAAGATGAGGTGGACGAACGTCGTGAGGTTTTGATTGAAACCTTAGAACAGAAGCTCAATAA
>SKOQ01000128.1 GCA_007119985.1 Marinospirillum sp.
AGCCACTACGTGAGAAGTTGCAGGCAGAACTAGAGACCGCTTATCAGCAAAAAGAAGAGCAGGTTGGGGCGAAGGTACTGCGTCAATTTGAGCAGCAGGTGATGTTGCAGGTATTGGATACGCGTTGGAAAGAGCACCTGCAATCCATGGATCAACTGCGCCAAGGCATCCACTTGCGTGGCTATGCGCAAAAGAATCCCAAGCAAGAATACAAGCGTGAAGCTTTCGGGCTCTTTGAACACTTTCTTGTTCAAGTGCGTAGCGATGTCGTTCGTATTCTGAGCCATGTGCGTATCCGCACCCAGGAAGAAGTCGAGGCGATGGAGCAGCAGCGCCGTCAGGAGGCTGAGCGTTTGCGCAGCCTGCAGCAGGCTCGCCATGCTGAATCCACTTCTGCAACCGCTGGGACGCCGCAAGAGGGTGGTGCTTCACAGCCGTTCAAAAGAAATGATCCCAAGGTAGGGCGTAATGATCCTTGTCCTTGTGGTTCAGGTAAAAAATACAAGCAATGCCACGGTCAACTTCAATAATTGGATGAGTCAAAACTATGCCTGTCGGTGATCTTTCTCTCCCTGAGTTTTACCCTATTGCAGGAGTGCGCATTGGTGTGGCCAGTGCGGGTATTAAAAAGCCAGGCCGCAAGGATCTGGTGATCTTTGAGCTGGCGCCAACCACCCAAGTAGCGGCGGTTTTTACGCGCAATGCCTTTTGTGCGGCACCCGTGCGTATTGCGCGTGCCCACCTTCAGGGCGCTGAAACACGCTATCTAGTCATTAATACAGGCAATGCCAATGCAGGAACGGGTCAGCAGGGTGAGGCGGATGCCCGTACGACCTGTTCAGCCTTGGCTGAGCTTGCTGGGGTGAAGGCAGAGCAGGTGCTGCCCTTCTCGACAGGCGTCATAGGTGAACCCTTACCTATGCCGCGTTTATTGGCGGCCTTGCCTCAGGGGATGGATGTGCTGGATGCCGCGCATTGGGCTGAAGCTGCGCAGGGCATTATGACCACGGATACGCTACCCAAAGGGGCCAGCGTGCGTTGTGATATCCACGGTCAGCCTGTACATATCAGCGGTATTGCCAAGGGTGCGGGCATGATCAAACCCAATATGGCGACCATGCTGGGTTTTATCGCTACAGATGCGCAGATCAGCCAAGCGCTTTTGCAGCAGCTGCTCACTGATGCGGTCAATGCCAGCTTTAACCGCATCACCATTGATGGTGACACCTCAACCAATGATGCCTGCGTGCTGGTGGCCACGGGCCATAGTGCAGTGGTGACTGCTGAGGATGGCGAGGCTCTCACGATTTTTGCTCAAGCCTTGCAGCAGGTTATGGTACAGCTTGCGCAAGCGATTGTTCGTGATGGTGAAGGGGCAACGAAGTTTGTCACGATCCAAGTTCAGGGTGCGGCGACTGAGTCAGAAGCGCTTGAGGCGGCTTTTACCATTGCTCACTCGCCCTTAGTGAAAACAGCGCTTTATGCCAGTGATGCTAACTGGGGACGGATTCTAGCTGCTTTAGGTCGTGCTCCTGGGTTGGAAGATCTCGATATCAGTCGAGTCAGCCTGCATCTGAATGACGTGCTGCTCGCTGAGCAAGGTGGTCGTGCGGCCAGCTATACCGAAGCCGCTGGTGCAGCCGTCATGCAAGAAGCAGAAATCACCATCCGCGTTCATCTCGGACGGGGTCAAGCGCAAGAAACAGTCTGGACCTGTGATTTCTCACATGACTATGTTTCTATTAATGCAGACTATCGATCATAAGGAAAAGTACCATGGCGCAGCCACTCTTGGTTTCTGCTGCAGCCCTGTTTAATGAGCAGGGACAGGTTTTGATTGCTAAACGTCCTCTAGGAAGCGATCAGGGTGGCCTGTGGGAGTTCCCGGGCGGCAAACTGGCGCCCTATGAGACAGGCTTTCAGGCACTGCGGCGTGAGATACATGAGGAGCTCGGGGTTGAGATTCACTCTGCGCGCCCTCTTATAAAAATCCACTACACCTATCCTGATAAGACGGTTTTGCTTGATGTTTGGCGGGTCGATCATTTTACTGGTGAGCCTTGGGGGAAGGAGGGTCAGGCTATTCGCTGGGTGTCTGTGCGTGAGCTGAGCCAGTTTGAATTTCCTGCTGCCAACCGTGCCATTATCCGTGCGGTACAGCTCCCTGAAGACTATATGATCACCGGTGACTTTACTGATCAATCCGAAGCGTTGGTCAGATTGCAGTCTGCTCTTGAGCGGGGTGTGCGTCTGGTGCAGTTGCGGGCGCATCATCTCGATGCAGAAGCCTATCGTCAGCTGGCCCAAGCTGCGCTAGAGGCCTGTAAGAAGGCCGGTGCTTCTTTGATGCTCAATGCGGACCCTGCCTTGTTGGATCAAGTGGATGCAGCAGGGATACATCTTACTGAAGCGCGCCTCATGGCTGCGCGAAAGAGGCCGGTACCGGTCGGTAAGTGGCTAGGAGCCTCCTGCCATGGTGCTGCAAGCCTGCAGCAGGCCGAGCGCATCGGTGCTGATTTGGTGACCCTCTCTCCTGTGCAGACGACAGCCACACATCCAGGGCAGGCACCGCTAGGTTGGCAAGTCTTCCAAACGCTCGTCAATGGTGCACTCATGCCTGTTTATGCCTTAGGCGGGCTGGGCCCAGAAGATAAAAGCCGTGTTTTTGGACTGGGAGCGCAGGGTGTGGCTGGGATTTCTCGCTATTGGTAGTCAAGCTGCTTGCTGCTGCCTGATCAGAAGAGGCTCCATAGCGGGGCCTCTTTTTTGTCTGTAAATGCGCTGCGAGCGCCTTTAATGGAAGGCTTCGGGTGGTAGTGCATCTAACTGATCCAGATCGGTCAGCGGTGCGCCTTGGATTTTGTGTTCCTCTGCGGCCCACTGTCCAAGATCAATTAACTGGCAGCGGTGGCTACAAAAAGGGCGAAAAGTGTTCTCAGCAGTCAATGAGCTGGGCTGTTGGCATTGTGGGCAGAGATAACTAGGCATGAGATGTCCAATCAAAGTGCATATATAAATCGTGAAGACGATCTATTTGTCGGTATAAGTGCGGCAAATCTTGGCTATTGTCGAGGATATCGTCTGCTCTTTCAAGGCGAGTGCGACGAGGAAGTTGCTGATCCATAATGCGTTGGATTGAGTCGGGGCTATGCTGGTCGCGTTGACTGGCTCTGTGCTTTTGCAATGCCTCTGAGCAATCAACCACCAAGCAGCGCTGTACCCAAGCATCCTGTTGTGTTTCAAAGAGCAGTGGAGAGGAAAGCAGAATATAGTGATGCAGAGGGCTCCAATGAGCAAGTTGTGCTAAAAGCTGTTCTCTGACCCAAGGATGAATTAAGTTCTCCAGCCATTTTTTTTCTGCTGGATTGTTAAAGATGATCTCGCGTAATACTGTGCGATCAATCTGCCCTTGTTGATTAAGCAGGCCTGGCCCAAAATGCGCTTTGACTGGATCAATTAAACAAGAATCACCCTCTAATGCTTGGCGGGCAATCACATCAGCATCAATGACCGGTACACCCAGTTGCTGAAAATAATCAGTAGCGGCCGTTTTTCCACTACCTATTCCACCTGTTAAGCCTAAAATATTATTTAATTTCTTTACCTTTTCGTGCATTTTTCTACTCGCATATCGAAGACCATAATATCAACCATGCTTTGCATGTTTGTCTTTTATCTTGAGCACTGAACAGCGCGTATGCCTTAAAAAGTCTTAGATTCACTATTGTGCTTACTGATGCTGCGCTCATTACGTTGATCAGAGGCCACTTAAACAGTTTGACTCTTGTATAACGGGTCTTAAAGATCAGGATATTGAAATCTTATGAGCTTAATGGTTAAATTCTACCAGCATTTTACTTGTCAAGAGTCCTCTTTTGTATAACAATTGGTTTGCCTGTTGAAAATAATGAGGAGTATAAAGTGTCTATTCTTGCTAACTATCGTGAAAAAGAAGAGTTAATGCGTCGTCTCAAGGAAGAAATGCGCAAAATGGAAGAGAATCAGCTGCTTAAAAAAGAGCTGGAATTTAAAAATGATATCGAAGCTGTGCTTGAAAAGCATGGTCGCAGTCTCAGTGATCTGGCTGACATCTTTGGTTTGGCACAAGAAACCGCTGTTAAGTCAGGTCGTGGTAACCGTCGCAGCCGTAAACTGAAAGTTTATCAGAATCCACATACTGAAGAAAAAATCGAAACCCGTGGTGGTAACCATCGTATTCTCAAGGAATGGAAGAAGGCGCATGGCTCTGAGACAGTCGAAGGCTGGTTGGTCGAAGAACGCGATTAATCTGACCTGATGCTGGAGTCTATTGAAGGTTTTCAGCAGCGCAGATTGAAAAGCCTAGCCACTGAGTGGCTAGGCTTTTTTATAAGGCGAATGAAAGTCAGGCTTTGTAGCGGCTCACAAGGTCATGCATTTCATTGGCGATGTGGTTGAGTCTTTGTGTGACATCGCTCGCAGCTTGGGTGCCTTGTGCTGTTTGATCACTGATGGCTACAATTTGATGCACATTTTCATTGATCGTCTCAGAAACATTAGTCTGCTCTTCGGCAGCACTGGCAATTTGCGCATTCATGGCATTAATGGTCTGAGTGGCCTGGCGTATTTGGTCTAATGCTTGCTCCACGCGCTGAATTTCCTCCACACTCGCTTGGCTGCTCTGGTGGAGCTGGCTGATGAGCTTGACAGCTGATTGAGCGCCCTCCTGAAGACGCTGAATCATTTGGTCGATCTCTTGGGTGCTTTCTTGAGTGCGGCTGGCTAGGCTGCGTACCTCATCGGCCACGACGGCAAAACCCCTTCCTGCTTCTCCTGCTCGTGCCGCCTCGATGGCTGCGTTGAGCGCCAGAAGATTGGTTTGCTCGGCAATACCGCGAATCACATCGAGAACGCCACCTATATTCTCCGACTCATGGCCAAGATGGGTGACGACCTTGATTCCTTCATCAACCTGTGCGGCCAAGCCGCTGATCGCCTGAGTGGCTGCACTGAGCGTCGTTTGAGAATCAATGACCTGTTGTTCTGCTTGATGGGCTGCACCTGAGGCTTGATTGGCACTTTGTGCCACTTCTTGTGCTGCTGCGGCCATTTCATTCATAGCGGTAGCGACCTGATCGCTTTCATTTTGCTGGCGAGCGACCCCATCCTGCGCCTCTTGCATAAAGTGCTGTAAATCAGCGGCAGAGGCATGCAGTGCCTGACTCGATCCCACGGCCTGATGTACTAGCTGCTGAACTTGATCGGCAAAGGCATTGAAGGCAGAGGCCAGCTGGCCCAGCTCATTTTGTCCTTGAGCAGGCAGGCGAAGCGTCAGATCACCATCGCCTTCGCTAATGGCTTGCATAGCTTGAACGGCTCGTTGGAGTGGGTCGGTGAGGCGCTTGGCGCTCCAAAGCGCGATAACGGCGATGATGGCTGCAGTGATCAAGGCGGTGATTAAGGCGCTGATCAGATTGCCTTGCAGTGCGGTTGCGGAATCAGCTTCGAGTGTTGCGACCTGACGATCTAAGCCATCGATCCAAAAGCCAGTGCCAATGACCCAGTTCCAGCCGGGGAGGAGTTCGGCGTAGCCGAGCTTGGGCTCATTGGCGTCTGTTTCAGTACTCATCCAGTGGTAGTAGACAAAATCACCGCCACGCTCGGCGGCTTGGACCAGTTCGCGAATCACATACAAGCCGTTAGGATCTTGGAAGCCGATCAGATCGCGGCCTTCCAGAGCGGGGTTGATACCATGCGCGAGGTTGCGTCCTTGGCGATCATAAACAAAGTAGTAGCCGATGCTGCCGCTGTCATCAAAGCGCATCTGGCGCAAAATATCTAAGGCTTGGCGCTGGCGCTCTGCTTCACTCAGTGTGCTGGAGTTTTGGTGTAGATGGGCAATGGCGCTGCGTGCCAGTTCGAGATAATTGCGTATCTCTGCTTGATGCTGGGTTTCCATTGCAGTGCGAAAGGCATGCACATTCTGCTGTCCATATTGGTGCGCCTGATAGCTATTAAAGCTGACCAGCAATCCAGCGAGCAGCAGCATTGGCAGCAGAGCAAGTAACACAATGCGGAGTTTAATTGTCAGCTGAGGCATAGGGGCGTCCTGTTATTATCATGATAGAAGGTCAACTTAGTTTTAATGATTTGTCATCAAAAATCCAACTTGATCCACCTTTTCATGACATATAGATGAAGGGTAGCGAAAAAAAACCCTGCAATCAGCAGGGCGAGGGGTGGTGTTGAGTTGCAAGATGAAGGCTAGATGGGTTGCATCTGAAGCGCCTTGATGCGCTCAGATTTCTGCCAATGCAACTTAAACTCTTGGCTGAGCTGTAAGCAGCGGCGATGTTCTTGGGTGTACAAGAGCGTCAGTTCTGGATCATTGAGGGGATTCACGAGCAGGTGACGCTGATCAAAAATCCAGATATTGGCCTGGCTGTTTTTATAGAGTGGGTGGGCTTGGCGGATAGCCAGCTGGCTACTGACTCGTGGATAAAAGCTCAGCAACGGACTAGGGTCGCGGGTGAAGCTGTGGCTCTCGCCCAGTAAAAACTGCACCTGGCTGTGCGGGTGGCGACGTGCCAAGCTCAATAGCTGGCTGAGATGAGTATCATTCAGCCATGTGCTTTGATAAACGGGAGTGCTGAGTGCAAAGGAACGTCGACACTGCGGGATTAAGCCATCGAGTGCTTGTTGCAGGGCGAGCGGGCCGCGCAGATGGATCTCTTGTGTTTTCGCTAAGGCGGATGCCAAAAAATCAGCATCACAAGTGCGGCGTGTCTCTATCTCTGAAGTGAGGGGCGTCTCTGAAGTGGCAGGGGGCAGTGAAGTCACAGGGCTGTGCAAAGCCAGCACACAACGTTGATGCTCGATGCCCGCTTCATCAAACACTGGCCCTTCAGCGCTGAAGCCGAGCTTTAGATAAAACGGTAGAGCGTGTGTTTGGGCGTGCAGATAGACTTTTTGGCGTCCCTGACGACGAGCACTGCTGATCATCTGTTCAATGATTTTGGCACCAAGCCCCTTGCCTCTCAGTGCTTGAACCACTGCCAAACGGCCTATTTTTCCTTCTGGACTCAGCCGACCTGTGGCGATGGGGCGTCCGCCCAGCAGGAGAATAAAGTGCTCGCACAGGGCGTCTTGATCATCCCACTCGTCACTGGCAGCGATCTGCTGCTCTTCAACAAAAACCTGCTGTCGCAAGGGCTGGCAAAGATCGCCAAGCTGCTCCCAGCTGCCTTGGCGCAGCGTCAGTTGTGCTGTACGGGATGAGCGGGTTGTGTCCACAAAAGCCTCCTGTTGTTCTTGGATCGCGATTAAACTTCAGGCGTGTAGAGACTGCCTTGGTTAATCATTTGCAAGACCAGCTGTGCGCTGACTGGGTGTGCCAAAGCCTTTTGTAGGCTGGCGGCTGTCAGTCTCTGCGCTTGCGTGAAATCCTCTACCCAGGGCTGAAGCTCAACTGGGTAGGACCAGGCTTCACCATCGGCAAAAAGCCAGCTGCTCTCTTGGCTGGCACGAAAAGCCAAGCGGCTGCCTTCGGCCAAACACAGCAGAGGCTGCTGCGCCGAAGCAAAGCGTACAAGGGCTTCAAGCTGTTCCTGCTGCCAGGGATGCTCAGGCGGCAACAGTTGATCAGGATATTTGGTTTGGGTCATCGCGCGGCCAAACCATTCGCTCAAGGCGGCGGGTTGTTCCAGCGTCTGCGCCAACAGCGTTTTAAGGCGTAGCAAAGCCGCATCATCAATCTCAGCCACATGCCTAGGCAGCGTTAAATCAGCATCGCTATAGCGTTGATCCTCTTTGAGGCGTTCGCCGATAAAATCAGCGGCACCACAAAGGATTTCTTCGGCGCTCAGTGCACGAAAGCCGACTGACCAGGTCGTGCAGTCTTGAGACAGTGACGTGCCCCAATGTGCGAGTTGGGGTGGAAGATAGAGGAGGTCGCCGGGTTCGAGTACCCAATCCATTTCAGGATGAGCTTGAAAATCAGTGAGGATTTTTAAGCGCGTATCTTGGCGTAATTCGGTGTTTTCATCACAAAACTGTCCCAGTTGCCAGCGACGTTGTCCGCTGGCCTGGAGTAAAAAAACGTCATAGTAATCAATATGTGGCCCAACGCTGCCGCCGGTGGGGGCATAGCTGATCATAATGTCATCAACACGCCAGCGTGGTAGAAAATCAAAGGCTTGGATCAGATCGCCGACTTCAGGCAGCAGGTGATCGACTGCCTGTACGAGCAGGGTCCAGTTGTGCTCCGGCAGCGCCTGCAAGAAGTCTTCTTCAAACGGGCCATCAAAAAGCTGCCAAGGGCCATCTGGGCCTTGCTCCATCACTATTCTGGACTCCACGCCCTCCTCAAGCGACAGGCCGGCCAGTTCATCAATCTCCAAAGGAGGGATGAAATCCGGCAGGGCTTGACGAATCAACAGGGGTTTTTTCTGCCAGTAATCGCGTAAAAAATCTTCGCGGCTGATCTGGCCCAAAATAGTGATGGCAGCTGACATCGAGAGTTTCCTTGTGGTGATCGAATTAAATCGCTTGTGCTTGTGCGATGGCATTGCCGAGATAATTGGCCGGTGTCAGCGCTTTGAGCTGCACCTTGGCGGATTCAGGCAGATCGAGCGTATCAATAAAAGCACTCATCGCGGCTTGATCGATCGTCTTGCCACGCGTCAGCTCTTTCAGTTTTTCGTAGGGCTTTTCAATGCCATAGCGACGCATCACGGTTTGAATCGGCTCAGCCAGGACTTCCCAAGCGGCATCCAGATCTTCGGCAAGGCGTGCTGGGTTGGTTTCCAGCTTGCTGATGCCTTTTAAGCTCGCTTGATAAGCAATCAAACTATGACCCAGGCCTACGCCGAGGTTACGCAGTACCGTAGAATCGGTCAGATCCCGCTGCCAGCGTGAAATCGGCAGCTTGGCCGCGAGGTGATCAAAAATGGCATTCGCCAGACCCAGATTGCCCTCGGAGTTTTCAAAGTCAATCGGGTTGACCTTGTGCGGCATAGTCGAAGAGCCGATTTCACCAGCAATGGTTTTCTGCTTGAAGTAGCCCAGTGAGATATAGCCCCAGACATCGCGGTCAAAGTCGATCAGAATCGTATTAAAACGTGCCAGAGCATCAAAGAGCTCAGCGATATAATCATGCGGCTCGATCTGCGTGGTGTAGGGGTTCCAGCTGAGGCCGAGGCGAGTGACGAAAGCCTGAGCATGGGCTGCCCAATCGATTTCTGGATAGGCGCTCAGGTGGGCGTTGTAGTTGCCAACTGCACCATTGATTTTACCGAGCAGCTCAACCTGCTCCAGTTGTTGGATCTGGCGCTCAAGACGATAGACAACATTGGCCATTTCCTTGCCCAGAGTGGATGGGCTGGCGGTTTGGCCGTGAGTCCGAGATAGTAAGGGGACGCTCGCGTTTTGATGGGCGAGTTGGCGAATCGCTTGCGCAACCTGACGCATGTGCGGCAGCATCACGGCTTCAAGGCCGCCTTTGAGCATCAGGGCATGTGAGAGGTTATTGATGTCTTCACTGGTGCAGGCAAAGTGGACGAACTCGCTGATTGCGTGGAGTTCAGGTTGCGTGGCGAGCTTGTCTTTGATGAAGTATTCAACCGCCTTGACATCATGATTGGTGACGCGCTCGTGCTGCTTGACTGCTTCGGCATCCTCCAGTGAAAAATCACGGATCAAATCATCCAAAAACTGATTGGCAGCAGCTGACAGCGCAGGCACTTCGGTGATGTCGGCATGATCTGCCAGAGACTGTAACCAACGCACTTCGACTTCAACGCGCGCACGAATCAAGCCGTACTCTGAAAAATGGGCGCGCAGGTCAAGGGTTTTGCTGCCATAACGGCCATCAACAGGAGAAAGGGCGGTGAGGCTAGAAAGTTGATCTAAAGACATGTCGTTTCCACAAGGTTAATGAATAGAAATTGATGCAAGACCTCAACAGTGTTGAGACCAAGGGCGAGCTTCAGGCGTCGGGTTGAAGAGATCAACCTGATGCCTTGGCAGGAGTTTTAGGGCTTTACAGGCCTAAACGATCCAGATCGCCCAGAATTTTTTTACGCGAGAAGAGCAGCCTCCAGCGTTGACCGCCTGATTGTGACCAGAGCATCGCTGAACGTATGCCAGCCAACAGCAAAGCACGAATTTTATCGGCATTGCCCTGCTGCTGGAGCAGCTGAGGATCGCCCTTGACCTGAATGCGGTAGCTCAGCGTGCTGAGTGTGTCTTGATAGAGGCCAGCCAGTGCAGCAATCACATTCTCGTGGGTGGGAGAAAAGTGTTGCGCTTGGGATTGGATCACCTCAAGACGCTGACCGATAGCGCTCAGCATAGCCGGATTTTTCTTGAGCTTGGCATGCAGCACCAGCAGGCCGCTGGCATAGGTTAGCGTGGCTTGATTGTGTTCAAGATCACGATTGGCGATCTGACGCAGCGCACGGGCACCTAAGCGTAGGTGGTGTGGCTCGCCACCATAGATATCCAGGGTGGTTTCTGGCTGCGTGATCAGGATGCTGCTTAAGCTGGTCGCAAAGGCATCTTGATCCACCATACCTTTTTGCGCGACATCATCGACAAGACGAGCCGCTTGGATGACACCCGCCAAGCCAAGGGTTTGGCGCAGTGCATAATCAATTTCTTGGGTCATAGTGGGCCACCGGCTGGAGCATTTTCAAAAGAAGAAGTCGCGAAGGTTCGCTCGATGACACCACCGCCTAGGCAAATATCATCTTGATAAAAGACCACGGATTGCCCAGGTGTAACGGCCCTTTGTGGCTCAGCAAAATGGACGGCGCAGCGGCCATCCTCAAGAACACGCACAAGGCAGTGCTGATCAGCTTGACGATAGCGGACCTTAGCAGTGCAGTGGAACTCGCTGCTAGGGGGCTGCTGGGCAACCCAGTCTGGTGCAGCGCACTCAAGAGCTTGACTGAGCAGCAAAGGATGGTCTTCTCCTTGGACGACAATCAAGCGGTTGCGCTCTAAATCCTTGCCAGCTACAAACCAAGGGGCCTCAGGGTAGCCCTTGACGCCACCGATTCCCAAGCCTTGGCGCTGCCCAAGCGTGTAGTACATCAAGCCGTTATGTTGGCCGATGACTTCATCTTGATCGGTGACCAGCTCTCCTGGCTGGGCTGGCAGATAGCGTTGTAAGAAATCGCGGAAACGCCTTTCGCCGATAAAACAGATCCCGGTGGAGTCTTTTTTCTTGGCGGTAATCAGATCATGCTGCTCTGCGAGGCGGCGCACTTCAGGTTTTTCAAGCTCACCAACAGGAAAAAGAGACTGGCCGATTTCAGCATGGCCGACAGCATGTAAAAAGTAACTCTGGTCTTTATTGGCGTCTAAGCCGCGTAATAATAGTGCTTGGCCCTGATCATTCCAGCCTTTGCGTACATAGTGCCCAGTGGCGATATAGTCGGCACCGAGCAGCTTGGCGTAGTCTAAAAAGGCTTTGAACTTGATCTCGCGGTTGCAGAGAATGTCGGGGTTGGGCGTGCGCCCAGCTTTATATTCGGCAAGAAAGTGCTCAAAAACAAAGTCCCAATATTCAGCGGCAAAGTTCGCGGCATGCAGATGGATGCCCAGCTTGTCGCAGACGGCCTGAGCATCGGCATAGTCTTCCTTGGCGGTGCAGTACTCGGTGTTATCGTCTTCTTCCCAGTTTTTCATAAACAAGCCTTCAACCTGAAAGCCTTGCTGCTGTAACAATAAAGCCGAAACGGAAGAATCGACGCCACCAGACATGCCAACAATGACACGCGTTTGACTTGGATCAGGCTGAGGATTGAAAGACACAGGTTACTCCACACAAGAGACAGAAATCTTGGCGATTATACCAGCCCCAACCGCAGAAGGCATCGTCTTCA
>SKOQ01000241.1 GCA_007119985.1 Marinospirillum sp.
GCTCATAAATCCAGGTTGCGATAGGTGCTTCATTCACCTGCTCTGGCTGGTCTTCAAGCAGGGCGTGAAAAGCCACCAAACGGCCTGATACAGGTGCCAAAATCTCAGAGGCTGTTTTGACGGATTCAATCGCGCCGATCAGTTCGCCAGCACGCACTGACGTATCTAAAGCGGGGGCCTCAATAAACACCACGTCTCCAAGGGCTTCCTGAGCAAAATCGCTGATGCCCACCTGCACGCGTGTGGTACTTAAAGGACGCACCCACTGGTGAGTGGCAGAAAATAGCGTGGTTGCGGCAAGAGAGTCTGACATAAGTTATTCCTTAGGCTGAGCCGCCATTAAAAATCATCTTTTAATTTCAATTGGTGCTGACTGTGATCCTGATAATCCACCACCTTGCGCTGGAGCAGGGCCGCAAACTCATCGGGATTCACATCTTCAGGAAAGTGGCGTAAAGGCAACCACATGGGGCCAGGGTAGAGCAAAAAGCCTTCTCGCGTGCGCACCACCCGCTTCATTTGTGACCAAGGCCAGGACTGCTCAGCGGCTTGGTTCACTTTCAGCTTCACGCCGGATTCATCCACTTCGTAAGCCAGCTTGACGCCATCAATACCTGAGCGGCGATAGGCGCGCCCCAAGCTCCATGTTAGCAAGGTGCCACGCAGGGTATACCAGCAAAGCACAGCGGCAATCAGCACCAGATCCCAGATTGAAAAACTAAAGCCACGATAGCTCATATTGATCAGAATCAGGCCGAGCACCGTCACCAAAGTCAGCCCCAGCAGCAAGCGCTGACGCTGGCGTCTTGGCCCGACCTCATAATCATATAAGGCTTGGCGAACAAATTGTGGCTCTGACCAAGCATAGTCGATACGCATCATCCTTCTCCTTTAAAAGGGCAAGGGCGTTTTACTGACGCCCACCCACCCTGCATAAAGCACCAACACCAAGGCAGGCAGCAGCAAAAGCGCCTTTTGACGGCGAATCGCGATGGCCGTGAGCAGCATATAACCCACCAGCGCGAGCAGCTTGGCCGTCATCCACGCACTATTATAAAAAGGCCACTGCGACAGGTGCGCCGCTAAACCCAAGGCCGAAGCCAGAATCGTCAGGTCAATCACATGATGAACAATGCGAGCCCAAGTTCGCCCAACCCACTGCATACCGATTAACAGGCCGCCACTGCGTAGCACAAAGAACACCAAGGTTAGCCCGACCACCATCAAGTGCAGGTGTTTTAAAGCCATATAGCTCATTGTTTTTCCTCATCAGATTGGATCAAGCCACTCGTGGGCTCTTTGAACATCACGGCTGGCATTCTAACAGATGCACCTCAGAACAGAAGTCTCTTTGCTCTGAGTGAAGAGCGCAGCATCAGCGCTGGCATTGTGGACAAAAAACAGTCCGGCGCTGCGCCTGCACCAACTGCTCTAAATCTGTTCCGCAAACACGGCAAGGTGCACCAGCCCGCCCATAGACCTGCAAGGTTTGCGCGAAATAACCTGGCTGACCATCCCCACCGACAAAATCGCGCAAGGTGGTACCACCTTGGGTAATCGCCTTGGCAAGAATGTCTTTGACCTGCTCCACCAAGCGCGCACATTCACTCTCACTCAAGCTGCCGGCCGCTCGCCGAGGATCAATACGCGCTTCAAACAGGGCTTCAGTGGCGTAGATATTCCCCACGCCCACCACTCTTTGCGGACTCATCAACCACACCTTGATCGCCTGACGCTTGGCTCGCGTGGCCTGATACAACCAAGCAGCATTGAACTCAGCGCTTAATGGCTCAGGGCCAAGATGGGCAAGCGCAGGTTGATCCTGCCAAGCGCCTTGATAGTGAAGGAGCGCACCAAAACGCCGTGGATCATGATAGCGCAGGCGATCTGGATCACCTGGCTGATGCGGCTGCACCACCAGCTCTAGATGATCGTGTTTCTTCCACTCGGTCTTTGCTTGCACAAGACGCAGGCTCCCTGACATGCCCAGATGCCAAATCAAGCCTTCAGATGCGTCCTCTGGTGTCTTGGACTCAGCAGCCAACGGCATAATCAGATATTTAGAACGGCGCAGCAGGGGCTGGATGATCAAGCCAGGCAGCTGCTGACTCAACTCGGGATCAACAGGCCAGCGTAAGCGACCTTGACGTAGGGTAAAAGCCAGAATAGTCCGGCCTTCTAGCCAAGGCGCAATACCAAGGCGCGTGGTTTCCACTTCGGGCAATTCAGGCATCGTCTGGGTGTCCTTATCACAAACAGCAGACACAAAAAAACCCGAGCCACGCTGAGCGGTTCGGGCTAGATTCTACTTGAGCCAACAAGTGCAATGTCGAAGACAAATTACTTGATTTTAGCTTCTTTGTAGACAACGACCTTGCGAGCCACTGGATCATACTTGTTACGCTCCAGTTTTTCTGGGGTGTTACGCTTGTTCTTCATCGTCGTATAGAAGTGGCCAGTGCCTGCACTGGAAACCAGCTTAATTTTCTCACGCATGACTTTTTTTCCTCAAAAATCAGATTTTTTCGCCGCGCTTAGCGATATCCGCCAGCACCTGCTCAATACCGTGTTTGTCAATGATGCGCAGACCTTTGCTAGAAACGCGCAGTTTGACAAAACGCTTTTGAGATTCAACCCAAAAACGGTGTACGTGCAGATTAGGCAAAAAACGACGACGCGTTTTACGCTGTGAGTGGGAAACGTTGTTCCCAGTGAGTGGCTTCTTGCCAGTCACTTGACAAACCATGGACATTATAGGCCTCCAGTCGATCTAAGGGCGCAGTGCTGATGAAATAGAAAGGGCGCCTTTATACCAGAAAGGTAGCCTGCCGACAAGCTGACAAACCATCCGGGTGAAAAAGCCGCAGTATTATAGCAGACCTCGGGCAGCAAAAGACACAGGTTCTCCATCACCAATCACAAAATGATCCAAAATACGCACATCCACACTCTGCAAAGCCTGCTTGAGGCGCTGAGTGATTTGTTCATCAGCACGACTGGGTTCAGCAATACCTGAGGGATGGTTGTGGGCCAGAATCACTGCGGCAGCATTATGTTCTAATACCAGCTTGACGACTTCGCGTGGGTAGACCGAGGCAGCGTCAACTGTACCACGAAACAGCGCCTCATAGCGAAGGACACGATGCTGATTATCCAATAACAGCAATGCAAAGACCTCATGCGGCAAATCACGCAGCTGCATTTTCAAATAACGCGCTGCCGCTTCAGGGCTGGTTAAGGCTTCGCCTCGTAACAGCTCAGCCTCAAGATGGCGTTTGGCCATTTCCAGCACCGCCTGCAGCTGGGCATATTTGGCCGTCCCTAATCCAGGATAGGCACAAAAATCCTCTTGCGTGGCATTCAGCAAAGGGCGCAAACCACCATAGTGGGCTAGCAGATCCTGCGCCAAGACAACAGCATTTTTGCCCTTCACCCCGACGCGTAAAAAAATAGCCAACAACTCAGCATCACTTAAACGCGCAGCACCGAGTTGCAGCAGTTTTTCTCTTGGCCGCTCATCAGCGGGCCAATGGTTAATACCCATAGCAACCTCCTTGTTGATTTTCCTTTCCTCTGAGACAGGACAGGATCACTCTGACCAGCCACTGGAGCGACCCACCGACACCGACCGACTCAGGTGGATACCTTCTCCGTTTTCGCGGTTCATGGTAAGGTTAGCTTCTTTTTTGCTGGAAGCCTTTCCTATTATGAATTCACTGGCGCAAGCTCGCATTCTTCTCGGAGTCAGCGGCGGCATCGCTGCTTATAAAACGGCGCTGCTCGCTCGCTTACTCATCAAAGCAGGCGCAGAGGTTCGGGTGGTGATGACCGCCGGTGCGCAGGCTTTTATCCAGCCGCTGACCTTCCAAGCCTTAACTGGCCATGCTGTGCATACCGAACTCTTAGATGCGGAAGCCGAAGCCGGCATGGGCCATATTGAGCTGGCACGCTGGGCGAATCTGGTCCTCTTAGCACCGGCCAGCGCGAACCTGCTCGCGCGCTTGGCTCAGGGGCAGGCGGATGATCTGCTCACCACCCTGTGCCTTGCCACTGCTGCTCCTGTTTATCTGGCACCAGCGATGAATCAACAGATGTGGGCGCATCCTGCCACCCAAGCCAACTGCCAGCGTTTGCAGGAGTTTGGCTATCAGCTGATCCCACCCGAGGCAGGTGAACAAGCTTGCGGAGATGTGGGGCTAGGCCGCCTGCCCGAGCCAGAAGCGCTGCTGGCCGCGCTTGAAGCCGCTTGGTCGCAGCGATCATCGGCTGTTGCACCTCTTGGTGCCGGTTTACGTTTTTTGATCACCGCCGGACCCACCCAAGAAGCGCTCGATCCTGTGCGTTATCTTTCTAATCATAGTTCCGGCAAAATGGGCTTTGCACTCGCCAGCGCAGCACAGGCTTTAGGCGCGCAAGTCACCTTAGTGGCTGGCCCTGTGCATCTGCCCACGCCGGCCGGTGTTGAGCGGATCAATGTCCTCAGTGCCAACGAGATGCTGGCCGCTTGTCAGGCGCATCAAGCACAGAGTGATCTTTTTATTGCTTGCGCTGCCGTGGCGGATTATCGCATGGCGACGCCCGCTGAGCAGAAGATCAAAAAGACCTCTGCCGAGACGCTGACGCTGGAGCTGATCAAAAACCCTGACATTCTGGCGACCCTCGCGGCAAGCAGCCCACGCCCCTTCTGTATTGGCTTTGCAGCTGAAACACAGCAGGTACTGGAATATGCGCAGCAGAAGCTAATCCGCAAAAATCTGGATGCCATCGTCGCCAACGATGTCAGCGATTCCAGCATCGGCTTTGGCAGTGATCAGAATCGTGTGACCTTGCTCTGGCAGGATCAGCAACATCAACTGCAGCAGCAAGACTGGCCTGCCACCCAAAAGGCCACACTCGCGCACCAATTAATCGCGCGTCTGATCACGCTCTACCAAGAGCAGCGCTCGATCAGTCCCCCGAAGATAAACACGCCCTAAAAAGGCCCGTCCACTTTTATTGATGTTTGCATTGTAAGGAACCCCCATGTCTCATCCCAAAATCGCCGTAAAAGTCCTCGATCCGCGTGTCGGCGACCTGCCCAGCTATGCCACTGCTGGCTCTGCCGGACTGGATTTACGCGCCCTACTGGACGCGCCTCTTGAACTGGCCCCCGGCGAGACTCATCTGATTAAAACTGGCCTGGCGATCTATCTGGCTGATCCAGGTTTAGCGGGCATGATTCTGCCGCGCTCTGGTCTGGGGCATAAACACGGCATCGTGCTTGGTAATCTGGTCGGTCTGATCGATTCAGATTACCAAGGCGAACTGATGATTTCTGTCTGGAACCGTGGCCAGGCTTCTTTTACTATCCAGCCAGGAGAGCGCATTGCCCAATATGTGATCGTGCCGGTGATCCAGGCCGAGTTTGAACAGGTCAACGACTTTAGCGCGACCGACCGAGGCGCAGGTGGTTTTGGTAGCTCTGGTCGCCACTGAGCCTGCCACACGCAACCTACTCGCCGCTTTATCACTTCTTGATTGACTGACAGGATGCACGCATGACTTCTCTCTCTTCTTCTATTTTTCGTGCCTATGATATTCGTGGCGTCGTGAACGACACCCTGACTGAAGAAGGCGTGCGCCTGATCGGTCAAGCACTGGGCTCAGAGGCCGCCGCCCGTGGCGAATCCACCGTGGTGGTCGCGCGCGATGGCCGCCTCTCTGGCCCCAACCTGATTCAAGCCCTAAAAGAAGGTCTGCTCGCCAGTGGCCGCGATGTCATTGATATCGGCATGGTCCCCACCCCGGTGCTTTACTTCGCGACCCATTACCTTGAAGGCACCCGCTCCGGCATTATGCTCACCGGTAGCCACAACCCTTCCAACTACAATGGCCTCAAGTGTGTACTGGCTGGTGATACCCTATCGGGTGCGGCCATCCGTGATCTCTATCGTCGTATCCAAGAAGAAGATTTCACTACAGGTGAAGGCTTTGAAAAACAAACCTGCATCAAAGCAGCCTATACCCAAGCGATTCAAGAGCGCATTCAACTCCAGCGCCCTTTAAAAGTCGTTGTCGATACAGGTAATGGTGTCGCAGGCGAACTCGCCCCACTGATTCTGCGCCTGTTGGGATGTGAGGTCATCGAGCTTTTTACTGAGATTGATGGCCACTTCCCCAATCATCACCCTGATCCTGGCAAGCCTGAAAACCTGCAAGATCTGATTCATAAGGTGAAGGAAGAAGAAGCGGACCTCGGCCTTGGCTTTGATGGTGATGGCGATCGTGTGGGCTTGATCACGCCGCAAGGCACACTGATCTATCCCGATCATTTAATGATGGCACTGGCCGAAGATCTGCTCAGTCGGCATCCAGGGGCCAAGATCATCTATGATGTGAAGTGCACTGGCAATCTGGGACGAGTGATTCAAGCCGCCGGTGGCGAGCCAGAGATGTGGCAAACCGGCCATTCACTGATCAAAGCGCGGATGAAAGAAACCGGTGCGCTGCTGGCCGGTGAAATGAGCGGCCATATCTTCTTTAAAGAAAGCTGGTTTGGTTTTGATGATGGCCTGTTTGCTGCCGCACGTTTGGTGCAGATTCTCGCCGCGCAGCAAGACGATGCCGACACCTTCTTTGCACGCTATCCTCAGGATCTGAGCACGCCTGAGATCAATGTCACGGTGACAGATGAGACCAAGTTTGATCTGGTTGCGCGCCTGGCTGCAGAAGGCGATTTTGGCGCAGGCCAACGCACCACGCTGGATGGCATTCGCGTTGACTATGCCGATGGCTGGGGGCTGTGCCGCGCCTCCAATACCACGCCGGTGCTGGTCCTGCGCTTTGAGGGCAAAACACCCGAAGCGCTGGCACGCATCAGCCAGTGTTTTCGCACTGCTTTACAAGCACTCGACCCGCAGCTCACACTCGATTTTTAATTTAAGCAGCCTGACTAACGCGCAGACGCAACGATGGAGACAAGAATGGCCGTGACTGACCCCCAAACTACTGTGCAGGTTTTATCTGAAGCCCTGCCTTATATTCAGAAGTTTTCTGGTAAGACGCTGGTGATTAAATACGGCGGCAATGCGATGACAGAAGACGATTTGATCGATTCCTTCTGCCGTGATGTGGTTCTGCTCAAGGAAGTGGGCATTAACCCAGTGGTGGTACACGGCGGTGGGCCGCAGATCGGTGAGCTGCTCAAGCGCTTGAATATCGAATCTCACTTTGTTAATGGCATGCGCGTCACTGATGGCCAGACGATGGATGTCGTGCAGATGGTGCTCGGCGGCTTGGTGAATAAAGAAATTGTCACCCAAATCAACCTCGCTGGCGGCAAAGCCATCGGCCTCACCGGCAAGGATGGTCAACTGATTAAAGCGCGCAAGCTCAAGGTGAAGCACAAAACCCCTGAGATGACCGCGCCTGAAATCATTGATATCGGCCATGTTGGTGAAGTCGAGAAGATCGATAGTGCTCTGATTGAAATGCTCGCCAGCCGTGATTTTATTCCCGTCATCGCCCCGATTGGCATGGATGATCAAGGCGCGTCTTACAATATCAACGCCGATCTGGTCGCTGGCAAGATTGCCGAAGCCCTGCAAGCTGAGAAGCTGATTCTGCTGACGAATGTGGCTGGCTTACAAAGCAAGGAAGGCAAGGTATTGACTGGCCTAACCACCGCACAGGTTGATGCGCTGATCGAAGATGGCACCATTTATGGCGGCATGCTGCCCAAGATCAACTGTGCATTAGAGGCCGTTAAAAACGGTGTCAAAACCGCGCATATTATTGATGGACGCGTCAACCATGCCACCTTGCTGGAAATCTTCACTAATGCGGGGGTTGGCACGCTGATTACCGATCAGCCCAACGCGAGCACCAGCGAATAGGAGGCAGACGTGAGCGAGCAACAGACACCACGCAAAAATAAAACGCAGCGCCGTGAGGATATCCTCCAAGCACTGGCACGTATGCTGGAAGATCAAAAAGGCGGCAAGATCACCACAGCGTCACTGGCGAAGGAAGTCGGCGTCTCTGAGGCAGCCTTGTATCGACATTTTTCGAGCAAGGGCAAGATCTATGAAGGCCTGATCGATTTTATTGAGGAAAGTCTGTTCTCGCGCATCAATCTGATTCTGAAAGAACAACAGGCCACCTTGGTCCGCTGCGAGCATGTGCTGACGCTGTTGCTGGCCTTTGCTGAACACAACCCCGGCCTGTGCCGCCTACTTACCGGCGATGCCCTGTTCGGAGAGAGTGATCACCTGCGCCAGCGCATTGCGCGCATCTATGAACGGCTTGAGGTGCAAATCAAGCAGATCCTGCGTGAAACTGAAATCCGTGAAGGCAAGAAGGTCGCCCTGCCCACCACTGCCGCCGCCAGTATGCTGGTGGCGCTAGTCGAAGGGCGCATCGTGCAGTTTGTACGCAGTGGCTTTAAGCGCACCCCAACCCATGAATGGCCGATTCAGTGGCGACATCTGGCGCAAGGGTTGGTGGTGGAGCCAGCTCAAACAGCTCTTTCTCAATAAAATCTAGGCAAAAGCCCATATAGCCTACTAAAATAGTCGGAGAATAAAAATACGCCACTCATTCTAGAAATATGAGGATGCATGCTTGCCTGATCGACTGCTGCTTGATAACGCCCCTTCCAACCTAAAAGATAATCCTCATTATCAACTCGTTCATGCGGTTCATGCACAGCAAACGAGCTTTGAGCAACTTATTAACACCTTAATGCCTTTTATCAACGGCACTCAAACCCTCACCCCAGACTTAGCCTTGCCACTATCAACAGCTCTTCTGGAAATAGAGCGCACGTCCATTGCTCAAGACCAGTTGATGAATCTGGTGAATGATTTGGCAGCACCAAGCCTAGCGCTCAGTGAGGCCGGCCAAATTTTATCCCTGAACCTTGGTGCCACCCAGCTTTTTCACGTTGAAACTGGGGATGGGCTACGTGCATTAGGTATCGATCAACAAGCCTTTTTAAACCTGAAGCAAAGACTAAGACAAGTACAAGGACCCACTCTCGTACGCGCCAAAAATTTTCAGCTGCCGGCTGAGCTGCCTTTTATTCTGATCGCAACTTGGAATGAGCAAGCACAGAGCATCATTCTTTCTGCTCTTCAGCACCACTGGCCGCAATCGATCGATCATGCCATGAAATCACTGTTTGGACTCTCATCCAGTGAGTGCGAGATTTTATCTGCCTTGGCTCAAGGGCAAACCAGTGAACAAATTGCAGCTCAACGCCAAAGAGCCATTACTACAGTGCGCCAGCAGATTAAAAGTATTTTGCAGAAGCTGGATGTACACACCCAAGTACAGGCTGCAACCTTAGCAGCTGCCGCAGTCCATGCTTCTGGTGGTTCGCGCCCTCACCACAGCCCGATGATCTCCAATGATCATCCACTCTATATCCATCATTTTTACCGAAAACAGCGCGTGATTGGTTGGAGGCGTTTTGGACAAGCCGAAGGTCAACCTGTTCTATTTATCCATGGCCCTTCTTTTGGTGCTGGCGAGTATGAACAAGATCGTATTCACGCTGTGCAGCAGGGCTTAGACATTTACGCTATAGAACGACCTGGGTATGGACGTACCAGTCCACCCGAACATGGAGAAGATATATTAGAGTGTCAGTATCAAGATCTCATAGCCTTCCTTGAACAACAGTCATTGAAGCAAGTCACTCTGTTTGCACATGAGGTTGGTCTGATAGCAGCCTTGCAGTTGGCAGTCAGACACCCCGAGCGTATCAAAGCAGTGCTCGCCGTTTCTGCCGCTCCTCCTTTTTTAGAGCTAGAGCAATTGCATCGTATGCCCGATCACCAGGCTGTCTTCATCCAAGCTGCACGCCATACACCTTGGCTGGCAAGGCTGATGATTCGTCTGATGCTGGCGCAAACGCGACGACTTGGACCAGAACACTGGACCGATGTCATTTTTCAAGGTGTAGAGCAGGATATGCAGGTCATGCTCAACCCAGCTTTGAAACCAGGCATCATTGCAACCTATAGCTTTTATCTAAACCAGATGGGGCATGGATTTGAACTCGATCTACAGATGATGCTGAAAGACTGGACTGGTCTCCTGCAACTACTTGAGCGCCCCTTGGTGCTGATACATGGCAGCAAAAATGCCACGACACCTGTTGATACCCTAAGCATTTTTCAGCAACTGCAACCAGCTATTCAGCTAGAAGTGATTGAGCAGGCTGGACTGACTCTGGCCGTTTCACATACAGAGCTGATCTACCAGCGCCTGGCAGAAATGGCATAACAAAACCCACCTACAAAGAGGTGGGCCAAACACTTTCAAGAAGCTTCTAAATTCTCAGTTAGTTGATTAAACCGGCACGGTTATAGTCAGCGGGCTGAGCGGTACGCACTGGGCGCAGACGGAAGCCGAGGTCGACCACTTGGCTATTAGCGTTACTTCCAAGCGGTTCACAATCGTTTATGCTTCCGGCATTACAAGCCACTTCATACAAATCCAATGGATTGGCTCGGCCCCAGGGTGTAATCCGAAAACTCTTCTGTCCTCCTGTATAACCATAGTCATAAGTCACCAAGCTGGTCGTACCCAAGCGTTGGCCTGGTGCGTACTGGGTGGCAGACCCAGGAGCTCCCGGAATATTGCCTTCGGCACTGATCGGGTGGAAGTGCGCCACATGGATCAGCTCAACAATACTTGAACTGCTCGCTCCAGGGCGATCCCCTCCGAGCGTGGAGGTTAAGAAGGTGTTAAAGAAAAAGTTCTTTACGGCATTGTTGTTATAAAGGCTAGCTTGCGTATTGACGGCGGCAGCATCCCGCGAATAAATACCATAAGGACGAAGAACCTCTGGCGCCGAAGGGTCGGGATCAATACGATTAATATCGTGCTGATAACTGCTGGCATCAACAAACTGATTAGGGAACACCACGTTGTTCACATAGCTGTTGCCGTTACTGCTCGGCGTGGCACAGGTTTCGAACAACGACAGCATTTCCCGCGCGTTGGGGATGCGCCAATCGTCGTAGCCTGCTAAACGGCTCACTGCGGCAAGCGGGTTGGGTAAAGTCGTAGGGCCAGTGTGATTAGGAGGTATGGGACCAAAAATAGCTTCGAGGTCGAGATCCCCATCAAACTCCATATAGGCAAGCGCATCCTCAAAAGTCACACGGGTATCGCCCAAGTCAGAGGGCATATCACATGCCCTAGTGGCGCTATTCCAAGCCTGCCCGACACTGCACGCTTGCCACATTAAGCCCGTAGGTTTGTGAATGACCACCCCATCGGTATAGCGCAAAAAGTCAGCTGTTGGCGTGCTCTGCTGGCAAACGGCAAAAGCCTGTGTTGTAAATAGGGTGCTAAGGCCAATCGCTAAGATCGATTTTTTCATGTTTTGTCTCCTTATTGGTTGGCCGTAGAGTTGACATACAGGGTGCGAGCCTGGCTTTGCGCAGTATTGCCATAAGTATCAAAAGTGGAACGCTGACCCGTGGTGAAGTTGATCACCCAGTTATGGTGCGCTGATCCGGTACTATCATTCTGAACCCCACCCGATAAAGCCGCTGGATAGGGTGAGCGCGTCCAGTACCAGCTGTTTGTTGGTGCAGTTGCAAACAAGCTGGTATCCACGCTGACGCCTGCGCGGCTGTAATGCAGTAGGCTTTCTGCTTCAGCCTTGGTAGGTAAGCGCCACCCAGTGCTGATACCGCATAAAGAAGCAGGCACAGCTGAGCCACTTGTTGCGTCATAATCGACGGTACTATTACTTGCACTGGCCTGCCAAACCAGCCCCGTTACATTGTCACGGAAGCATTCATGGTTGGTTGCGTTTGCCGCCACTGCATTGCCACTACTGTCCAACTTGGTGTAATCAAAACC
>SKOQ01000020.1 GCA_007119985.1 Marinospirillum sp.
CACAGCGCTTTCAGCCGGATGAAATGACCGCGCGTCGTATCCAACGACTGATTCTGCAGGCACTGGATTATGCGTTAGAACGCTTTGAAGCGATGGAACCGCTTTTGGCTAGTCTTAAAGGCTTGGATCAGGAATATGTTGCGCGGCGTCTACAGCAGGCGCGCCATCACGGTGAGAAAAAGGCCCTGAAAGACCGTCAGCGACTGATTAACGATTTAGAGGAGCGGCTGCTAGAACTTGTCGCCGAGAATGAAGCGGCCTTGACGACTTTGGATACCACCCTGACTGCTCTGGCTCAGATTAACACCCAGCGCCAGAGTAAAGCGCAGGCCGCTATTCAGGCTCTAGATGAGCTCAAACGCTTCAGTACGCAGTTAAATGAGTACGACCGCTCTGCGCTATAAATGAACCCTGCTATACCCACCACTTGAAGAGGCCCCCTATGCTTGCCTTGCCCTCACCTGAAGCCTTGCAGCAAGAGTTGGAAGAAGAAGTGATCGAGGTTCTTTCGGCTAAACAGTCTGATGAACCCCAAGCTTGGCTGAAGCAGCTATTGGAGAAAAGCCCGCAAGCTCAGCGCGAAAGCATTGATCAGCTAGGCCTTGCATTACAGCAGCAAGCGAGACAGCAAAGTGCATTGCTGCACATGCCGCTTGCTGAGATGGCGCAAGCCACCCAAGATGGTGGTCCAGTGGCGCGCTTACTCGCACAATTACAAAGCAAAATGCAGGCGCTGAATCCCAGTCAGCACACCTTTGAAACTCGCGGCTTGCAAGCTTGGCTTCAGCGATTACCGGGTAGGTCCACTCCGCTACAGCGCTACTTTCGTCAGTTTGAAACCGCACAAGAGGCTTTAAACCAGATTATGGATGCGCTTGAAGCAGGGCAGGATAGACTCAAGCGCGATAATGTGACGTTAGGAAAAGATCAGCAAGCGCTGAAAAGCACTCTGGCTGCTTTGCATGAGCAGATTCAGTTTGCACGGGCGCTGGATCAGGCTTTCATTATCCATCAGCAGCAGCTTGAAGATAGCGAGGCATCAAACTGGCTAGAGAGCGAGCTGCTGTTTCCATTACGTCAGCGTATATTGGATCTTCAGCAACAGATGAGTGTCTGCCAGCAAGGAGTGATTGCGCAGGAAATTGTGATTCGTAATAACAGAGAGTTGGTGCGGGGAGTGGATCGCGCACTTAATGTGACCCTGAGCGCTCTTCAGGTAGCTGTAACGCTTGCCTTGGCCCTGGCCAACCAAAAGCTGGTGCTGAATCAGATCGGTGCTGAATCAGATCAATGCCCTGAATGACACCACAAACCAGCTGATTGCCGGCACAGCCCAGCAGCTCCGCCAACAAGGCGTTGAGATTCAGCAGCAGGCCAGCCGTACTTTGGTTGATCTAGACCTTCTGGAGCAGGCTTTTGCAGAAATGCTCGGTGCGCTGGACGAGTTGCATCAATATCGCCAAGATGCCTTGCCTTTGCTCCAAGGCCAGATTGAGCGCCTCGCAGACTTGAACGCAAGAGCAGCGCAAGAGCAGCCTTAATTCAGAAAACGCGCCAACAGGTTAAAAGGAAATTTAAGTCGTTGTTGTTGGCGCAAAACCTGAGCTTTCGATAATTTGGTTTTGATGCAAAGCGCGCCGCACTGCGGGCAGGTTTTGGGGCGTTCGCTTGGATCAATGACATCGCTTTCTGGGGCAAAGGTTTGCTCCCATGAGCAGGCAACGCATTGGTAATGATAAGGTGATGGTCGCACTGGCATTAGGCACCTTTTTGTGCAGGTCATAAAGCATCATTTGAAGGTACAAGAGCGTCAATTAGTGTCACTTTATTGGCATAGGCCGGCATAGAGAGTGTCATTGACTTTGAACACCACGGAACCAACTAAATAAAGCGAACCAAGGTGTCGCATCACTCCAGTAGTCTTCGGAGACTCACAAGGAGCTTGAGACGATGCCTTTAAAAAACCTATTGAATAAAGTGATTGAAGACTGGCAGGCGATGCAGAGCACGGGTGCTGTCACGCCATCTCTTACTGAGCAACTGCAGATCGAGCTTTCAGCCTTTGAAAAAGCGAATCCCCAAAAGCAATTGATCACCATGCATCAGCTTTATAGTGAATTGCTGAACGCCTACTCTCATTTACACCATCAGGTACAGGCGCTCACGCAGGCCAATCAGCACTTAAGCCGACAGCTCAACATGGACCCACTGACTGGTTTGCATAACCGAAAGCACTTTCTTCATCAGCTAGGGCAGCAGCTAGAGCACGGCAGCACTCAGCCAAGATGCCTTATTTTTATTGATCTCGATGACTTCAAAAATATCAATGATCACTACGGACATCTTGCAGGGGATCAAGCCCTCCAGCTTTTTGCTTCTTTATTAGAGGCGATGCTCCCAGATTCCGAGGAGAATGCGATTGCCAGGCTGGGGGGTGAAGAATTTATCGCTTATCTCTCTCCGTGTAATGCATGGCAAGCAGCAGAGTGGTGTGCAGATCTGCAACAACAACTTGCGCAAGCACCTCTTCTCTACCAGCAAAAAGAAGCCATTCAGCTCACGTTTTCTGCTGGTATTGCCATGTTACAGCAGCATCTTCCTATTCAAGAGACAGGGCGACAAGAACAACAAGCACTGGCTTGGCTGCATTGTGCCGATCAAGCTATGTATCGAGCCAAAAACCAAGGAAAAAATCAGTTTTATTTGACGCATTTTGTGACATCACCCAATTTGCCAACCACCTAATCGGTACAGTCATCCGCAACACGGGGCCGCTCACTCAGCTGTCCTTTTGCAAGTCCAGTTCATGCAGTAAGGTAGGCTTTTTTCTGCGCTTATCAGATCAAAAGGATTTTACATGGAATTTGTTCATACTTCGGATTGGCACCTGGGCCGCCTCTTTCATCAGGTCTCGCTGTTACAAGATCAAAAATACCTGCTAGATCAGTTGCTTCAGGCTTTAAAAGAGCGGCCAGCAGCGGCTTTGGTGATTGCTGGTGATGTCTATGATCGCTCGGTGCCGCCGGCAGAGGCGGTGAACCTCCTTGATCGCTTTTTAGATCAGGTTTTGGGTGAGTTGAAACTGCCCGTGCTGATGATTCCGGGCAACCATGATAGTGCCGATCGGCTGGGCTTTGCGGCGCGTCATCTACACCAGGCCGGGCTGCATATTTTTAGTGACCTACGTCGTGTTGATCAGCCAATCTGTCTTGAA
>SKOQ01000007.1 GCA_007119985.1 Marinospirillum sp.
AATAGGGGTGCAAGGTAATGCCGACAGTGAGGTTTTGCGCCCAAAGAGGCGTCGTACTGGATAGGATCCAGATCAAAAATCCAAGACGTAATGTCGATTTATTCATGATGACCAACTTGTTGCCAAAGTGGAGAAGCCGGTGGGCAGTGAGTCAGAGAAGAGACAGGGTGTTCGGTTTGGTAAAGTGCTAAATCAGCCGCCTCAAGGTAGAGCAGCATGGAAGGGCGTCCTTGTCGATTCAGCAGCAGGCAGTTCTCGCTGATCTCCATCCAGAAGCTTGTCCCTGTTGGATCTTGAGGCAGCAGGTCGGCGGCGAGCAGCGTGCTGGCATCCAGCGCGTGATGCTGCCCTTGTTGCATGCCATAGATAAATCGAATTTCATCAAGGGCAATGCTGAGCTCCATCATCAGCTGACGGTCGAGCGGAGTGTGGCCGATCAGATGTGGGGTCGGTGCTGCACTGGGTACGTGACGCCATCCAACGCCCAAGGCTCCAGCAGTTAGTAAAAGCAGCACTAAAAACAGCACCCAGACATTTTCCTGCCGCCCATCCTTGGGTGGCACGAGTTCAATCTGAGCTTGGGAGACTTCTGGTGTTGTCGACATCACTCTAACTCAGCGGAATCAAATTCAGCTGGATCTTCATGACCAGCATCAAACTGAATATAAAAATCACCCTCTTGCCAGGTAAAGTGCGCGGTTGAGCTACCATCAGCGACTGCACGCGCAATCACTTGATCTTCATAGGTATACATGACGACTTCACTGCCTGGTGCAAAGGTGCCATCGCTGAAGCCGATGCGACAGCTGATGTCAGCCTGATTCTTTTGGCAATCCATCACTGGGTAGTGCGCCTGAGCCAGTATGGGCCAGCTCAGGCATCCAGCGATGATATAGGCGAGGTATTTCATCATTCTGGTCGCTCGTTTATGGAAGAACTTCAAGGGAGACGAGGTAATTCACTGCGACGCTATCTGCCAGCGGGTTTTCAATCGCCATGTTGAGATGCACTGAAAGCAGGTGTGGTCCTGTTTGCTGGGGTGTAAAACTCAGCACGCCATCTTCATCACCTGTGATCTCGATTTGTCGGCGTGAATCTCGCCAGGCTGTACCATGAGGAACCAGTTCAGCGCGTAAGCCTGTTGCAGGCTGGCCATCAAAAGTGAAACGAAAGCGGGCTTCTTCGCCTTGCACAACATCACTGGGGTGGGTGAGCGCATGCAGCTCAAAACCTTCTCCGGTTGTTTCTAGCACACCCGTGGTGGGCGCACCTTGGGTAATAAAGAAAGCGGCAATATTTTGTACCGCGACCGTGGTGACTTCACGCGCACCTTCGGGGAGCTGGACTTCCAGTTTATTGCCAAAGGCGCGTCGTGCTGTATTGCGCTCTCCGATGACATAGCGTGTCATATAGCGTGGCTGGCCGCGCAGTTCGACTTTATGGGTGCCAGCCTGATCAATCAGCAGATCAAAGACTGTGCGGCGTTGCCCCTTATAGTAAGGCCCTAGGCGTTGACGATCGCCATTCGGACGATACACGCTGACCTGATCCACCCCGATAGGCTTATCAAAACTAAACACACCATGGGAGGCGGTTGCATCTACAGTGATCCAAAAGGGGTCTTCAGTGGAAAGGTGAAACTCACTGGGGTGCATCCAGATAGGGTGAGCAAAAGCCGAACCACTGAGTAGCGTGAGGCCAGTGATCAGGCCGGTCAACCAGGAAGTGTGTCGCATATGATGACTCCTTGAATTTTGTGTCAGTGACACGGATATTTTTTGGAAGTGAAACGTGTGTGACTTCTGTGCCTCGATAGTCCAGTGCCCTCACAGCCCAGGGCTGTGCTGGATCAGAGCCGAGGCGCTCCAGCAGATGGATTAGCGCAAGACGCGAATCACCATACTGCCCAGTTCTTCTGCTGCTGCTGTTGTCAAGGTGGCAGGCCGACCTAGCTCGATATCTTGACGCACCAGACTGCGGCTACCATGCTCTCTGGCGGCCTCGATATACAGGGTGTAGTGCCCATTCGGAACGGGTTGGCCTTGCTGATCTGTGCCATCCCAGAGAACACGATGCAGTCCAGCACGACGGGTTGCGCCTGTAATGGCTTCTAACTCTCCTTGATCATGCCGCCCTGCCTTGCGCCACCAGCGTCGCATATCCTTGAGCCAGTCGGCCTCTTTGCGCCAGACGCTCACACTCCGCACCAGATCGCCCTGTTGATCTTCCACCCAGACAGCAACATAAGGCCGATACACCATTGCGCCGCTGAATGCGGGTAAATTGACTTCAATATCCACAGCATCTGCCCAGCTGAAGTTGCTGAATAGAAGGCTGCTGAGCAGCAGGAATCGCCAGTTAAAACGCATACATATCACTCCTCGTTGTGGCACTAGGCGCAAGGCCTGTCAGACCAGAAACCAGACATAAAGACCGACCATCACCAGTGTGCCCAGACCACTGAGTGCCAAGCTGGGACGTCGTCTTTTGGGGTTGAATAAAATGAGCCACAGGCCTGTCAGGGTAAACAGCAGCATCACGAGCGCAGACAGATCAATGAACCAGCTCCAGAGCTGACCACTGTTCCGTCCCATATGGAGATCATTGAGGACAGCCCACCAGCCAAGGCGATGGTGTTCATACCAGATCTGCGCTTCTTCTAAATCGACTTCGACCAGGGTATAGCCGCCAGGCCTTTTGATATCCAAGCTCAGTAGCGGCTCATCGGCGGGCCAGTCCACGCTGACTTCGCCATCAGGTAGTCCTTCTTGCTGTCTGAGCCAGCGCCAGAGATCAGCACTGAGCCTTGTTTTATCCGCCTGCAGGGTCAGCTGGTTGTGCCAGATTTCAGGCAAAGGAAGCTCCATTTCCTGAGGTGGCGCTGGCTGAGGCAGCCAGTGGCGATTGTTAAGCGTGACCCCCGTGATGGTAAAAAACAGCAGAATAAAGAGCATCAGCATGGAGCTGTAGGTGTGGAGCGGGCGAACCCAGCGCTGACTTTTAGAAAGATTAAGACGTGCCACTTGCTATCCTGAAAATGAATCAGTAAATAAAATGCTTCTAGTTATCATTAGTTTTTAAGCCAAAAATGTAACCAAAATATCTCCATTTTGTAGACTGATGGTGCAATGTTAATCGCCTCCCACTCGGTGGTGGTACGCAGCGCTCGATCGATCTGACCATGCAAAGAAAAAGCGGGGCCTGA
>SKOQ01000195.1 GCA_007119985.1 Marinospirillum sp.
ACCCAGGCCGCAGGCGCAGAACATCGCCAAATTCCAGCCAAGAACTGGGGCCATGATCTGCCTGCTATGGCCGCTGCGATCGATGCCCAAACGCGCGTGGTCTTTATTGCTAATCCCAATAATCCAACAGGGACTTGGCTGAGCGAGAAGCAACTACGCGAGTTGATGGCGCAGGTGCCCGAGCAGGTGTTGGTGGTGCTGGATGAGGCCTACTGTGAATATGTCACTGAAAGCGCCTATCCCAAGAGTCTGGTCCTATTGGCGGACTATCCGAATCTGATTATTTGCCGCACCTTCTCTAAAGCCTATGGCTTGGCTGGGTTGCGCATCGGCTACAGCCTGTCTTCAACGCAGATTGCCGCCACGCTGAATCGCATCCGCCTGCCGTTTAATGTCAGCCAGCTGGCCTTAACCGCAGCAGAAGCCGCCTTGGCTGATCAAGACTTCCTCGCCCAGTCGCTGGAAACCAATCGCGCTGGGCTGCTCCAGCTTGAAACCAGTTTTCATGAACTGGGGCTGGAGTATATTCCTTCAGTGGGGAACTTTATCTGCGTGCGCGTTGGCGATGCCGCTGCAATCAACCAGGCCCTGCTTGAGAAGGGCGTGATTGTTCGCCCGCTCGCGCCCTATCAGATGCCGGAGCATCTGCGCATCAGTATCGGCCTGCCAGAAGAAAACCAACGCTTTCTTGAGGCCTTACGTCAGGTGCTGGATCAATGAAACAACTGCTGGTGATCGGCCTCGGCTTGATTGGCGGCTCGGTTGCACTGGCCGCTCGGCCGCTCTATACGCGCATTGTCGGGATGGATCTCGATCCAGCTGAGCGTCAAGCGGCGCTGAGCCTTGGTGTCGTCGATGCCGTCACGGAGGATCTAGCCAGTGCCGCCAGCGCAGCAGATTTGATTCTGCTGGCCGTGCCCGTGCTGGCCGTCGAGAGCGTCCTGCGCCAACTGCAACCCCATCTGCGCCCCGAAACCGTCATCACTGACGTGGGCTCGTGCAAGGTGGTGGTGGCCGAAGCCGCGCAACGGGTTTTTGGCCACATCCCCACGCAGCTGGTGTTGGGCCATCCCATTGCCGGTGCAGAAAAAAGCGGTGTGGCCGCCGCGCTGCCTGATCTCTTTCAGCAGCGCAAGGTGATCCTGACCCCGCAGGCAGAGACAGATCCCCAAGCGCTGGCCCAAGTGCGCCAATTATGGCAAACCTGCGGCGCTGAAGTGCTAGAAATGGACATGCAGCAGCATGATCAAGTGCTGGCACGCACCAGCCATCTCCCCCATCTACTGGCCTACTCCCTGGTGGACACCCTCGCCAGTCAGGATGAGCGCCTGGAGATGTTTCGCTATGCCGCAGGGGGATTTCGTGATTTCACACGGATCGCTGCCAGTGACCCGATCATGTGGCGTGATATTTTTCTGGCGAATCGCGAGGCCACACTCAGTGCCTTGGATGATTTTGTCGCAGGTGTACAACGCCTGAGAAGCGCCATAGATCAAGCCGACGGGGATCATCTGGTGGCCACCTTTACGCGCGCCAAGGCCGCGCGCGATTACTTTACAGCTTTGCTGAATGCGACAGGCTATCAAAAAATGACTGATCAAAAAATCAACTTTATCACCCAGCCGCCCAGTGGCGCGCTCCAGGGTTCCATCCGCGTTCCTGGCGATAAATCCATCTCTCATCGCTCGATTATGCTCGGCGCTTTGGCCGAAGGCACCACGCAGGTCAAAGGCTTTCTTGAAGGCGAGGATGCCTTGGCAACACTGCAAACCTTTCGTGATCTCGGTGTGCAGATTGAAGGCCCTCACCACGGTGAAGTGACCATCCACGGTGTGGGTCTTCATGGTCTGCAAGCGCCCAAAGGCCCCTTGTATCTTGGCAACTCAGGCACCTCGATGCGCCTGCTGGCGGGTATTCTCGCCGCGCAGCCTTTTGATACGGAGCTGACTGGCGATGCCTCTTTAAGCAAACGCCCGATGAACCGCGTCGCTGATCCTCTGCGCTTGATGGGTGCTAAGATCGAGACACAAGAAGGGGGCCGTCCACCGCTTAAAATCACCGGTGGGCAGACCTTGCGCGGCATTGATTACACCCTGCCGATGGCCTCGGCGCAGGTTAAATCCTGCCTGCTGCTGGCCGGACTCTGGGCTGAAGGCGAAACATCCACCACCGAACCCGCGCCAACCCGTGATCATACCGAACGGATGCTGCGTGGCTTTGGTTATGCTGTTGAGCAACAAGGTGCGACTGCGCGTGTCCGCAGTGGCGGCCAGCTTCAGGCCACGGCCATCGATATTCCTGCCGATATCTCATCAGCGACCTTCTTCCTGGTGGCCGCCGCCATGACACCCGGCAGCGATCTCACTCTTGAGCATGTTGGCATCAACCCAACTCGCGATGGCGTGATCCATATCCTGCGTTTGATGGGGGCCGACATCGAGATCCAGAATCCGCGTGAAATCGGCGGCGAGCCAGTCGCTGACTTGCGTATTCGCGCAACGCCGCTGAAGGGGATAGATATTCCTGTTGATCTGGTGCCACTGGCGATTGATGAGTTTCCGGCGCTGTTTATTGCTGCGGCCTGTGCAGAAGGCACCACACGTCTGCGCGGTGCAGAGGAATTGCGCGTCAAGGAATCAGATCGGATTCAGGTCATGGCCGATGGTTTGGCCGCTCTGGGCATCGACTGCACCGTGGTTGAAGACGGCATTGATATTCAAGGTCGTGGCGATCAGCAGGCGGTCTTTGGCAGCGCACGCCTGCCTTGCTACCATGACCATCGCATTGCGATGAGCTTTGCTATTGCCGGTCTGCGCTCGGCTGGCTCGATCATCATTGAAGATTGCGCCACAGTGAACACCTCCTTCCCTGGCTTTGCTGAACTCGCTCGCAGTCTAGGCTGTGGCTTAGAAGTGCAGCAGGGCGATCTGCCACCAGCAGGATAAACAAATCACCCCGAGAGTGGGCGCTCCACTCTTGGGGTCATTGATCATCTGCCACTGCTTGTTTCAGCTTTCGTTCAATAAGGCTAGAGCGAATGAATGCGATCAGGCATCTGCATGCCAGTAATCCGAATCGGCTGGATGGAAGTTGACTCGCACCATCGGCTCTAATTCCAACTCACTCAGCTGCGCTTCAATCCGCTCGACCAGCCCTTCGATTTCATGAATCGATTCAACAGGCCACTCCACCTCAACCATCAGA
>SKOQ01000132.1 GCA_007119985.1 Marinospirillum sp.
CCTCATCGACACCGGCTGCTAAGGCAGCTTCCAGCCCTTGAAGGTTGGGTGTCAGGGCGGCATAGGTGACACCCTGCTGGCGTGAGAGACCCGCCATGACTTGTGCGCCATCGGCCATTTGTGGCACCCAGCGCGGCGAGACAAAGCTTGCGGCTTCAATGTGGCGTAAGCCAGCGCTGCTTAGCCGCGTTATCAGTTCGATTTTGGTGGCGGTATCAATCTGGCGCGCTTCGTTTTGCAAGCCATCACGCGGGCCGACTTCCACCAGACGGACAGAGGCAGGCAGGCTCATGCGTGGGTCTCCTCTCGCTGGGTGGAGGCAGGGGCATCGGCGGCCGACTCGCTGGCGGCAAAGTGCACCAGTTCCGCGCCTTGTTCGACCAGATCTCCAGCTTGATACAAGAAGCGCTCGACCTGCCCATCAGCCGGGGCATGCAGGGTATGTTCCATCTTCATGGCTTCCATGACCATCAGGGCTTCGCCTTTTTTGACTGTCTCCCCCGCGGCGACCAACAGGGTCACGATTGAGCCATTCATCGGCGCATTCAGGCTGTTGGCGACCTCATCATATTCATGGCGTTGTTGATCTGGGCGCAGCCACTGACAGCGTAAAATGCCATCGGCCGTGAAGAAAGTCAGCGCTGTATCCAGTGCCGCAAAGGGCACACTTTGGCGGTGACCATTGATGACCACTTCGAGTGTATCGCCTTCAAGGCGGCCTTCGACCAGTAGCTGTTGCTCTTGCCAGTGAAGACGCCATTGGGGGCGATGCTGGCTCAGCTGCTGGGCTTGGATATCGATCTGGCTGCCGTCGTGTAACGCAAAGCGCAAAGGCAGCTGAGAAGGTTGATTCAATCGCCAGCCATTGGCCGCATGCCAGGGTGAATAGGGATCGAGTGAGCCTGCAGCCTCCTGCTGCCTTTCTTGAGCCAGCCGCAACAGCGCGTAGAGGCTGGCTAGAGCGAGGGTGTGATCCTCGGCCTGGGCGCGGGGTTGAAACAACAGCGCTTGATGCTGTTCGATAAAGTGAGTATGCACTTCAGCAGCATGAAAGGGCGCACTGCTGGCGAGCCGCTGGAGAAAATCGATATTGGTGGTGAGGCCAGCAATCCGGTATTCACCCAGTGCTTGAATCAATCTTTGGAGTGCGGTTTGGCGATCTGGCCCCCAGACAATCAGCTTGGCCAGCATGGGATCATAATAGATGCTGATCTGATCCCCTTCGAGCACGCCAGTATCCACGCGTACAAAACGCGATTCAGCTGGCTGACGCAGATAGCTTAAGCAGCCGGTGGCGGGCAGAAAATCCTGTTCTGGATCTTCGGCATAGATGCGTGCTTCAAAGGCATGACCTTGGATTTTCAGCTCGGCTTGCTTTAAAGGCAGAGGCTGACCGATCGCAATACGCAGCTGCCACTCGACCAGATCCTGTCCGGTAATCATCTCCGTGATGGGATGCTCAACCTGCAAGCGGGTGTTCATCTCCATAAAAAAGAACTCGCCGCGGGCATCCAGCAAAAATTCGACTGTCCCTGCGCCGACATAACCTATCGCTTGAGCGGCTTTCAGGGCCGCTTCTCCCATGGCTTGGCGCAGTTCGGCGCTCAGATGGGGGGCAGGGGCTTCTTCAATGATTTTTTGGTGGCGTCTTTGGACTGAGCAGTCCCGCTCAAATAGATACACCCCTTGGCCCTGCTGATCACAGAAGACCTGCACCTCGACATGGCGCGGCTGAAGCAGATACTTTTCAACCAGCATCTTGTCCTCACCAAAGGCATTGCGTGCTTCGCGTTGGGCGGCGGCCAGTGCAGATGCAAACTCGCTGGCTTGATGCACGATCCGCATGCCCTTACCGCCACCACCGGCGACGGCTTTGAGCAGGACTGGATAGCCTATTGTGGCGGCTTCTGCGGCGAGAAACTCAGGCTCTTGCTGATCACCATGATAACCCGGGACCAGCGGCACACCGGCGGTCTCCATAATGCTTTTGGCGGCCGATTTACTGCCCATGGCTTCAATAGCGGCCTGGGGTGGGCCAATAAAAATTAATCCAGCCTGTTGGCAGGCGGCCACCAGCTCACTGTTTTCAGATAAAAAACCATAGCCGGGGTGAATCGCCTGCGCGCCGGTTTGCTTGGCAGCGGCGAGAATACGATCAACGCGCAAGTAGCTCTCCCGCGCTGGGGCTGGGCCGATGGCGATGGCCTCGTCGGCCATTTTGACATGCAGCGCATCGCGATCGGCTTCAGAATACACCGCAACACAGCTCAGGCCGAGTTGATGGGCAGTACGAATAATACGACATGCAATTTCACCGCGATTGGCGATGAGTATTTTGGTCAGAGTCAGGTCTTGATGAGCCAGCATAGGGCGTCCCTCTTGATTGTTGTTGTCGGCGGGCGAAAGACTCAGTTCTTTTGACGGGCCTCTTCACAGACCCCTGGCTGCCAAGGGGGTGGCCGCTTGGCAAAAAAAGCACTTAAGCCGGCCTGTCCTTCCTCTTCTACTCTGAGCTGAGCAATGCACGCCGTGGTGCGGGCTTGCGTGGTGGCATTGATCGGGTGATCGCCCACATAGCGCAGCAGTTGTTTACAGGCTTGCAACGCCTTGGGGCCATTATTGAGCAGGCGCTGGACCAGCTGCTTTGCCTTGTGTTCTAAGTCGGCTGCAGCCACGACCTGATGGACAAGTCCCAGCTCGGCGGCGGTGGTGGCACTGATGACCTCGGCGGTCAAGGCATAGCGGCGCAGCGCACGTTCACCGATGGCGCGCAGGACATAGGGGCTGATCACGGCTGGAGCCAGCCCGAGTTTGACTTCTGAGAGGCACAAGCTGGCTTGATCACTGGCCAAAGCCACATCACAGCAGGCGATGAGCCCCACCGCACCACCATAAGCCGCGCCTTGCACCAGACACAGGGTGGGGCAGGGCAGGCGATCCAGTCTTTCCATCAGCAGAGCCAGCTGTTGTGCATCCTGGAGATTCTCAGCTTGGCTCATCTGCGCCATGCGCTGCATCCAGGCCAGATCCGCGCCAGCTGAGAAGCTCTTGCCGCTTGAGCGCAGCACCAGTAAGCGCGCCTCAGCCAGACGCACCTCTTCAAGTTGATCGATCAAGCGTGCGATCAGCTGATCATCAAAGGCATGGTGCACTTCTGGTCGGTTTAAAGTCAGCGTCGCGACGCCGCGTGCATCAATA
>SKOQ01000055.1 GCA_007119985.1 Marinospirillum sp.
CCACTGGTGACCAGCAACCCCGTTAAACAACCCAGCATCCATGCCAGCCAGATAGCTAACCCCCCGCCAAGCACGATGCCCAGATTGCGCTGACCACGTTGATAGTCCTGCATCGCCATCGCCCAATTGGCATCACTGAGCAGCGCCAATACCCCATGACGCTGCCCCCAAGGTAAAGGCTGCATCCAGCGGTAGAGTGAAGCCCCCATCAGCAGATGGCGCGAGTTAATCGCAAAGGTGGTAATCGCTAATGCCACAAAGGGAATCTCTGCCTGCCACAGCTCCAGCGCAGCAAACTGAGAAGCGCCAGCAAAAACCAGCGCACTCATCAGCAGGGCCTCAACATCGCTTAATCCACGCTGCGCCGCCGCTAAACCAAAAGCCAGACCAAAGGCTGCCACAAAAAAGCCCAAAGGCAGCAAGCGTTGAAAACCAGATCGCACCCCTGCTGCATCTAACAGTCTAGTGGTCATCCAAATCTCCACTTGGAACAGGATGATCACTCTGCCACTCATCCAGTGCAAGACGTGCCTTGCGGCGCCCCAGTTCAATCAATTCAGGGGCCTTATGAAACTCATAGCCTGCACAGGTGGTACGCGGAATCTCAATCAAGACATCAGGTGGATAACCGGCCACCTTATACTGCGTTAGAGCGGCTTGCGTAATCTCAAAAGACTGAAGGATCACATCCAGCTTGCCCCAGCGTGTGGGATCAGCAGGATCAGGTGTCGGGTGGGATTTAGACTCATCCTCCCAGAAGTTCAGGCGATCCAATAACTGCCCTGCGCGCTCCTTGACACGATAGACCCATTCAGTGGCACGACTGGCATCCTTCTCACTCCCTGGGCGCTTCCAATCTGGCAACAACTGGGCCAAGGTCGCTTGCGAGTTTTGTGCCGTCACATTCACCGCCAGAATAAAGTCAGCATGGTAGGCCACCACAGGCGTAATCGGCAGCGGATTCAGCAGACCACCATCGACCAGCGTCCGTCCACGATGATGCAAGGGGGTAATGACGCCCGGCACCGCGATGGAAGCCCGAATCGCCTCCAGCAAATCGCCCTCTTGAAACCAGACTTCTTTTTGATTGACCAGATCTGTTGCTACCGAGGTATAGGGTATAGGCAGATCCTCAATACGCTGGCCATTCAGCAACTCAGCGATCATGGACATCACGCGCTCGCCTTTGATGGCCCCCATCGGACTCCAGGTCACATCCACTAGGCGCAATAAATCTAGATAATCCAGTCCACTGACCCAATCACGATAGTCGTTCAAGCGACCGGCGGCATAAAGGCCACCGACCAGCGCGCCCATCGAGCAGCCCGAGATCCCGACGATCTCAAACCCACGAGCTTCAAGCTCTTCAATCACACCGATATGCGCATAGCCTCTGGCTCCACCTGAGCCCAAAACGAGTGCAACGCGTCTTTGTTCTGTCACCGCCATTCACGACCTCCTAGACAGCTGGTTGATCTTGCCCCTGCTTGAGTGCCTTTAAAATAACGGCGGCGCAGGCTGAGGCACTGGCCTGTTCTAAATGCAAATGATGCCCACCTTCTCGCCAAATCACTTCAATGTGAGGGATGCAAGCCACGCGTGCGGCCAGCCGATCACCTTGAGCGAACACGCCCTGCTGACCAACCAGCAAGGTGACAGGCAGCTTAAGCTGCGCCAGATAAGCTTGATTCTGCGCTTCGGTTAAGCGCACTGGTGATGGCAGCAGTAAACGCGGATCACTGGACCAGCACCAGCCTTGCCCTTCAGCACGCAAACCACGTTGACATAGCTGCCAGGCGGCCTTCTCAGTCAGCGGGAACATACCTTTTTGGCGTGCCGAGATCGCGGCATCTAGATCGCGATAATGCAGGCTAGAGCTGACCCTGGCACGTCGCTTTCTTTGGGCTTGCAACGCCTGATTAAGCTGCGGAACTGTTGCCTCTGGTTCACTGCTGAGTAGCCCTAAACCATCAATCAAGATCAACTGGCTGATTTTCTCCGGTGCGGCGGCAGCCAACATGCCCGCTAAACCGGCCCCCATCGAATGAGCAATGATGGGCAGCGGCGACGCATCCAATTGATCGAGCAGCGCATCCAGATCCAGCACATCTTGCTGATGCCAATAACAGGCTTGATCACGCCAATCTGATAGGCCATGCCCAGCCCAATCGATAGCGATCACCTGATAGCCCGCCTCAGCCAGACGCGGCGCCAGTTCAGCAAAGCTCAACGCATTATCCAACCAGCCATGCAAAGCAAGAACAGCAGGATGGGCTGCCTCACCCCATACCAAGCCTTGCAGCTCTCGCCCGTTGATCTGCCAAGAACAGGCGCGCGCCCCCACAGGACAAGGCTGAAGACGAGAGGAGGAGCTGACAATTTTATCCACTACTGAGTCCATAATAATGCAGCACAAAGACACCCAGGCTGAGCGTTACTGTACTAAAAAGTGTCGTTAAAGCAACAATATTGGCCGCCAAAGCCGCATTACTGCCCATACTGCGCGCCATCACATAGCTGGCCGCTGCTGTAGGGCAGCCAAAAATCAAAAACAGCACCCCCAAAGTCTGGCCCTCATAACCCATCAGCCACGCCCCTAACACCATCGGCACCGGCAGCAAGACCAGCTTATAGGCCGTCGAGCTGAGTGCTGTACGACTGGTGGTTTGCAAGGCACGCAAGTTGAGTGCCGCACCCACACACAAGAGTGCCAGCGGTAAGGTCAGCGCAGCGAGGTAATCAGCGGTTTCTTCAAGCACCGAAGGTAAGGACCACTCCAGCAAGGAAAAAGGCAACGCTAGGCTGACCGCAATAATCAGTGGGTTACGCAGAATATCCAAGCCCATTCGCCCCCAAGCGATCCCCTGTTCCGAGCGCCATAGGCTCAACGCCACGACAGACAAAAAGTTGTACATCACGATCAACAGCGCCAGAAAAACCGAGGCCAAGGCCAGCCCTGATTCTCCATATTGATTAAAAGCCAAGGCCAGGCCGAGAATGCCGAGATTCCCTCGAAAAGCCCCCTGCACAAAAGGACCGCGATCGGCATAATCCACCAGCGTTCTTTGCGCGCGCCAGACCAGCCAAAAGAAGGCCAGCAGCGTGACGACGGCCGCATAGACCATCAAATCCAGCACAAAGACTTCCGCTAGGTGCGTCCGACTCAGGTTTAAAAACACCAGAGTGGGCAGGCTCACTGTAAACACCAAGCGCGAGGCCACACGGTTAAACTCATCGGTTAAGAAGCCGATGCGCCCCAGAGCAATACCAATAAAGACCAGCAAAAAGACCGGCGCAGTCACCTGCGTCGTAAACAACAGTGTTTCGACAAACTGGGGATCTAAAAACATAGCCTTAGGCGAGACGCCTCTCCATCACAACACTGACAACGCTCCCTGAGAGCGCTTATAAAGTGACCAGGGCATAGACCACACCCAGTAACACCACCAAAAAAAACAATGCATTACGCATGATGCCTCCTATCACTTATTGACGTAGCAAACGCACGACAGGCGGCTGCGCACCTGGCTCAGACGTGCGCCAAGGATTGATATCCAGCCCACCACGACGCAGATAGCGTGCATAAACGCTCAGCATCTCAGGCTGACATTGGCGCTGCAGATCGATAAAAATCTGCTCCACACACTGCTCATGAAAATCGCCCTGTTCACGATAGGAAATCAGATAAGCCAATAATCCAGCAGAGTCAATCTGTGGCCCGCGATAGTGGATCATCACACTGGCCCAGTCTGGCTGCCCAGTCACTGGACAGTTGGATTTCAACAAGTGGCTATAAAGCTGCTCTTCCACTCGGTTTTCGGGATCGGCATGCAGCAGTTGCAGTGCTGGCGTATAGTGGCTGATCTCTATATCTAACTCATCTAGGCAGACCCCATCAAATGGCTGCGGCACTAGGCCAGCCTCCACTGACATCAAGCACACACTAACAGGCGCACCAGATGCGGCCGTTAAATCCCGCTCTAGGCAAGCTTCCACCTCAGCCTCAGTCGCAAAACGGCTCAGGTTGAATGAATTCAAATACAGCTTGAAGGATTTAGATTCAATAATATGGGTGGAATCCGCTGCAAAGCGAAACTCAGCCAGCCGCACGATGGGCTTACCACGCAGATTCAACCAAGAAACCTCATAAGCATTCCACAGATCACAGCCTGTAAAAGGTAGCTCACCCTCTAGGCCCAAGACCAAACGACCGCGATCTCGTGCCAAAGGAAAGAGTAACTGTGGATTATATTGATTGACATAGTGTGTGGCCTGACCCAGAGGTGAGGCAGCGGCATCAGGATGTGCCATGGTAAAGCTCCTTATGGATGCGCGGGCCGAGATCGAGAAGATCGATAGAAGCCCAAAGCAAGCCACTTGAGCCAGCCGAAGCTGCCCAAGTGCTCTTTTATATGCAATAATACTCAATTAATATCTGGCTTGGTTTTGCCTGCCAGAAACCAGAAGGTTTTAAACGCTTTTGTCGAACAATCGACTATTCAACACCAAACGCTAGACTCTCGCGAGAGTCGCAAGGAGTTTTTTTGTGAGCCAAAGTAAAACCGTCCGTATCGATGCCCAGCTCCAAGCTGGTTTTGCCATTCACGCCAATATCAACGGTCATGCACTTGTCATCGACCAACCTCAAGCCGCGCAAGGCACCAACCAAGGTCCCACGCCTTTGGAGATGTTTCTCTTCTCGATTGGCGGTTGTATCGGCACGATCGCCCGGATTGCTGCTTTTCAGCAGAAAATTGATCTGCGCGGTATGCAGATTCAAGTGGAAGGGGATTATAACCCAGCTGGATTACTAGGACGACCCAGCGATGATCGCGTGGGCTTTCAGCAGATTCGTATTCAAGCGACGATTGATGCCGATCTGAGTGATGCAGAAAAGGCCGAGTTTTTGGATCAGGTCTGCCACCGCTGCCCTTTGCATGACAACATCAGCCTAGAGACTCAAGTCGTTCACCAGCTGGCTTAAACGCCAACGCCAGCAGTTTTGGCTGCTGGCGTTGAGTCACCCTAGGGCTGGGCTGGATGCCCTAGAGGAAAACAAACTTCACGATAAACAAGGCTGCCAATAAGTAAACACTAATACTGACCTGCTTGCCTTGACCAGACAAAAGCTTAATCACGGCATAGCTGACAAAAGCTAAGGCGATACCATGGGCAATCGAGAAGGTCAGCGGCATCGCCAAGGCGGCGATCAAAACTGGAGCCGCCTCGCTCACATCTTCCCAATCGACCTTCGCCAAGCTACCCGCCATCAGTACGGCCACGTAGAGCAATGCACCCGCTGTCGCATAGCTGGGAATCGAAGCGGCTAAAGGCGCAAAGAAAAGACTGACTAAAAACAAACCGGCGACCACGACTGCAGTCAGACCAGTACGGCCACCCGCCGCCACACCTGAGGCACTTTCAACATAGCTGGTGGTCGAGGAAGTCCCCAATGCGGCACCAACAACCGTCGCGCTGGAATCAGCCAAAAGGGCTTTTTCAATCCGTGGCAGCTTGCCATCTTGATCGAGCAGCTTGCCGCGCTCAGCCACACCAATCAAGGTGCCTGAGGTATCAAACAAATCGACAAACAAAAAGGCAAAGATCACGCTGATCATGCCGACTTCCAGCGCGCCACGAATATCCATCGCCATAAAGGTTGGAGCAATAGAAGGTGGCATCGACACCACACCAGCAAACTCGTTATGTCCAAACAAGATCGCCAAGAGTGTGACACCCAGAATGCCCAGCATCACCGAGCCGGTCACACGCAGATGAGCCAGTGCAGCAATCACGAAAAAGCCAAGAAAACCATAAATCGCCGCAGGCGAAGAAAGATCACCCAGGGTGACCATGGTGTTTGGATCTTTAACAACGATACCGGCATTCTTCAGTGCAATAATCGCTAGGAAAAAACCGATACCCGCGGCAATGCCCAACTTCAAAGAGGCAGGAATGGCATTAATCAACCATTCGCGCAGCTTTAAAATACTGATCAGGACAAAGACAATACCCGAAAGGAAGACGCCACCCAAAGCGACCTCCCAGCTATAGCCCATGCCAAGCACCACACCATAGGTGAAGAAGGCATTCAGGCCCATACCCGGTGCCATCGCAATCGGATAGTTAGCATAAAGACCCATGATCAAGCAGCCTATCGCCGCCGCCAAACAGGTGGCGACAAAAATCGCGCCATAATCCATCCCTGTATCCGCCAGCATCGCTGGGTTCACAAAGATGATATACGCCATAGTCAAAAAGGTGGTGATACCAGCAATCACCTCAGTTTTGACACTGGAGTTGTGTGCTTTAATTTTGAATAGACGCTCAAGCATGATGGCACCTTCTGAAAAAGAAGACGGCATTGTAAACATCTACCCCGTGAGGGCAAGTGCTGAAGGCAAAAAAACGCCAGTTTCATGGCATAAAACACCCTGATGCACTCAATAGGCTCCCTGATCACTGAAGCCGAGTGATCTCTTCGCTAGGTTGCTGCCCAGAGCCTAGGCGTGGCGCTACATATTCCCTTTCAGCTGGTGTATGCTTAGTGGTTACTTTCTTTTCTTCTTATTAGACCTCTATTTGCACAAGGCAGCCTTGATTCTATGGACAACTCACAGACGTCAATTCCTGACTATCAACCCAGTCAACTCGAAGCCCAAGCGCAGCAGTTTTGGGAACGTAATCAGTGCTTTAAAGCCCTTGAAGATCACCAAAAAGAAAAGTTCTACTGCCTATCCATGTTCCCCTATCCCAGCGGCAAGCTGCATATGGGCCATGTGCGCAACTATACCATCGGCGATGTGATCAGCCGTTATCAGCGTCTACAAGGTAAAAATGTACTGCAGCCGATGGGCTGGGATGCTTTTGGCTTGCCTGCTGAAAATGCCGCTATGCAAAATCAAGTGGCTCCAGCGGCTTGGACACAAGACAATATCGCCTATATGCGCCAGCAGCTCAAAGCACTGGGCTTTGGCTATGACTGGGATCGTGAGTTCGCCACCTGCGACGCCAGCTATTACCGCTGGGAGCAGTGGTTCTTTGGCAAGCTGATTGAAAAGGGCCTGGTCTATAAAAGAAACGCGATGGTGAACTGGGACCCAGTGGATCAAACCGTCCTCGCTAATGAACAGGTTATTGATGGCCGAGGTTGGCGCTCAGGTGCGCTGGTTGAGCGTAAAGAAATTCCCCAGTGGTTCTTGAAGATCACCGATTATGCTGAAGAACTCCTCTCCGATCTGGATGGCGTGGAGTGGCCTGAGCAGGTTAAAACCATGCAGCGCAACTGGATCGGCAAATCACGCGGCATCGAGATGACCTTTGGTCTGCGCCAGCCTGCTTTAGATCTTCTTCCACAAGGTTTAGAGATTTATACCACGCGCCCAGACACCCTCTTTGGTGTGACCTATGTTGCCGTGGCCGCTGGGCACCCACTGGCCAAAGCCGCGGCTGAGCACAACCCTGATTTAGCTGCCTTCCTCGAAGAGTGCAGCAAAGGTGGCACATCAGAGGCCGAGCTGGCCGTGATGGAAAAGAAAGGCATGCCCACTGGCTTTCATGCCGTTCACCCGCTGACTGGACAAGATGTGCCCGTCTGGGTCGCTAACTTTGTCTTGATGGAGTACGGCACCGGTGCCGTGATGGCCGTGCCTGCCCATGATCAGCGCGATTGGGAATTTGCTCACCAATATGGGATCGCCATTGAGCAGGTCATCGAACCCGTTGAAGCCGACCAACACTGCGACCTGAGCCAAGCCGCCTTTGTTGAAAAAGGCCGCCTGATCAACTCTTCTCAGTTTGATGGCCTCGAATTTGAAGCCGCCTTTAATGCCATTGCCGGCGAGCTAGAGCGTCAAGGCAAGGGTAAAATCAAGATCAACTATCGCCTGCGTGATTGGGGTGTTTCCCGCCAGCGTTACTGGGGCGCGCCGATTCCTGTAGAGAACGGCCCTGAAGGCGCGACTCGCCCTGTTCAAGATGCCGATCTGCCCGTTGCCCTGCCACTGGAAGTCGAATTTGATGCCTCGGGCGGCTCCCCGATCAAGAAAATGCCCGCCTTTTACGAGCTGGGCGATGGCTGGCAGCGTGAAACCGACACCTTCGATACCTTTATGGAATCAAGCTGGTACTACGCGCGCTTCTGCTGCGCTGATAACCATGAGGCCATGCTCGATGAGCGTGCCAACTACTGGTTGCCAGTTGACTATTACATCGGCGGCATCGAGCACGCGATTCTCCACCTGCTTTATGCACGCTTCTTCCACAAGCTGATGCGTGATTTTGGGCTGGTAGAATCGGATGAGCCCTTTAAACGCCTGCTCACGCAAGGCATGGTGATCGCCGAGACCTACTATCGCGAGCTGCCCAATGGCGGCAAGCAATGGTTTAACCCAGCGGATGTCGAAGTCGAAAAAGACGACAAGGGACGCGCACTCAGTGCCACACTGATCAGCGATGGCCAGCCGGTTGTGATTGGTGGCACAGAGAAGATGTCGAAATCGAAAAACAACGGCGTCGATCCCCAATCCATGATTCAACTCTATGGTGCCGATACCGTGCGCCTGTTTATGATGTTTGCTGCGCCACCCGAGCAGTCTCTGGAGTGGTCAGACACAGGTGTTGAAGGGGCCAATCGCTTTTTGAAGCGTTTCTGGCGCTTACTGCATCAACACCTACAAGCCGGTCAACCAGGTGAACTGGATCTCAACGCGCTGAACGAAGAACAGCAAGATCTGCGCCGCAAAACCCATGAGACCATCAAAAAGGTCAATGACGATATGGGCCGTCGCATCACCTTCAACACGGCGATTGCGGCAATGATGGAGCTGACCAACAGCCTGAGCCGCTTTGATGCGCTCGATACTTTGAGTCTGGCGGTCGCGCGTGAGGCTTGGGAAGCGCTGGTGGTGATGCTCTCCCCCATTGCGCCTCATATCACGCACCAACTCTGGCAGGATCTGGGACGCGGCGATCAACTCCTCAGCGCCAGCTGGCCCTTGGTTGATGAAGACGCACTGGTGCGCGCCACCATCACCTTGGCGGTTTCCGTCAATGGCAAGGTGCGTGCTCAGCTGGAGGTCAGCGCCGAAGCCAGCAAAGAAGACATCGAAGCCCTGGCCTTGGCCGATGAGCGGGTACAAAAGCACCTCGAAGGCAAAACCCTGCGCAAGGTGATCGTCGTCCCCGGCAAGCTTGTGAATCTGGTTGCGCAATAATGCGCAGCCGCACTCTCCTCCCCAGCTTGATGCTGGGGATGTTGCTGCTCAGTGCCTGCGGCTTTCAGCTTCGAGGTTACATTCAACTGCCTGCACAGCTCCAACCCATTCGTGTTGAAGCCCAGGCAGGCAGCGAGCGTCTTGCCCAGCCTCTCAGGCAGCGCCTGCTGGCTTCAGGCATTCGTCTAGCCGAAAGCGATGCGACGGCACGCCTTCTTCTGCGCCTTGAAGCTTTAGAGCAACGTGAAACCCAGCTGATTTTTGGCCAAGATGAAGAGTTCGCGCTTGAACTGACCCTCGTTGCCTCCGCCTTCGATGCAGAAGGAGAGCCTTTGTTCACGGCTGAACGCTGGAGCGCTGAGCGCCAATATCGCTATAACGCCACACGCGACAGTGTTTTGGCACGCCAAAGCCTGAAAGCCGAACTGATACGCAGTATGGAAGATGACCTGATTGATCTATTGATGATGCGTGTCCGCTCACTGGAGCTCAGCAGTGAAGATCAGTAGCGATAAACTGGCGGCACAACTTAAAAAAAAGCTGCCGCCCTTTATTTGGATTAGTGGCGATGAGCCTCTGCAACTGCTTGAAATCAGCGACCTGATCCGCCATAAGGCACGCCAGCAAGGATGCGAAGAAAGGGTCGTATTTGATGTTGGCCCGCAGTTTAAATGGGGCCAGCTACTGCAAGCCACGCAGAACCAGTCTTTATTTGGTGGCGCACAACTGATTGAAGTGCGTCTTGGCAGCCATAAAACAGGGAAAGAAGGCAGCCACATTTTGCAAGAGCTCGCCCGCAAAAATCTCGGCGAAGATCTGTTCCTGATCACCAGCGCCAAGCTGGATGCCACTCAAGCCAAAAGCGCCTGGTACAAAGCCTTGGATGCACAAGGCTGGTTTATTCCTGTGTGGCCTATTTCCCCTGCGCAACTGCCGCGCTGGATCGAACAACGTCTAGCCCAGCATGGCCTCACCGCCGAACCTGATGCCCTGCGCCTACTCGCAGAAAAAGTAGAAGGCAATCTGTTGGCCGCCGCGCAAGAAATCCAAAAGCTCACCTTATTTGTGCCTCCCGGTGAGCCCATCAACGCCCATCAATTAATCGATTTGATCCAGGATGCCAGCCGCTTTAGTCTCTTTGATCTGGCTGACGCTTGCCTTGAAGGCCAGCTTGATCGCGCGCTGCGTATTCTCGATCACCTGCAAGCCGAGGGCACAGAAGCCCCTTTGTTGATCTGGGCCTTGAGCCGTGAGATTCGCCTCGTCGCGCGTCTTTTGGCCCAGCCGCATCACTTTGAACAGCAGTGCCAACAATGGCGGATCTGGCCACAACGCCAACCCCTGTACAAAAAAGCGCTCCAACGCCTGAGCTTAGCAGAGAGCCATCAGCTGCTCCTCTTGGCTTATCAAGTTGATCGCGCTGCCAAGGGCTCAGGTGAACCCTTTACTGAACTCTTGCTCCAACTTGTGAGCAGCTTTGCCACTCGGCCCGTCTGATAGGAGAAACCCTGATGCGTGTGATGCAATTGACAGAATACGGCCCTGATGCGCGCTTTAGCGCCAGTGAATGGCCTGATCCTCAACCTGGCCCCGGACAAGTGCGTCTGCGAGTGGTCAGTTCAAGCCTGAATCCCTTAGAGCTTAAAATTCGCTTTGGGCAGGTCGCGGCAGGCCCTGAGCTTCCCGCCCTACTGAATGCCGATGTTGCCGGTTATGTCGATCTGCTTGGCGAAGGTGTGACCGCGTTTCAGCCCGGTGATGCCGTGATCGGCTGCGCTGGTGGCTTAAAAGGCACTCAGGGTGCGCTGGCGGACTTCATGCTGGCCGATGCTCGCCTGCTCAGCCTCGCACCACGCCAACTGCCTCTGGCTGAAGCCGGCACTCTGCCTCTGGCGGCCCTCACAGCTTGGAGCGGCTTGATCGAGCGTGCCGCACTGAAATCAGGAGAAAGAGTCTTGATTCATGGCGCCACAGGCGGTGTGGGGCACTTCGCAGTCCAGATCGCCAAGGCTTGTGGCGCCGAAGTCCATGCGCGGGTCTCCACTTCGGCCAAAGCCGAGATCGCCCGTCAACTGGGCGCAGATCAAGTCAGCCTCTATACAGAAGAATCGATTGAAGAAGCCGTCACCCGCCTAACGCAAGGCCAGGGCTATGATCTGGTTTTTGATAGCGTTGGTGGGGAATGTCTCGCACAGAGCATGACGGCAGCAGCGGTTGGGGCGCGTGTGGTGTCGATCAATACACGCAGCACGCAAGATCTGAGCCTGATGCACAGCAAAGGGCTGAGTCTGCATGTGGTTTTTCGTGCTCTGCCTTTGCTGACCGGCCAAGGACGAGATCAAGAAGCCGCGCAGTTGGCACAGATCGTCCAGCTGGTTGATGCAGGCTTGATTCGCCCTTGGATAGCCGAGCAACGCTTTGGCTTTCATCAAATCAATGAAGCCCATGATTATCTGGCCAGCGGCCAAGCCATTGGCAAGGTGCTTTTGACTCACGAAGGGATATGAACTCACACCTCTGGCCCTCAGCAGCATCCAACGAGGGCCAGAGGCAAGAG
>SKOQ01000102.1 GCA_007119985.1 Marinospirillum sp.
CCATCTCGGTGGTGATTTTTATCATTATCGGCCCACTGATTGCCGCGCCGCGTACTGGCTTGGTGGCCTATGAGTTGAGCCTGCGCGCTTACAGTGAAACACCTGTGCTGAGCCAGCTGAGCTACTCGCTGCTTTTCTTTGGCCTCGCAGCTTTATTGGCCCTCTATCCTGGCCGTTTGATGGATTCAATCGGTAAGATCCTGACGCCCCTGCTGATTGTCCTGCTGCTGGTGCTGGCCGTTACGGTGATGCTGGCCAGTGGCCGAGAAACGCTGCCGACGGCGGAGCAGTATCTGGTCGCACCCTTGGCACAGGGGATTGTTGATGGTTACAACACTATGGATGCCTTGGCGTCAATTATGTTCGGCATGCTGATTATTGATCTGCTGGTCAAAAAAGGCATTACCGAGCCAAGTCAGCAGTATCGCTGTTTGGTCTGGGCGGCGCTGATTGCGGCGGCGGGTCTGGCGGTGGTGTATGTGTCTTTGTTCTTCCTTGGCGCTGGTTTTGGTCTGCCTGGTGCGGCTTCAGGTGGAGAGATCCTGACGCACTTTGTCGCCAGCCAGTATGGTGATCTGGGCATGATCGTGCTGGGTGGGGTGATCACCCTGGCCTGTTTGACCACTGCGGTGGGTCTGCTGAGCGCCTGTTCTGACTACTTCTCGCAGCTGGTGCCGATTTCCTATCGCCAGTTTGTGGTGATCAATGCCCTGTGCTGCTTGGCGGTGGCGAATCTGGATTTGAGTGTGCTGATCAGCTACAGCATTCCTGTGCTGGTGGCGGTCTATCCGATGGCTATCTCCTTGATGCTCTACAGCCTCAGCCGCCAGTGGTTAGGCTTGCCGCGTGAGGCATTGCTGAGCATTTTAGTGGTGTCGGTCTTCTTTGGTGCCGTCGAAGGCTTGAAGGTGCTGGGCTTCAGTCTGGCCTGGCTGGCGTGGATGCCTGGGTTTAGCGTGGGCTTGGCTTGGGCGCTGCCTTGCTTGTTGGTGTTGCTCGCCTTCTTTGTGTTGGGGCGTGTACAGGAGCGTCAGGCTTCGGCATCAGCCTGATCTAGGGAGCCTCAATCAAAAACCCCAGAGAGATCTGGGGTTTTTTTATGCAGTGTGCACAGGGGTGAAGGTGCTGGCAGAGAGCGGGCCTAATTAGGCTTCTTGCAAGGCCGCTAATCCTGCAAAGAGTGCGAGAGCCTCAGGATTGGCTAGCGCTTCTTGGTTTTTGACTGGACGCCCGTGAACCACTTCTCTGACGGCCAGCTCAACAATCTTGCCTGAGCGTGTCCGTGGGATATCGGCAACCTGCACAATTTTAGCGGGCACATGCCGCGGGGTGGCCTGTTGGCGTATCTGCTGGCGCAGGCGCTGTTCTAGTTCAGGCGTCAATTGCTGGCCTTGTTGCAAGCGAACAAAGAGCACCACCCGCACATCATCCTGCCATTGCTGGCCGATACATAGCGCTTCAGCGACCTCGGTAAAGGTTTCGACCTGACGATAGATCTCAGCCGTGCCAATACGCACGCCGCCTGGATTCAGCACGGCATCAGAGCGGCCATAGATGATCAAGCCATCCTCTGCCGTCAGTTCGGCATAGTCTCCCTGTGCCCACACACCGGGAAAGCGCTCAAAATAGGCGGCCTGATACTTCTTGCCATCTTCATCCTGCCAAAAACCCAGCGGCATTGAAGGGAAGGGCTGAGTGCAGACCAACTCACCTTTTTCTCCCACCACCGCTTGCCCTGCCTCATTCCAGACCTCAACCGCCATGCCAAGGCCACGGCACTGCAGCTGTCCGGCATAAACAGGACGCAGCGGGCAGCCTAGCGCAAAGCAGGAAACGATATCGGTACCACCGGAGATCGATGCCAGCAGCAGGTCGTCCTTGATCTCACGATAGACATAGGCAAAGGACTCAGGCGAGAGGGGCGAGCCAGTTGACAGCAGTGTACGCAAGGCTGGCAGTTGATGTGTCTGCTTGGGGCGCAGGCCGGCTTTTTCGCAGGCAGACAGATATTTGGCGCTGGTGCCAAAGACACTGATCTGCTCGCGCTCAGCCAGATCCCAGAGTGAGCGCGGCTCAGGTGCAAAGGGAGAGCCATCAAAGAGCACCAGCCTTGTGCCCAGCGCCAGTGCGGAGACCTGCCAGTTCCACATCATCCAACCGCAGGTGGTGTAGTAGAAGAAGACATCCTCGCGGGTCAGGCCCGTATGCAGGATCAGTTCTTTAAGATGCTGAAGCAGCGTGCCACCGGCGCTGTGGACGATACACTTCGGCACGCCGGTGGTACCCGAGGAAAAGAGGATATACAGCGGATGATCAAAGGGCAGCTGGGCAAAATCGATCTCGGTGGCTGGGTGGGCCAACAGGGCTGACCAAGCGCGCAGCTGATAATTGGGCGTGCTTGACTGGGCTGGAAGCTGAGGTGCCTGGTCCAGATAGGGCAGCAGCACCAGCTGTTCCAGTTCGGGCAGCCCTGCCGCAATCTGGGCAACCTGCTGTGTGGTTTCAATGCGCTTGCCTTGGTAGAGATAGCCATCAGTGGCAAAAAGCAGGCGTGGCTGGATCTGTCCAAAGCGATCCAGCACGCCTTGCACGCCAAAGTCAGGCGAGCAGGAAGACCAGATGCCGCCCAGACTGGTGGTGGCCAGCATCGCAATCAGTGCGAAATGACTATTGGGCAGGTAGCCAGCGACCCGATCGCCGGGTTGAATCCCCAGATCACGCAGACTGGCAGCCAGCTGCGCGACCTGTTGATACAGCTCGGCATAACTCAGTTCGATACGCTGGCCATCCTCACGACAGGCGATGATGGCTGGGCGCTGATCGCGAAAACGCAGCAGGTTCTCGGCAAAATTCAATCTGGCCTCAGGAAACCAGCGGGCTTGCGAGAAGGGCGCACCGGCTGGTGCGGGTACCAGTACCTGATCGCCTTGCTGGCTGGCGATCACCTGCCCCAGTGACCAGATCTGCGACCAGAAGGCTTCAGGTTGAGTCAGGCTCCACTGGTGCAGATCCGCATAGTCTTTGAGTGCCAGATCTCCTTGCTGATTGAGCTGCTGCATCCATTGCCCCATCGGTGTGTGCAACGGGGTGGCGGGTTGCCAGAGCGGAAGAGGTATCGTCATTCTCAGGCTCCTTGCGTGGTGTCGGTGGTCAGCGCCAGACCGACC
>SKOQ01000150.1 GCA_007119985.1 Marinospirillum sp.
ATCCCTTTCTTCCAGCCACTGCAACAACTGACGCCGCCAATAAAGCTGATTCAGCATCCCTGTATGCGGTGCTTGCTCATCCTGCCAATAGGTTTTGGGTTCTTGCGCTAACTGAAAGAGGCGCTGACCATGCGAGCAAGGCACGACGGCATCAGCACAACTATGCAGGATCAACAAGGGCAAGTTCTGTGGACGCTGTGCGATCCAGCGTTCAGGGGAGTAGTCATCACGAATCAACCAAGATAAGGGATATTGTCCTGCCCATAACAGCCAGCTCTCGCTCATTTTTTCACGCGCAATACGGCGATAACCTGAAAAGGGGCTATCCAGCACCACGGCGGCCAGCTGATCAGCCTCAGGCGCTAAGCCTAATAGGGTAGCGCTAGTTGCAGCACCCAAGCTCTGTCCAAAAAGCACCACTGGAAGCTGTAGAGCCTCGGCTTCTTCCAGCACCCAGAGTAGACCGATATAGGCATCATGATGCACACCGGCGATCCCGGGCTGGCCTTCAGAAAGCCCAAAACCACGGTAATCCAGAATAAAAACCGACCAGCCATGACGCGTGATCCAGTTCAAAGCGGCAAAATGAGTGCTGATATTTTCCGCGTTGCCATGCAGAAAATAGATCACCCCCTGCTGGTGTTGATCTTCTGCTAAACGCGCCTCCAACCACCAGCCATGTAAGCGCTGCTGCTGTTGATTCACGATAAAGACATCACGATAAGGCAAATCAAGTTGATCGGGTGTGCCGCGCAAACCTGGCTCAGGCCAGTAAAAAAGGTGCCCACAACCAGAAAGCAACAGCGTAGAGCCGATCAACAACACCCAACGAATACGCCTGACAAAAAGACGGCTCACAAAAAGAAAAGACTTTAAAAATAGTGCAGCCATGTTAGGCCCACCTGCCATCTGGATTCATCCCGCTCATCCCACTCTCCTTGCAATCTCAGCGCCTGCTGCTGAGCAAAGTTCCATTGTGCCGTGGCCTCTGTTGACCAGAAAGCACCTGTATGGCCGGCGACAAAATGCTGCCAGTGGGCATCCAACCCCAAACGCAATGAACGCACTGGAGCCCAGACAAAACCCAAGTTGAGACCGGCACCAAGGGCCCAGTCATCCCCCTCTGGTGCATAACCAGCTTGAGGGCCGATTTCTGTTCGTCCCGTCACAAAACCATAGGACATCCAATCTTGCCCTTCACCCCAAGCGCGGCCATAACCACCTGTTGCAAAACCCCGCCAAGAATCTTGGGTTCTGGCTTCTGCGTCCGTCCGCTCCAAACCGGTTTGCACCCGCCAGGCTGCCATCGAAAAAATAGGAGAGCTCGGCAGATAGTTCCCCACCTCAACCAAATTCAACCGCCAGGGTTCCAAGCGTTGTTCATCTTCAAAAAAGCGCAGCTCAAGCTCGAAGAGATTGATTTCTGCATTGGCCAGATAACCTTCAACAGCATCATAGCGGGTGTGATAAGCCGGACGGGCGATCAGGCTCAGGTAAGCTTGATCTGCCTGCCAGCCGACACCCACCCCCCAACGCGCCGTACCATGCCCCTGATGAGGTGCGACCTCTGGCGTCGCCGGTGGCGCTAAACCTGAGCGCCCTCTGACCTGCGCACGCGCCACCAAGAGGCGATGCATTTGAGGCGCAGCCTGCTCACGCGCGAGTCCTTGGTGCTGAAAACGAAAACTAACCCATTCTGCCGCCAGCTCATAAATAGCCGCCTGATTCACCCCTTCTGGCAATAGAAAATCACGCGGATGGGGTTGATCAAAAACCAGCACACGCGCCAGCTCCACTTCATCCGCCGTCATCTGCTGGGCCATATTCTGCAAACGCGTCGCAAATGAAGGGCGAAAACCAGCCTCTTCGAGCAGTAATCCAGCCTGATCTAAAGCCCGTAAGGTGTCTACTGGCAGCGCTTTAATCTGAAAGCCTCGCGTTAAATCTAGGTCCTCCTGCGCCACGGAAAGTACGGCCAAGAGCTGGTAGGAGCAATTCTGATCAAAAAACCAATAGGTAAAGCGCATCTCGTTCAGCTCCCAAAGATGGCGCATGACCTGCTCAACACCGGCTGCGCTGATATCCAGCGGCAGCTCCCACATATCTCGGCTTTCTAGTTGGTTGTATTCATTCACCTTTTCATAATAAGGCATGAGGCTAAAATAACCTGGGTAGCGTCCCAACATCCCTTTAATGGCATAGGCCATGCCTCCATCCTGACTATCCACTTGGGCGGCGTAGTTAACGGCAAAAGCCACTAGATCAGGGCGCTGCTGAGTATTGGCCGCATCTATCCGCAAGAGTGTATGACCAAACATTGAGGCTGCATTGTTTAAATAGGCCGAAGGAAAAACAAGAGTGAGCCGGCCAGGATCGATTTCTTCATACCAAGCATCAAAGGCCGAACAAGTACGCGCTGGCAGCGGTATGTCTAATGCAGCAGCCAACCAGTGAGCACGGGCAGGAAAACGGCAGCGTAAGTCTTCATCTTCTTCGAGATGAGTGCTTAAAGACGCCTGCAAGGCCAGCCAGGTCGCTTCTAATTCTGCCTGAGGCTGGGTCTGCCCTTGGGATGCAAGAAAAAAGCGCGGATCCTGCACTTGGCTTTTTCTTTGCCCTAAAAAACGATCATGGTAATGACCCAGCTGAGTCCAAGCATTCGTGCGACTCAAGGCGACGAGCTGATCATGTGTGACAGCATGGATGCGCGACTCTACATCCATCGTCTGCGCCCAAGCTGCAGCCCAAGGTGTCGCAAGCAAGCCGATGCAACAAGCCACATGAAGAAGAAGAGAAAAAAATAGTCGCGATAAAAGAGAGAGAAAAGAGAAAAAAGACACGGATTCGCCTCAAAAAAAATGCCACTTTCTTGAGCAAGAAAGCGGCATAGTGCCATCTATCAGCAGGTCATCAAGACCAGCCTGAAAAGCTTAGCTCAGCGTGTAACCCGCCAGAGCTGCATCACTGGCAACAACACTGTTCATGTTGCTCAGAATATCAGCAGAAGTTACATTTTCAGAAGTGAAAATCTCACCATACTGGCTCTGCAGTGCCGCTGTGAAAGCAGACTGATCCGCAGCATCGACACCCCAAAGGGTCGCCAGAGTCGTCAAGGTTTCACCTTCACCACGAGCCGCATCAACAGCCAAGGTGTCGAGGTTGTCGTTGATATAGCTTTCCAGAGCGAACAAAGAGTTCTCTTGGCTGCAGTTCAATGTCCCTGTTGTCATACCAAAAGTTTGGTTGCCTGAAGTTCCGTTCAGCGTTGCGGCTAGAACATTCATGACCAGACCATCTTGACCTTCCAGTAATACGCTACCTAAACCACAGCCAGCATCAGAAACAGCATGAGCAGAAGCAGCGAAAGGAAGAGCAACAGCCAGGGCACTTGCAGCAATTAACTTTTTCATATTGAACATCCTCAAGATCCACTTAAAAAATTATCCTGTGTTGTTCCAAATCACTCTGGAACAGCGGATAATCTCGCATACTTATCAACCATCTTGCAAGCGATGAAATAAAAAAACACATATAACAAGAATATGTGTTTAATAAAAAAGAGAGTCTTTGATCAACATTACGAGCGCAGGCTAGACAAGACGAAATTGCCCGAAAATCGGAGTTTACATAGATTAAACGAGCATTTTAAGGCTCGCTTCAACGCAGTCTCACCAAGCGCAGTAGTGAATCAAAGGTTTTTAAGCACTGATAACCCAGGTCACAAACCTGACTTAAAAGCAGCATCAGACAGCATTTTAAATTCAAACTGATGTTTGATAGCGAACACAATTTGCCTATTCACACTGTTTAAGGAGTCACACTGAGTGAACCCACAACTTAAAAACCTGTTAAATCAATCTGTCGGCCATTCCTTTGCCAAGCAGCTCGCCTTTGGCGACCTACTGGGTGATGGCTCTTGGAGAATCGACTTAACAGAAGGTAGAGTCTTTTTCGGCGACGATCTTTCTTTTCGCATTCAACTGCTTGGTACTGAATCTGAAGGCAATGCCACTTGGCTATGGGCTTGGGCCAATGAAGCGAGCAACCTACCTGCTGAACTTCTGGAGCTATGCACACTGCTCAAAACGACTGGAGAGCAAGGCTCCATCCCTGAACTGAGCGAACGTAGCTTTCCTCTTGAGCAGGCTAATGGGCATACTCTGGCCATGATAGCGGCAGGCCTGTTCAACTGCTGCTACTACAGAGCCCCTTATCCCGGAGGTGCTCTATTCTTTTTAGTGCAAAACCCGCCGGCGCAGGTTGCTGAACCTGTCGGTATCACGCGTGCAGCGACCGTCATCACCGAAGTTATCAGCGAGTTCGATGTGGACCACCTGGCCATGAGTGAAGCTTTTCTCACCTCGCAAGGTTTTACTGTCTCACGTGGCGAGCAGAGTCTGATTGGAGAACGCGAGCAGCGGACAATGACCCTGACATTCGATACCGGAGAGCGGATCACCCGCATCCAAGTCGACTAGAGAGCTTCTGATCAATGAAGAACCTATTGCCTACCCCTTGCTGCCAACAAGAAATAGAAATCACCCTACTGCTCAGCCTAGCTGAATGGGCTTCCAATCAACCTCAATGGGATTTCTGGCAATGGAATTATTATCGCTGCCCACACTGTCAAACGCCATCTTGGTTTGGCTATAACCAAGATGGTGCATGGTGTGGCATTTATGGTGCTGCCCCAGTCGCTGATTTAATTCCAGTATCTCGTATTGATGGCATACCAATACCTGAAATAGGCATTCATTCAGTAAACTTTGAGTATGGCGGCACCAGCTATGAGGTACAACGCGGCCAGCACTATTGGAATCCGGTTGAGCCGATCACCGAAGCTGAGCAAAAAGACGAACAAGGAATGGAAGTAGCAGCCACTAAAAAACGCAAGAGGAAAACCTGAGTGCTCAAATGTCGATCAACGGCTTAAGATTAATTGCGTTGACACTTTGTCGTCATTTTGACTAGGGGGTTTCTTGAAGCTCACAAAGACTAGATGTAAGCCTTTGATTTATATGGTACCGAAGGCCGGACTCGAACCGGCACACCCGCAAGGGCGGCGGATTTTGAATCCGCTGCGTCTACCAATTCCGCCACTCCGGCATATTTTAGGCAAGCAGGCAAGCTGCTCTGGTAGGATGCGCGCATTATAGCCACTTCTCTGTTTGAGTCAACTGAAAATTACTTTGTACCAACAAACACCCCATTCACAAGGGCCACAAGCCAGAACGACGAGGATTATTCTCAAGCTCAGTTTTCGGTTAGAATAAGCCTCCTTTCTTTTTACCGTGACGAGCCGAAACCACCTATGCAGCGCAGTGACTTTTCCTTCACCCTCCCGGATCACCTGATCGCTCGCTTTCCACCTGCGCAAAGACGCGACTCACGCTTGTTGATCCTGCATCCAGATGCCAGCATCACTCATGCACAATTTCCGGACCTGCTTGATCAGGTTCAAGCCGGTGACCTGATGGTATTCAACAACACACGAGTGATTCCTGCTCGTTTGCTGGGTCAAAAATCAACCGGCGGTCAGGTTGAAGTGTTGATTGAACGCGTTCTCGATGAACAGCGCGTTTTGGCGCATGTTCGTGCAAGCAAGTCACCCAAGGCGGGGACACGTCTTCAGTTAGAAGGCCATTTAGACGTTGAATGCACTGGTCGTCAAGGCGCACTCTTCTGCCTCACCTTCCATCACGACACGCCTGTTCTTGCACTGCTTGAAGAGTATGGGCACATGCCCTTACCTCCTTATATGGATCGGGCTGACCAGCCAGAAGATCAAGAGCGCTACCAAACTGTGTATGCGCAAGCGCCTGGTGCCGTCGCGGCGCCAACCGCAGGCTTGCATTTTGATCAGGCTCTGCTAGAACAGCTCGCACAAAAAGGCGTAAAAACGGCCTTTGTCACTCTGCATGTGGGCGCAGGCACCTTTCAGCCGGTCAAGGTGGACAAGCTAGAAGAGCACGTGATGCACCAAGAATGGCTTGAAGTCACTGAAGAAGTGGCCGAGCAGGTACGTCAAACCCAAGCCGCGGGCGGACGCATTATTGCCGTTGGCACCACCAGTGTGCGCTGCCTAGAAACAGCGAGCCAAGGTGGTCAGATCCAAGCCTATCGCGGTGAAACCGATATTTTTATCTATCCAGGTTATCAATGGCGTTGCGTGGATCAGCTGATCACTAACTTCCATCTGCCTGAATCCACGCTGCTGATGCTGGTCGCCAGTTTTGCAGGCCACCAACCGATTATGCAGGCCTACCAAACCGCCATTAATGAAGGCTACCGCTTCTATAGCTATGGTGATGCGATGCTGCTGACACGCGCTTCGGCTTAGGTCTCTTTTTTATTTAATTCGATTCTTTGATTCGACAAGGTACAAGAATGCGCTCTGAATGCTTTATGCAGTTTGATCTGATCAACACCGATGGCCGTGCACGCCGTGGCCGACTCACTTTTCCACGTGGCACCATAGAAACACCTGCTTTTATGCCTGTCGGCACCTATGGCACGGTCAAGGGTATGCTGCCAAAAGATGTTGAAGCCATTGGCGCTGAAATCGTGCTGGGCAACACCTTCCATCTGATGCTCAAACCAGGCACGGACATTATTGAGGCCCATGGCGATCTGCATGATTTTATGCAATGGGAGCGCCCCATCCTGACTGATTCTGGCGGTTTTCAAGTCTTCTCTTTGGGCCAACTGCGTAAGATTACTGAGGAAGGCGTGCACTTTCGTTCCCCGCATGATGGCGCCAAGGTCTTTATGGGGCCAGAGGAGTCGATGGCGGTACAGCGCAAGCTGGGCTCGGATATCGTGATGATTTTTGATGAATGCACGCCCTACCCAGCGACCTTTGCCGAAGCTGAAAAATCAATGGAGCTATCGTTGCGCTGGGCTAAGCGCTCTAAAATCGCTCATGGCACCAGCCCCTCTGCGCTGTTCGGCATTATTCAAGGCGGTATGTACCCTGAATTACGCAAGCGCTCACTAGAGGGCCTGCTTGAGATCGATTTTGATGGGATGGCGATTGGCGGCCTCTCGGTGGGCGAGCCTAAAGAAGAGATGCTCAAGACACTGAACTATCTGCCCCAGTGGATGCCTGAGGACAAACCCCGCTACCTGATGGGCGTGGGCAAGCCAGAAGACCTGGTGGAAGGTGTGCGCCGTGGCGTGGATATGTTTGATTGCGTGATGCCAACCCGTAACGCACGCAATGGTCATTACTTTACCGCTGAAGGGGTAGTGAAAATCCGTAATGCCAAGCATAAAATGGATACCGGCCCCATTGAAGCGGGCTGTGATTGCTATACCTGCCAGAATTTCTCACGCAGCTATCTTCACCACTTAGATCGCAGCGGCGAGATGCTCGGCTCCATGCTGGGCACCATTCACAATCTGCGCCACTACCAGCGTCTGATGGCTGGTTTGCGTCAAGCTATAGAAGCAGGTAAATTGTCGGGCTTCGTGGATGACTTCTATGCTGCTCTCGGGCGTGAAACACCAGAGGTACCCGAAGCCTAACCCTGTTTTTAACCCTTTTTTGATGACTGCTTATTAAGGAGCAACCTATGGAGTTTTTCATTTCTGCCGCGCATGCGGATGCTGGTGCAGCAAGCCCAATTTCAAGCATTATTATGCTGGTTGGTTTCGTGGCGATTTTCTACTTCCTGTTAATTCGTCCTCAGCAAAAGCGGGCTAAAGAACACAAAAACCTGCTGGCTGAGCTGAGCATGGGTGATGAAGTGACCCTCGCTGGCGGTATGCTGGGCCGCGTCACTAAGGTGACAGATGAGTTTTTAGTCCTTGAAATCTCTAAAGACGTTTCAATTAAAGTACAAAAAGCGGCGGTCACAGCTGTTCTTCCAAAAGGGACTTTAAAGGCGGTTGACGCCGAATAAAAGCTGTTGACGCTGAGTCCATCCAGCTCAGATTATCCACTGCTGATCAATAAAAGGCTGTTATGCTGAATCGTTACCCACTGTGGAAAGTTGTGCTGATCCTTTTTGTGATCGGCCTTGGCTTGGTTTATGCCCTGCCTAATCTTTATCCTGAAGATCCAGCCATCCAGGTTTCTGGATCTCGGGCTTCTGTCGAAGTCACGCAGCGGGATCAAGCCCGTATTGAGCAAGCCCTGAATCAAGCCGGCATTGCTTTTTTCGGCTCTCAACTGGAAAACCAATCATTACTGATTCGTTTTGCAGATAATCAGGCACAAACGGCGGCTCAGTCCGTCATTCAGCAAGCAGCAGGGGATAATCTGGTGGTGGCGCTCAACCAAGCGCCCACCACACCAGAATGGCTCTCCTCCCTCGGTGCCAAGCGTATTAATCTTGGCTTGGATTTACGCGGAGGCGTGCACTTCCAGATGGAAGTCGATATGGAAGCCGCTGTTGCCCAGCAACTCGAAGCCGAAGCGGGTGAAGTGCGCCGTTTACTGCGTAGCGAAAGACTCAGATTCCGTCAAGTCACGCTCAGCGACCAAGGTTTGCGTGTTCAGATGGCCTCCGAAGAGGATCTGGCACAAGCACAAAGACTTCTCCAGCGCGAGCTACGTGATTTTGATTTTGAAGCCAACCCGACCACACTGCGCCTCCATTTAACGCTCAAAGAGCAGATGGTGCGTGATATCGAAGACTATGCCATTGAACAGAACTTGATCACGCTGCGTAATCGGGTCAATGAACTCGGGGTCGCTGAGCCGTTAGTGCAGCGCTCAGGGCGTAATCGTATTGTTGTTGAGCTCCCTGGCATTCAAGACACCGCTGCCGCCAAGCGCGTACTCGGTGCTACGGCCAACCTGCAGTTCCGCCTCGAAGCGCGTCAAAACGAAGACCCGATCAACGTCGAACGTTTTAACTTCCGTGATGAACATGGCCGCAGCGCCCTATTAGAGCGCGATATCATCACCACCGGCAACAATGTCACCAATGCCAGTATTGGCTTTGATGAGAGCAACCGCGCACAAGTCAATGTTCGCTTGAACTCACAAGGTGGACGTTTAATGAGCCAGGCCACGCGTCCCAATGTGGGCCGCGCGATGGCGGTGATTTTTATCGAACATAAAACGCGCAGCCAGTTTGTAGAGCAGGATGGCCAACTGGTTGAGCAGCGTGAAAACTATGTCGAACAGGGCATTATCTCCCTGGCCAATATCCAAAGCGAACTCGGCAGTAGCTTCCGCATCACCGGCAACTTCAGCGTGCAAGAAGCCAACGAGCTGGCCATGCTGCTGCGTGCAGGAGCACTCGCGGCACCCATGTACTTTGTCGAAGAGCGCACGATTGGTCCAAGCCTTGGACAGGCCAATATTGAGCAGGGGGTTCTCTCCATTCAAGTCGGTCTTGGCTTGGTTGTCTTGTTTATGCTGCTCTGGTATCGCGTCTTTGGTATTTTTGCCTGCGTTGCATTGACAGTGAACCTTGTCCTGCTGATCGCCTTGCTTTCTGTTCTTGGTGCCACGCTCACTCTACCCGGTATCGCGGGGATCGTGCTGACGCTGGGCATGGCGGTGGATGCCAACGTACTGATCAATGCGCGGATCAAAGAAGAAATGTATCACCGTGGCTTGTCTCCGCAAAATGCGATCCATGCAGGTTATGAAAAAGCCTTCTCGACGATTCTGGATGCCAATATCACCACCTTCTTAGTTGCGATTATTCTCTTTTCCGTTGGCACAGGACCCGTCAAAGGCTTTGCGGTCACCCTTTCTCTGGGCTTACTGACCTCCATGTTTACGGCCATTATGGTCACACGCATGCAGGTGAATTGGGTGTATGGCCAACGCCGTGTTGAGCGTTTATCTATCTAACAGGAGCCTTGGATGCCTCAAATGCTGAAACAAAAGCTGCTGAATATCGATCTTGATTTCATGCGCTTTAAAAACTGGGCGCTCCTGCTTTCAGCGGCGCTGATCGTCATCTCTCTGGCCTCTCTTGCGACACAAGGCTTGCGTTTTGGCTTGGATTTTACTGGCGGCACACTGGTCGAGCTCAGCTACCCTCAAGCGGCAGATCTTGAAGCCGTGCGCCATCAACTCGCCAGCGCTGGCTATGAGCAGTTTATTGTGCAGAACTATGGTGCGGCCACCGATGTGCTGATTCGCCTTAACCAAGGCTTTTCTCCTGAAGTAGGTGAGCAGGTACGCAGCCTGCTGGCTGCTGGTGATGCTGGCGTGGAGCTACGCCGTGCTGAGTTTGTTGGGGCGCAGGTGGGTGAAGAGCTGCGTGATCAAGGTGGCTTGGGCATGCTGATTGCGCTGATAGGTGTGATGATTTATATCGCCTTTCGCTTTCAGTTTAAGTTTGCTGTGGGTTCGGTGCTGGCACTGGCCCATGATGTCATCTTACTGCTCGGCTTCTTCTCCATCTTTCAGATTGACTTTGATCTCACTGTGCTTGCCGCATTACTGGCCGTCATCGGTTATTCGCTGAACGATACCATTGTGGTGTACGACCGGATTCGTGAGAACTTTCGCATGTCGCGCAGCGGCACACCACAAGAGTTGATCAATCTGTCGATCAACCAAACGCTGATGCGGACCACCATCACCTCCTTCACCACGTTGCTGGTGCTGTTCGCACTGCTGTTTTTAGGCGGCGATATGATTCATCACTTCGCGCAGGCGCTCATCGTCGGCGTCGTGGTCGGAACCTTCTCCTCGATCTACATTGCCGGCTCATTGCTGCTGACACTGAAGATCTCGCGTGAAGATCTGGCGCTGCCAATCAAAGAAGGCGAGGTGGAAGAAGAAGGCCGGCCCTGATTCTGCTAAGAAGGCTTTCACCCTAGCTAAAAAAACCGGCCACTGCATGCAGTGACCGGTTTTTTTGTTGGCATCCAATCTCTTGTGTCAGCCTCTGCTTGCCAGCTGCACTGAGCGCTCGATATCAGGCATCCAGCGCATTGAGGTAGTTTAACCATTGACGAGCCTGCTCTTCTTCTGAAGTCGCCATCAGCTCTTGGAGCACAAGGCGCGCAGCAGCATAGTCTTCTTGTTCAACGAGAGCATGCGCAATCAAGAGCTGCAAACGTGCGGCCGCACGCGGTTCAAGTTGATCAACCAACGGCTGCCATAAGACTATGGCCTCCTGCCAGCGCCCTTGACTAAACATCCAGTCTCCGACCAAACGCTGATCTCGCTGTGCAGACGAATGTACGGCTAGGCGCTGCAAAGCCGTGGCGGTGGGCTCAGGCAGACGTGTCTGCATCCAGGCTTGTGCCGTTAAACGCAGCAAGTCCACCTCTTGGCTAGCTGTTTGCTCTAACATGCGCTCCAAGACCTGTGCTGCACGCAAAGCCTGCTGATCCGCTAGTAAGCGTCGCGCTAACTCTTCTTGCTGCCCTGCGCTCAGGTGCCCTTGACGTTGAGCCAACTCGAGGGTGACCAGGGCTTGGCGCTCAGCACCAGCGAGTCTTTGCAGTTGAACAAGCTGGAGCCATAGCTCTGCTTGCTGTGGATTCAGCTCTACACGCCGCTGCTGCCAGTGTGCGGCAGCGGCCCAGTCTTCATTGCGCTGGAGAATCACCACCGCCAGTGTCAACCAGCTTGGGCGCTCTTGAACACTCAAGGCATAAAGAATATCAGGCTCAGCTTCGGTCCAGCGTTCCAGCTGAGCCTGCAAGGCTGCACGCAGATAGTAGGCCTCGGCTGATGGCTGCTCTTCCTCCTGCCACCAGTCTTCAAGAT
>SKOQ01000184.1 GCA_007119985.1 Marinospirillum sp.
AGGGGATGAGTCACATAGGGTTCGCCGGAGCTGCGCTTCTGGCCATCGTGGGCCTGCTCGGCATAGTAGTAGGCGCGACGGACCTGCTGAATCTCTTCAGCAGGGAGGTAGCCTTTTAAACGGTCGCATAAATCTTCGATGGTATTCATTACCCGACTCCACGGCTTTTAAAGGCTCAACTGAATGACGGGTAGGCAGGGCATCGAATCAATACTCCTGCGGCTGCATGTCGTGGCTAGGCTCCACCGCAGGCTTGACCTCAGCTTCATCAAGAATCGAAGCACTCACCAAGCCATCAGCGATTTCGCGCAGTGCGACGACGGTCGCCTTATCATTTTCCCAGGGGATTTGTGGATCTTGTCCGCCCAGCGTGAGCTGACGTGCACGTTTGGTGGCAACCATCACCAACTCAAAACGGTTTTCGACATGATCCAAACAATCTTCAACAGTGACACGAGCCATGAGTGAGCACCTGACTTTAAACTAAATAATGGAAGAGAAGGGTTATTGTACGGAGCTAGCCGCAGTGCAACAAGGGGCGCAGACCGATTTAAGGCCCGCACCCTCTTTTTTTCTTACGTCTTTTCTGCACCTGCTCAGTAGAAGCCCCGATCAGACGCAGCGAGCCGATCAAGATACTGAGGCCAACAAATTCGTCAAACGACTGTGTTGCATCTGCGCTTGGCGCTCACGCGTGAGACGCTGGGCCTGAAAGATCGCATGCAAATCAGCCAAGGCCTGATCAAAATCATCATTAATGACCAGGTAATCAAACTCGGCCCAATGACTCATCTCGCTCTGCGCCTGCTGCATACGCCCTGCAATGACTTCAGCGGAATCTTGGCCACGCTGAGTCAGACGCTGCTGCAAGGCTTCTAAAGAAGGCGGTAGAATAAAAATACTCAGTGCCTGCGGCATTTTTTGTCTGACCTGCTGCGCACCTTGCCAATCTATCTCAAGAATCACATCCACACCGGCAGCCAAACGGGCCTCAACGCTCTGTTGGCTGGTGCCATAGAAGTTGCCAAACACCTCAGCCCATTCAAAAAAGACGTCTTCAGCAATCAACTGCTGAAAAGCAGCCGGTGTGGTGAAATGATAATTCACGCCATCAACCTCACCGGGACGCGGCGCACGCGTGGTATGAGAAACCGAGACTTCAAGCTGATGAAGATGGCGCAGAAGGGCTGCAACCAGACTGGTTTTGCCAGCCCCAGAGGGCGCAGCAACGATATAGAGTTGACCTTGCGACATGGATCAATCCTCGCAAAACGCTGCATTCTACTCTGCCTCAGCCCTGTTCGCCATCTTTTCACTGGAGAAAGCCGACACAGCTTTTTGCTTGTGTCATATCGGGCCTGAGTTATAATTTTTGACTATAGAAAAAAAGATATTCAATGAAAGGATCTATAGATAAACCCTATCGACTTGTTAAAATGAATTCACTTCCCTCTGTCATCAGAGGCCAGTAGTATGAATCCTGTACTGAGAGTCCAAGTTGTTTCAACCCACACACCAAGGAGACTTATCTCATGGGTATTGTTAACTCTGAAATCAAACCTTTTAAAGCCACTGCCTTCAAACAAGGCGAGTTCGTTGAAGTTTCTGAAGCAGACGTAAAGGGCAAGTGGTCTGTTTTCTTCTTCTACCCAGCTGACTTTACTTTTGTGTGCCCTACTGAGCTGGGTGACGTTGCTGACAAGTACGAAGAACTGCAAAAGCTGGGCGTAGAAGTCTTCTCTGTTTCAACAGACACCCACTTCACCCACAAAGCTTGGCACGACAGCTCTGAAACCATTGGTAAGATCAACTACTACATGGTTGGCGACCAAACTGGCACCATCACCAACAACTTCGGTGTGATGCGTGAAGGCCAAGGCCTGGCAGACCGCGCGACCTTCATCATCGACCCACAGGGCGTGATCCAAGCGGTTGAAATCACTGCTGAAGGTATCGGCCGTGATGCAGAAGACCTGCTGCGCAAAATCAAAGCCGCTCAGTATGTTGCTGCGCATCCAGGTGAAGTTTGCCCAGCAAAATGGAAAGAAGGCGAAGCCACACTCAAGCCTTCTTTGGATCTGGTTGGCAAAATCTAAGGCCTTCCCGTGTGCCAGCGGCTCCCCTCGCTGGCCATCCGCTCAACTGGGTGCCACCGCGCCCAGTTGGGTCGCCAACTGAGCTTGGCCAACTCGATACGTGTTCAGCCAGATTCTTGATCCTGATCCACCCTTGACCCGAGTCCAAGGTTCGCCAGTCTTCTTTATTTATCATGACTGCTGAATCAGGCTGACATTTGACCAGATAGATTAGAATTAACTTATACAAAGGACACAGATTATGTTGGACACAGATTTGAAAGCTCAGCTGGGCACTTACTTACAAATGATCGCACAGCCAATTGAGCTGCATATTGCGGCTGATGATCAGCCCAAATCCCAAGAATTATTGACACTGGCGCAAGAAATCGCCGCCATGTCAGACAAGATCACCTTGCAAGAAGTAAAGGCAGAGCGCACGCCAAGCTTGGCGATTGGCCCTCAAGCAACAGCACCGCGCGTCAGCTTTGCTGGTATTCCGATGGGTCACGAGTTCACCTCCTTGGTATTGGCTTTACTGCAAGCAGGCGGCCATCCTTCTAAGGCCGACCCAGCGCTGCTGGAGCAGATCCGCCAACTGCCAGGCGAGTATCACTTTGAGACCTATATTTCTCTCTCTTGCCAGAACTGCCCAGATGTTGTGCAGGCACTGAACTTAATGGCCACGCTCAACCCAGGCATCCACCATGTGATGATTGATGGTGCCCTGTTCCAGCAGGAAGTCGAAGAGAAAAACATCATGGCCGTGCCTTCGGTCTATCTGAATGGCCAGCCCTTTGGCCAAGGCCGCATGACCCTGGCTGAAATCGTCAACAAGCTGGATACCGGTGCCGCCGAACGCCAAGCCGCCGCGTTGAATGAAAAAGAACCCTACGAAGTGCTGGTGATCGGTGGTGGCCCAGCCGGAGCCTCAGCCGCTATTTATACTGCCCGTAAAGGCATTCGTACCGGTGTCGTGGCCGAGCGTTTTGGTGGCCAGGTCATGGATACGGTCGGCATTGAGAACTTTATCTCTGTGCCCTA
>SKOQ01000071.1 GCA_007119985.1 Marinospirillum sp.
CTGCTGGGCCAATAGCCACGCCACTGCAGCATGAAAATCAGCCAGAGTAGCCTCAGTGCGCGGATCACGATAAGAGAAGAAACGGAAGACGGCCTCAGCATGGTCCTGCGCCGCGCCAGCACCATAGGCACCACCCTGCTCGCGGATAGCACGGTGCAGATAACCATTGCGCAAGTATTCACCCAGCAAGGTGAGCGCGGGGGCATCGGCATGCTCACCCACAACCGTCGGGAAGGCCAGCGCGCAGAAGTTGACCTGCGTATTGGTCACCCAGACCTGCTTCACGGCTTCACGCTGCTGCGGCAGGCTCAGCGCTTGAATGGCTTCGGCTGGGCAGGCTTGCCATTGCTGGTTCAGCGCCGCCAGAGCAGACTGCTGCTGTTCGACCTCGCCCACCAACATAAACTGACGCGGTGCCAAGGCCAGTTTGCGGTGTAAGGCGGCCAGATCCGCCGCCAGCTTCTCTAGTTCGGCCTGATCTTGGGTGCGTTTTTCCAGTGCTAAGCTGGCTTGCACGCCAGCCAAACCACGCGTGGCATGGGCAAAGGCACCTACTGGGCTCAGCGCTGAGCCAGCAGCCGTCATCGCCAGACTATGGCCGCGCCCAGTAATCGACTGCACACGGCGCGAGGCCTGCTGGGCAATCAGCTCACGAATCCGGCTGGTTTCATCAAAGCGCAATTGGGTGAGCGTGGTGTAGAGCAGCTCTTGCAGCGCCAGATGCTTGCTGGCCAGGGCCTTACCAGATAAAACCAAATAGCCGCGCACCTGCTGTTCACTACTCAGCAGACTGCGCACTAGCACGCTGGCACTGACACCACCACTGACGGCGCTCTGGTGGGCCTGCTGCTGGCGGTAATCCCGCTCGCCGCATCCTAGCTCGGTCACACACTGGGTGTAGAGCGGCAGCAGCTGCTGTTCAGCTGCACTCAGTTGCGGTAATTCGATAAAAACCTGCTGATAGATCAATCCATTGGTGCCTGCGGTATACCAATCCACTGGCAGCGGAGCCTGGTGTTGGGCGCTGGGCTCTGGCAGTGCCAGATGCGCGGGGATATCGTCAACCGTGACCTTGGGCAGCAGGCTGAGATCATCCTGCTGGGCCTGACGCTCTTGCAGCGCCAGCGTTTGCGCAATAATCTGCTGCTGCTCTTCTGGCGTTAAGCTGGCTTGACGCTTGGCGAGGCGGGCTTGCTCCATCGCCTGCTGACGTGCAGCCAGCTGATCATCAGGGCGCAGCGTCAGGCGCACACGGTGGGGGTTATCCAGCAGCCATGTCTGAATTAAATCGGGAATAAAGCGCGGATCTTGGACGGCCTCGCGCAAGCGCAATAAAGCAGGATCGATATTCAGCAGCTCGACCGGATCACCATGATGAACCGCAGCAGAGAGGCTGCCGATCAACAGCTGCAAACCAAAGGGCATACCGTCGCCAGTGATCTCGCGCTGACTGAGCTCAAGTTGATGAAGCTGGGCTTCCACCGCTTGTTGATCGATCCCCTCTGCGACGACTTTTTGCAGTGTCTCGATCACCAGCGCTTCAAAATCAGCGGCCTGTTCAGGGTCGGATCCTTCCAGCGCACATAAAAAGCTCATCTCACGGTTGGAATCTTCAACACCACACAAGGGCGCAGGGCCAGTGCCCAGATCAGTTGATTCCAGTGCGGCCATCAGCGGTGAGCTGGAGTTATCGAGCAGCACGCGGCTCAATAAATGGGCTTTGAGCAGATCATCCACCTGATAAGAAGGCGGCAGCAGCCAACCCAGTACATGATAAGTTTGACGCGCCAGATCGTCCTGTTCCAGAGCATAGGCTTCTTCAACTCGCACTGGGGCGGCATAGCGCTTTTCATCCGGCACACTGAGGCGCTCTGGCAGGGCTTCAAAGCGGCTCAGGGCCTGCTGATGCATCTTGTGCTGTAGCGTTTCCAGCTCCAGCGCACCAAAGCTCATCAAAATCGCATTCGATGGATGATAGTGGCGCTGATAAAAGGCGCGCAGATCGGCATAGCTCAGATCAGGAATCGATTCTGGCTCTCCCCCTGAGTTATGGTGATAGGTGATGCTGGGGAAGAGATACTTGGTCAGGCTCTGATACAGACGCGAGACAGGCGAACTCATCGCGCCCTTCATCTCATTAAAGACGACGCCCTTGTAAACCAGTGGCGTGCTGGGGTTCTCCGGTTCAGTAAATTCGACTCGATGCCCTTCCTGCGCAAAATCTAGTGGATCTAAGCGTGAAAAAAACGCCGCATCAAGATACACATCCAGCAGATTATCAAAGTCCTTGGGATTGAGCGTAGCAAAGGGATAGGCCGTCCAATCGCTGCTGGTCAGCGCGTTCATAAAGGTGTTTAACGAGCGGCGCAGCATCATAAAGAAGGGATCACGCACGGGATAGCGCTCGCTGCCACACAAGGCGGTGTGCTCCAGAATATGAGCCACACCGGTGGAATCTTGTGGGAAGGTACGAAAGGCCGCCATAAACACCAGCTCAGGCTGGTTGGTCTCAAGGTGATAATGCAGGGCACCGGTTTGCTGGTGCACAAAAGAATGCACGGTGATTTTTAACGAAGCCACTTCCTGGCTGGCTAACCAACGAAAACTGTCATGATGTGCGGGGGTATTGGACATCCACTTGACTCCTGCTCAGGGCCGGATGGGCGCGAGCTGATAAGAAATAAAAATAACGGCGGGGTTGCGCCCATTCTACCTAACTTCTTCTCATTCAACAAAAAGCCTTGACGGGCGCGGCTCAAAGCTCGTGGTTTAATTCATCAATCAAGGCTTCATGGCGCTTTAAGCGCAACAAGGCCGAGCGCCCCAACTGACTGGCGACCAACGCCATCCAGCCTTCAATCAACACCAAAAAAGCCGCCATCGAGTTGCTATACCAACTGCCCGATGTGGGCGCAATAAAGGTGTAGTTGGCTTCAGCGGCCAACGGAGAGCCATGCGAGTCCGTCAAGGCAATCACCTGCACCTGATGATTGGCGGCCATGCGCGCCGCTGCAATGGTGGCACGGGTATAGGGCGCCGCGCCGATCACCACCAGCACGTCCTCGGCTTCCATTTCAGTCAGCCCGTGCGCGATACCATGATGCGGATGTCCAAGCA
>SKOQ01000113.1 GCA_007119985.1 Marinospirillum sp.
AGGGCATCTGAGTGCATAAACAGTGGCAGGCGCAGCTTACCTGCGCGCACTTGCAAGCTGGGGGTGATACGGTGGCTGAGGTAAGCCCACTCCATTTCCGTTGACCAATCATCGCTGCCACGGGCAACCATTTGCAGCGTCAGGCTAGTGTCACGGCTGAGATTGTAGCGGCCCTGTAAGCCGAGCAGGGTGTTTTCGGCCAGTGCGGATGTTTCTGTGTTACCCGCATAGCCGGCATCATTGGTCGCGCGGCTATAGCCAGTGCTGAAAAAGCCATTGAATTGCAGGCGTTCAGCCTGAGGGCCAGCCAATTGTTGCTGTAAGCTGGCGAGCTGCTGTTCGACTTGCTGTAAACGAGCCGCATCCGCCGCGAGCAGACTGCTACTCTGAGTCGCAGCCACGATGGCAAGGCCGGCCGCCACAGGCGTAAGACGCTTGAGGGGTGAGAACATAGGTGTTTCCTCTTGATGGTCAGGTGAGACAAAAATCAGGTGATATTCGGCCTGCTGCAGCCGCGCCTAAACGCGGAACTGGCTGGCCACTTGGGTGAGTGTGCGAGTGATCTGATCAATATCCTGACTGATCTGATCGAGGCGTGAGGTTTCCTCTGTCACCTGCTCCGCATTGGTGTGTATATGCTGAACATGCTGCATGACTGTCTCCACCGTACTGCTTTGCTCATAGGTCGCCGAGGCAATCTGTTCATTAATCATATTGATGGTGCCGACATTGCTGATGATCTGTTCGAGCGTTGAACCGGATGAGGTCGTGGCTTCAACGCCTTGGTGCGCCTTGCTGACGCTGACCTCCATCGCCGCAATCGCTTCTTGCGAGGCTTGCCCTAGTTCATTGATGATTTTGTAAATCTCGTCAGCGGCTTCGGCGGTGCGCACGGCAAGCACCCGCACTTCATCAGCAACCACTGCAAAGCCACGCCCGTGATCTCCGGCGCGCGCTGCTTCGATGGCCGCATTCAATGCCAGCAGATTGGTTTGCTCCGCAACAGCTTGAATCGTTTTGAGCAGGTGGCTGACATTCTGTGCCAGATCACCAAAGCGGTTGACTGCCGTTGAAGTATGACCCACCTCAGCCGCGAGGCTGTTGATGGTCTGGATTGTCGCTGCAACGGCATGCTGCCCTTGATCTGCCGAGGTCTTGGCTTGCTGGGCCTGTTCAGAGGCTTTGGCCGCAAAGCTGGCGACTTCTTCCACGCTGTGCAAAAGCTCTTGGATCGAACTGTGTGTTGAGGCAATGGCTTCAGACTGTTGTTGAATGCGCTGAAAATTATCGGTACTCGAACTCGTCAGCCTTGTGGCAACCTGGTCGAGACCTTGGATCTCGCGTGCGATTTGCGCAAAGGTGCGGTGCAGCTGATCAATAAACTGATTGGCATTATCGACCAAGGGGCGAATCTCATCCTGTCCTTGATACTCAATGCGCGCGGTGAGATCGCCTTCGCCTGAGTTCATTTCTGCAAGCAATCGAGAAACCCGCGCTAAATTGCCAGTGATCGAACGGCTGGTGGCCAAGCTGAGGCTGGCGAGGACCAGAATCGCGAGCAGTGCAATAAGACCTGCCATCTGATTGGCGCGGCGTGATTGCTCTAATGTAGATTGAATAGCAGCACTAAAGCCATCTGCAGTGCTTTGGCTCATCTGTTGGAGCTGGCGGTGCAGAGCTTCGAGCCGCTGCGCATTGGTCGCTGCCTGCTCACCTATACGGCTGAAATCTACGCTGCCACTGATAAATTCTTCAGCAATCTGGCTGGCGCTGGAAAACCAGACTTCTAGCGCTTGTTCTGCAGCGCGGCTTTCTTCTGCAAAACCAGCGCTGAGCTGGGGGAGCTCTCTCAGTGCTGTGCGAATCGCTTGATAGTTATTGCGCGCCTCTTCCAGTGGCTGATCATCCCCAGTGGTGACGGCACTGTTGATTTGGAATTCGATCAGCTGGAGTAAAGACTGATTGCGAGTTGTGAGCTCAACCGCAGGATAGAGCTGGTCATTGAGGTGCTGCAGGGTCGCGCTATTGCTGCGCTCTGTTAGTAGGCTATACCCCTGACTGGTGATGAACGCCAACAAGGTAATGGCGACCAAAATAATAAATTTATGGCTGATTTTCAGACGATTGAGCATGAAGGATCTCTTGTTTTAGAGAAGCGCTCATCCTTGAGGGGAGTTTTTTTAAACAACTGTTTTAATTTTTGCTTGTGTGGCGATATTAGCCAAAGATGATGTGAGGCGCAAGGCTTATCTGCAATTCGAGTGGAGTGTTTAAAAAGGCAGGAAAAGCGCCGAATTGGAGCGAATGAGATAGGTTTCGGCGCTAAAGTTTTGTTTTTAAACTTTTTCTTGTGGCGGTATGGAGTAGGTGGCCACCACATGTGCGACAGGGTTATCTACCCCTTCGCTGTATAAATAAACTTCTCCGATGGCCAGGCGGCGACCGAGTTTTAGCAGGCGTGCTTCGGCCTCGATGGCGGTATGTGCTGCTGGTTTGTTCAAAAAATGGCAGGTGAAATCGGTCGTCACTGCCAAGGGCACGGGGCCAATTTTAGACAGCAGATCAATATAGAGCGCCACATCGGCGAGGGCCATTAAAGTCGGGCCGGAGACCGTCCCGCCTGGGCGTAGATGTTCAGCGCTCACTTGATGACGTACACGACTGGCCGATTCGGTCACACTGAGAATCTCACCATGAAACTGCGGGAAGGCTTGCTTCAGGAAGGCGCTGAGTGCAGCGGCCTCCATCTTGAGTGGGTGTTGAACAGAAGGCATCTTGGATTCCTTGTTTTTGTTATCATTTGAGGTGGGTCTGAGTATGCCAGACTCCTTCGCCCCAAGGCAGTCTCACGCCCGACTGCTGGGTTTTCTCTGTTTTTGAGCGCTTGCCATGTTGACCAACCAACCCCTTTACTGCCTTTACCGCGACGAGGCGCTACTGGTGGTACATAAGCCCGCCGGATTGTTGGTACATCCCAGTGCGATAGATCGCCATGAAACCGAGTTTGCCTTGCATTATGCGCGCGAGTTAGCCGGTCAGAAGGTGTTCCCTGTGCATCGTTTGGATAAGCCGACTTCTGGCCTGCTGGTTTTTGCGCTTTCTTCGCAGGTCGCGTCAACACTGGGGCAGGCGATGATGGCGCGTGAGGTTGAAAAACAATATCTGGCCGTGGTGCGGGGCTGGCCTGCAGCAGCCGGGCGGATAGATCACCCTTTAAAGCGCGATCCCGTGAATAAGCAGGATCGGCGCGAGCAGCCGATTCAATCGGCCGTCAGTGATTATCAGCGTTTGGCGCAGGTGGAGCTACCTATCCAGGTGGATCGCTACCCCAGCACTCGCTATGCGCTGGTGCAGATTCAACCCCATGAAGGCCGTAAACATCAGTTGCGCCGCCACCTGAAACATCTGGGACATCCTATTTTAGGTGATGTGAAACAAGGCAAGGGGCCGCACAATCGCTATATGGAGCACACCTTTGGGCGTGGTCTCTGGTTGGCCTGCGTGCAGATGCGCTTTGCGCACCCCCTGACTGGCGCACCGCTGTGTTTGGATGCCCCGCTTGAGGCACGTTTTACACCGCTGTTGCAGGCCTGGGGCTGGTGGGATGATGTCCCCAGTGCTTGGCAGCCAAGGGGTGAAAGACTTTTGCTTGGCAAGTGATCGGCTTCATTTTATGATGCGCCGGTTCTGGTTGCTCGTCTCTTGAGCGGCCGCCTTGATGCCGATCTTTTGCCCACTGAGGGATACCCTGTGACCTTGCTGACCTTTGACGCTTTGCGGACTCTGGCCTTTCCTCCTGCGCGCTATATCAAACCTGAGCAGATGTTTGCTCATCGTCAGGAGATCGAGGCGGCAGATATTTTGCTCTTTCCTGAATACTGGCAAATCAATACCTTACTTTATGGTTTGAAGGCCAGAATCTTTCCTAGCCCTGCCAGCTATTATCTGGGGCATAACAAGATTGAGCAGACGCGTGCGATGCAGGCTGTTTTCCCACACTGGATGCCCAAGACGTCCATCTATGGCAGCTCACGTTCTTCTTTAGAGCGCGTGCTGGTGGAGTTTCGCTTCCCTCTGGTGGTGAAGGCGGTGAAAAGTGCGCGTGGTGAGGGTGTGGCGTTGCTGCACAATGAGGCGGAGCTCTTTAGTTGGGCCGCGAACCATGAAGTGCTCTATGTGCAAGAGAGGCTGGAGATCGACCGTGATGTCAGGGTGGTCTGGGTGGGTGATCAGGTGCTGGATGCTTACTGGCGATTGGCTCCCAAAGGTGGCTTCTTAAATAATGTTGCGCAGGGTGGTGAAGTAGTGCGTGATCCTGTCCCCCAGGCAGTGTTGGATATGGTGGCCTGTGTGGCGCGCCAGTTTGGTATCGATCATGCCGGCTTTGATGTTGCCTGGGTGAATGATCAGCCCTACTTTATTGAATTTAATCGCATCTTTGGCACGCAGGGTTTAGCTGGTGGTGCCAAGGCCTATGCTGCTGCGGCTATGGCCTATTTACAGCCAGCTCCTGTATTGGATGAGCTGCCACCGCCGAGTGCGGCTTAGCGGTGATCAATCCGGCCGCTCATTTCCTGCGCGACATCAACAGCATATTGATCGGTCATCCCGCCGATATAATCCAGCGCGCGGCGATAACGCTGATAGAGCGGCCAGCTGGTGTCGGGGATATTCTCACCAATCAGCGCCAGTACCCGCTGATTTTTATAACTCAGGTTGGGGCCATCAAGGGCAAAGCAGGCCGACATAAAGGTATCGAGCAAGGTGCCCAGCGTGGTGAAGGCCCCAATTTCCATCTTTGCCTTGCGCTGATTCTGGAAGATGCGTTCGCGTGCTAAACGCTTAGCCTGATGAATACCCTCAGCAATCGGAGCCGGACAGAGATCGATCAGATCGCCGATCGGCTCACCGGCCAGCAAGGCTTGCTGCTGTTGCGTGAAGGCCAGCGTGACGGCATCAATCATCTTCTCCATCGCATGTCCGCGCAGGGCCGCAATACGGCGGCGGCGTGAAGCCGAGGCGAGACGGGTGTAATCAGCTGGTGCCCCTTCGCCAATCGAAATCAGTAGCTCAGCCACCTCGTTAAAGCTCAGAATATCCATTTCCAAGCCATCTTCTAAATCCAGCAGGGCGTAGCAAATATCATCCGCGGCTTCGACCAGATAGACCAGTGGGTGGCGCGCCCAGCGCCAAGTATCCAGCTGAATAAGACCGAGTGTGTGCGCAATATCCTGTAAAAAATTGGCTTCGCTTTGATAAGCGGAGAACTTGCCTTTGCTGCCAGCATCCGCCACGGTCCAGGGATATTTCAACATCGCGCCCAGCGTGGCGTAGGTCAGGCGCATCCCGCCATCAAACTGGTTGTATTCCACCTGAGTGACCACGCGCAACCCTTGGGCGTTGCCTTCAAAGGTCAGTAGATCCTGGCGCTCTAGTTCGGTGAGTGGGGCGAGCAGATGGGATTGCTCTGGCTGACTAAACCAATCTCGAATGGCATATTCACCGGCATGACCAAAGGGTGGGTTGCCAATATCATGCGCTAAGCAGGCAGCCTGCACGATCACACCCAGATCAGCGGGATGAGCCCAGGTAGGCAGGCTTGTGCTCAGGCTTTCTCCGACTCGCATCCCAAGACTGCGACCGACGCAAGCCACTTCAAGAGAATGGGTGAGGCGGGTGTGGATATGATCATTCTTGACCAGCGGATGCACCTGAGTCTTACGGCCAAGGCGGCGAAAGGAGCCAGAAAAGATGATCCGATCATGGTCTTTATGAAAAGGGCTGCGAGCCGGCTCCGAGGCTGAGCGGCGCGCGGCCCCTAAGCGTTGCGGATGAAGAAGCTGCGTCCACTGCATATCGGTCATCGATGCCAGGCCTCTTAGTGATCAGTCGCGCCATCATATCAGAGGCGGCTTCGGCTTCAATAGGCTTAAAAGTTGATACGAAAGCCGATATGTGGCCCGCTTTCAAAGCTCTCATCAAAGCCATCATCACGCTTTAAATAGGTGTAGCGATAACCGGCAAAGACATCGGTGTTTTGGATCACACGATAGGCGACGCGACCACCGGCTTCATACAACTGCTCTGTTGAACCAAAACTAGTGACCTTAGGTGCGAACCAGCCATAGCCACCGGCTGAAAGGCGCTGAGCACCGGGGATGACATGATAGAACAGGCCACCAAAGGCAAGAGCGGAGCCAGTATCTGAATCAGGTGTGCTGTAGAAGTAAACGCGGGCACCAATAGCGGCACGATAGGTACGGTTATCGGTTTCCACGCCTTGAAAACCCACCTGGCCAAGGGTCGCTGAACCGGCATCATGTTCTTCTGTGTACATAAAGCCGGCGTTGAGGCTCAAATTGCCGCTAAAAGCGCGCTCAACTTCAAACTGCAGGGTTTCGTTATTCAGGTTGGCCTCTACTGCGCCGGGAGAAAGGCTAAAGGCTTGGGCTGCACCAGCAAAACAAAAGAGTGAAGCAGCAAGAAAGGAACTGAGATTTTTTTTGGCTTGCATAAGAGCGCCTCTTGGGTGAATCAATATTAAACGCCGTATTGGTGACGGTAGGCTTGCATGTCGCTTAAGACCTGCTGAAGATCAGCGCGTTCCGTTTCGATGTAGGCAATTAAATCCTGCATCGCAATAATACTGGTGACGGGGATACCGAGGTCTTGCTCCACTTCTTGGATGGCGGAACGCTCGCCCTGCCCGCGTTCTTGGCGATCAAGCGCCAATAAGATACCGGCCACCTGGCCTCCAGCCTGTTCGATCATGGGCAACACTTCACGAATGGCCGTACCGGCAGTGATCACATCGTCAACGATCACGACTTTTTGTCCGGCCATACTGGCCCCTACAAGCTGACCACCTTCACCGTGATCTTTCACTTCTTTGCGGTTAAAGGCAAAGGGCGTGGGCTTGTGGTGGTGCTCTGCCAGCATGCAGGCTGTCGCCGAGGCGAGGGTGATGCCCTTGTACGCTGGACCAAAAAGTAGATCGTAATCCCAGCCTGTGGCCTCTAAGGCTGCGGCATAGCTCTGCCCAAGCTGCACTAAAGCAGCACCAGAATGAAACAAGCCCGCGTTAAAAAAATAGGGGCTGACCCGGCCAGATTTTAAGGTGAACTGCCCAAAGCGCAGCACGTCTTGTTGTAGAGCAAATTCAATAAATTCTTTTTGATACTTGAGCACAGTCACACCCCAAAGATTCCCCAAAACAATGAAAGTCAAGTATCATACACGCTAATGTTATGACTCACCACGCAGGAATGGGAAGCGCTGAAATATGAAAGTGATCAGCCTGAATGTTGGCGGCATCAAGCAAGCCGTAGAAAAAGGCTTCCTGGATTGGTTAAAAGACCAGGATGCTGATGTGGTTTGTGTACAAGATCTACGTGAAAAAACCTGGAAACTCGGCGATGCCATCGAGCGTCCAGAGGGCTGGGAAGGCTACTTCTTTGATGCTGAGCAGGATGATTACGCCGGGACGGGCATCTACTGCCGCCGTCTTCCTAAAGCTGTGATGACCGGTCTTGGTTTTGAGCTGGCCGATCGCGAAGGCCGCTTTATGCAGGTGGATTTTGAAAAGGTCAGTATTGCCAGCTTTTTGATGCCATCTGGCAGCAATCCCGCAGAAAAGAAGCTTTTTATGGAGCAGTATCTGGAGTTTCTGACCAAGCTGCGCCGTAAGCGTCGTGAGTACATCATCTGTGGCACATGGAATATCGCGCACCGCACGCTGGATCTCGCCAACTGGCAGGATAACCAGTTCAGCATAGGTTTTCGTCCAGAAGAGCGCGCGTGGATGGATCAGGTCTTTGGTCCACTTGGCTATGTCGATTGCTTGCGTGAGGTGAACACCGACGCAGATCAGTTTACCTACTGGCCAGATGCAGGCAGCCAGCGTTTACGTCAGGAAGGCTGGCGTTTAGATTATCAAGTCGTTGGCCCCAATCTGCGTCGTGCCGTGAAAAAAGCCTGGATTGATAGCAGCGTGAACTTCTCCGATCATGCGCCAGTGATTGTGGAATATGATATTTAGAGGCGGATGCCTTAAAGTGGATGGATTGAAAAAGGAAGCGAAGGCTTCCTTTTTTCATGCGCGCTCAGATCTCAGCCGACAGCGAGTTTAGCCGCTTGTTGCCACATAAAATGAGGCATAGGTGTTTTAAGCCGCCAGTGAATGCTCATAGGTTGTGAGCCTGTATGAGAGACATACTCGACTTCGCCATAATTCACAAAGCCCATTGTACGCCCGTACTCATCTTTTGTTTGTTCGCGCACGAATAAAAATAAGCGTTTGCCGCTTTTTCGGTGTTCGATGTAACTCTTGCCTCGTCCTCGATCTGGCCTAGCGCTGTTCTGCGACTGCCAATGAAATAAATGCTCGCTGATTGCATAATCGTGATACATGGTGGCAGGAGAAAACTGTTTTTCATTTTTATTTAAGGTGACAAAAAGCAGCTCTTTATTCTGCTCTTGCAGCGCAAAGACGCCTTCACGTGCCGGAGGCTGACGTTCAAAAGAAGTGGCGCCAAAGGCAACTAAGATCTGCTCGCGTGCGTAACGAGCATGAAGCCTCAAGGGGACATCAGGAAGATCTTCCATCATAGGTTGCTCGTGCTTGGCTTGAGCACACTGCCAATGGAGTACATCAAGCAACTCTGCTTGCACGCCCAGCTGATTTAATTTTTGCAAGCTCTGTATTATGGAACTGAACCCGTATTCAGGCCCCGTTTTCTGCCAAAAGTCGTAATGACACATCAGTATTTGGCGAGATGCTCTCTCGCTTGCCGCTGGTAGGTCGATCGTAAAGTCTGAGAGGCACAACTGCCTTAGAAAGTGCAGGTAGGCATAGTCATCACAAGCCAAAATACGTGTATGGATGGCTCTTCTGATTATTTTGCGTGACTGGTCATCCAGTGTGTTCTCTTTTATTTGATCCTTGGCTTGTGCGACCAGTTCAGCCCAGCTACCACGCTTATAAAGCTCATGCAGATCAATATCGGGATGCTGTGCAAGAAAGTTGGTCAGCGTTAGCGGCAAGGTAGAATGTTGAGGAAACTGCCGGATCATTGCAACGAGGCGCTTGAGTGTCAGTGAGGCTTGCCGAATATGGCTGAGAATCATCTCTTGAGTGCGCTTGGTAAGCTCGATTCGGCAGCCCAGTGGTGCATGAGGAAAGCCTTGCTTGATCTCTTCGCTAATGGCACGCGGACTCCTTCCTACAAGGGCCCTAAATTTATTGGCAAAATCATATTCTGGGCGCGAGTTGCCGACAAAATCTAAGACAGTGCAGCACTCTTTCCCTGCTGCGAGGCGTAATCCTCGACCAAGCTGTTGTAAGAAAACAGTCAAGCTTTCTGTTGGGCGCAAAAATAGCAGCGTATCGATTTCGGGGATATCCACACCCTCATTAAAAATATCCACTACACACAAAAGATTGATCTGGCCAGTGCGAATGGCTTGTTGTTTTTGTTGGCGCTCATGACTGTTATCGCTAGTGAGAAGATCAGCCTTGATGCCCTTCAACAAAAATTGTTGCGCCATGTATTGAGCATGCTCACGGCTCACACAAAAGGCCAAGGCTTTCATGGTGTTCAGGTCAGTGATGATTTCTTGCAGGCTCAGTAGAATCTTATCGAACCGCATTTGATTGTGGGTATAAAGGTGCGTGAGTTGAGCAATATCATAGCGCCCACGACTCCAAGAAATACCGCGCAGATCAGTATCATCCTCTATGCCAAAATACTGAAATGGGCAGAGATGGCGTCGATTGATGGCTTCAGGCAAGCGGATTTCTGCTGCGATCACGCCACAAAAATCTCCTAATATATCGCCTCCATCATGACGCTCAGGCGTTGCCGTGAGACCGAGTAAGATCGATGGTGAGAAATGATCGAGCAGCGCGCGGTAACTGCTTGCCGCGATGTGGTGGACTTCGTCAATGACAATGTAATCGTAATAATCTGGCGTGAGATCGAGCTGGCTAAGTTGATTGTTCAGTGTTTGTACTGAGGCAAAGAGTTGACGGTAGTGCTCAGGTGTATGGCCGCCTACCCAGAGCTCACCAAATGCACTATTGCGCAAGACACCACGGTAAGCTGCTCTAGCTTGTTTGAGGATTTCTTCACGATGGGCCACAAACAAAAAGTTGGCCTCTGGCTTGGCTTGGATAAAGCGAGCAAAGTCGAAGGCTGAAATGAGCGTTTTACCTGTTCCTGTTGCTGCCACAACGAGATTACGCCAGCGCTGGTGCACCTGGCGCTCAACCACAAGCTGCTCAAGAATCTCTCTTTGGTGAGGGAAGGGAGTGATATGAAAGAAATGTGCTGGGCCTGCATCATCACCGTTACGCTGCTGATTCAAGGCTTTTTTCAGTTTTTCAGTGCTTTGAGTGTCACCGCTAAAGGATTCAAAATCATCTGAGGCCCAGTAAGTTTCAAAGGTACTGAGTGATTTGTTGATGATGTGCGGAATTTCTTGCGCAGTGATTTTTAAGTTCCACTCTAAGCCATTTGTGAGTGCTGAATGAGAGAGGTTGGAGGAGCCTATATAGCCAGTGTGAAAGCCAGTCTCACGTAAAAAGAGATAACTTTTGGCATGGAGGCGTTCACGATCAGTATTGTAGCTTAGCTTGACGTGAGTATTGGGTAGGCTGGCAAGGTATTCCACGGCCTTTGCATCGGTTGCCCCCATATAGGAGGTGGTAATGATTTTCAGCTCTCGACCGCTGGCAGTAAAAGCTTCAAGCTCTTTGCGGAAGATGCGAATTCCAGCCCATTTGATGAAAGACACCAACCAATAAATACGATCTGCGGATAAGATTTCTCTTTTGAGCTCTGACTCTAGTGAGAGCCCAGCATTACTGCCACAAAAAAGTTCACTTTGCGTGAGGCCAGTGAGCGGAAAGATCTCGCTAATATAGTTTTTAAGATCAGCAGCAACTGGATTTTCGAACTCATAGAGCGCAGTCAGAATCCTGCCTTGGCTGGCGATCAGATTTTCTTCAATAAAACATTGATCTTGAATTTGTGTTTTGAGCCAGAGGAGGATCTGATTGGCAAGGTCGATTTGTTGCTGTAATCGGTCATCCCCAGCGGGGATAGATTCAATGGCATATTCGAGAATAGGTGATAAAAAGCGTGATAACCAGATTGAGGCTTCGCTACTTGTCAACTCGCGCTCTCCAACATAAAAGCGCTCATGATCGAGCTGACTGGCAATCAGTTGCGTAATCAGTTGTTCGTAAATCCCGATTTGCTGCATGGCGTCCCTTCCATCGATGTGATGTGACCCTATCCAGCTGGATTCTAGCCTTGATCTTGCATGCTGATCTAGAGGCAGAGTTGGTCAAGATTGATCTTGTTGGCCATCAAGAAAAGGAAGCACTTGGCTTCCTTTTCTCTTCTGAGCCGCCAACTGCCGTGGTGCCTTAAAAACTGCGCAAATTAAAGGCTACGCAAGGCTTCCTTTTGTAGCGCAATAATCTGCTGCCCGCCTTCTTCGGCCAGCGCGAGCAT
>SKOQ01000108.1 GCA_007119985.1 Marinospirillum sp.
ACATTGTTAATTTATTAAATGGTTCAAATGAAAGAAATAATTCAGATTTTGATCCTAATAGCCCTAAAATTGAGTTTGAGAGCGAAAGTGATGCTAAAGAGTTGCTCGACAAAATAAGATCGAGTTTGAATACTATTGTGTCAACTTCGGTAAAAGGTCTTGAGCCGAAGTTGAAAGGTGAAATGCAACGCTTTGAGAGTTATTTGAATAAAGAAGTGAGGCAAGATTGTGAAAATTTATTAGCCAGTGTGCAAGCAGACCTAGAGAAAAATAATTTTAACTTAGTCTTAAAAATGCCGAACATTAATGCACTAAATTCTTTGCATATGCTTAGTGATATACAGCTTGATAATGCTAAAGAACGTTCTAAAACTGTTACTCGTGAACGCCGACAAAGTGGTGTATGGGGAACTGTATGCGGTTGGTTTGGTACTGATGATTGGGGTTGGGAAAGTTATCAAACCACCAAGCATTATTTTGAAGTTGATATAGATCAAATCAAGCAAGGTATTAATCAAGGTTTAAAGCAAAAGCTTGATCATACTCAGAGTAATATATTGGAAATGATAGTGGAGCCACTTAAATCCCAAGTCGACAACTTATTTACTGAATTAAGTCAAACAGTCGAATCTATTCGCAATGATTTATTACAAAGTATTGGTGACCATAAAAAATCACAAGCCGAACAAGAAGAATTATTAGGTTATTTGGCAGGCTTTGTTAAACAGGCTCGTAAAATGCATACCGACAGCGAAGGGCTGGTAGGCGATGTGGAACAGCTATTCGTTCTTGATAGCGATGAAGCAATAGCATAGTTGGGGGTATAGCATGTCGAATCAATTGACGTTGAACCATGAGGTCTGTCAAGTGCTGACCTCTGTACCTGAAAAGTTTGTGGTAGATTTTGCTAATAACATTACCGTTGCTCAAGATCATGTAAAAATTCAACGTGAACCCAAAGGATTTTTTAAAAGATTATATCACGGAATAACTGGTCAAGATTGGCAGCGCCAATATGAAGTAAATTCTAGCTTAACTGCCATTGCGGAAGCACAACTCAAATTATTAACAGATTTAAATAATGAAGTTGCTTTTGGATTTAAAGCAATGGATAAACTTGCTCAGCGAGTGGACAAATTAACCGCTAATGTTGCTGAGTTGACTGACTTTGCTGTTGATACCCGTGTTGCTTTAGAGAAGCTGCATCACCAAGTATTTACAAGTTTTGAGCAAGTGGAGCTGCGTTTGCAGAAGTTGGAGTTAGAAACTTTGGCAACTCAGCAAGTGGACAGAGTGTTTAATAAGTGGGCAGTGGGGCGTTTCTCGCATCTTCCCATTGCCAGTAGAGCTTATGCAGCATTAGAAGAGCTTAGTTGGGGAGATTTTGGCGGTTTACTTAATTCAACGAGTAATCGGCAAAAAGATAAACTAATGGAAGATTTGAGTAATCGCTTAATTTTTCAAATGATACAGGATTCTCACCATTCTAAGGATACCCGAGTGGCTTATCGGCAATGGCTCACTCCTGTGAGTGAAAGTCATGATGATTATCAATTGGCTATCGCTTATCTGTCAGATTCCTATACTGAGTGCACTGCGCCATTCATTACAACTTTAACGGGTGATGTTGAACTGCCCATGGCGGTTCCTAGGATTTGTAATGCCGAAAGACTTGCCGATGCGTTGATTGATGAGGTAATAGGGCAAACACGATGAGTAAAATAAAAGTTGGTTTAGTGCTCTCAGGCGGTGGAGCAAAAGGAGCCTATCAGGTTGGCGTCATCAAGGCGCTCAGTGAATTAGGAACTGAAGTTCATGCGGTGTCGGGTGCCAGCATTGGCGCTTTGAATGGGGCGATATTGGTATCTGCAGGCAGTCTTCGTCAAGGGGCGGAGAATCTAGAGCAAGTTTGGCTTACACTGGCAAATAAGTCACCGGTTGAAGTCAATAAATCTATCTACCCATATCTGTTAGCCACTGCAGGTTTACGATTGAACCCTATTCTCACCGGGATTTTTGCGACCATTTCAAAAGCAGCGAGTCGATTTTATCCAGAAAATAATTGGTTAGACCCTAGTGTACTGAGTAATCAGCCATTAAAAGAGATGTTAGATAAGCACCTGTGTTTAGAGCAATTAAATCAAGGTATGCCGTTTTATGTTTCACTATTTAAAAGCCAAGGAGTGTTGCTAGATATCGCGCGCATCCTGAGTGCTGAATTTGGTATTGTCGAAAATCCAAAGTCTGAATTTATCCATTTACAGAGTAAACCAAGAGAAGAACAGCAAAAATATCTCATGGCATCCGCTGCTATTCCGATATTGTTTAGTTCGCAGTCGATAAATGGGGATGTGTATACTGATGGTGGTCAAGGTGGATGGAGCAAGCAACAGGGTAATACTCCGATTGAACCTTTGATTGCTGCAGGTTGTAATTTAGTGATTGTTACCCATCTTAATGATGGTTCGTTATGGAGTCGCCATGATTATCCAGAAACTACGATTCTTGAAATTCGTCCGCAGCAAAGTATATCAAGGCATCATGGAACCTTGGGTGGTGTAAAAAATGTATTGGGATTCAATAGAGAGAATATTACTTCTTGGATACAACAGGGATACGAAGACACTAAAATCTGTCTGGAAAAAGTGATGAAACTTAACCAGTCTGTTCAGGAGTTAAGTCAAGCTCATCAGTTACTGGTGAGTGGTGAAGCGACGGCTCTTGCTGCCGAACAAATGCTAGAACAATCGATGTCACGATTAAGATCATGTAAAAAGCTTGATTTGTGATCGACTCAGTTGAGCCGCTGAACTGCGGCTCTTTTTGATTCAAGTGTTGCCGAATCGATAGGAGATACCGTTACAATGCCATTTCCTCCCAAACCTTATAAATTGAGTTGCCCGCAGTGTGGCTGGAGTTCAGTGCGGGCGCCTAAAAGTGATGTACTCTCACCGCTAGACTTACCCAAGGCATGCCCTCAATGCGGTTGTGAATCGTTAACTAAACAAGCGGCATCCGTGGTTGAAAAAACGCTAGCTGAGTGGATGCGAAAGTTCTGAGCTGGGCAAGATAAGCGATGG